>VKGY01000026.1 GCA_008080685.1 Spirochaetota bacterium
GGCTCAAATTTCCTTGGGGATTCGGATCGCATCGCCCATATTTCTTGGAGCAAAGTGGATCTATTCCTCTACCTGAAGGCGCGAGGCCTTCTTTCCATCGCCACAACCTATAAAAAGTTCAAGCGGGAATGGTTCGTGCCGGGAAGGTTTCCCAAATACAAGCTGGAAAAGCCCTCGGTCCGCGTTGCAGTCGGGGCTATCCACGCGGACGGGGGCTTTGCGGTGATACCCCATTTCGGCCACCTTTGGAATGACGATCTGGAGGAGATGCGCAAGGACGAGGCCAGGCTTTTAGCGAAGCTGGCTCATTTCCGATCCTTGGGTGTCGACGGTGTGGAACTCTACTGGTATTCCAGGAAGAAAAAAACCGAGGAGATCAACGCCTACGTTCGCTCCGCGGCCGAGCCGATGGGTTTTTTCCTCACCGTCGGTTCCGATTGCCATGGCCCGGGCACCGATAAATGCACGATAGACAAATTTTCCGGAGAGTTTGGGGGATTTGAAAATCGCGTACCATTGTTACGCACAACGATTATCTAGGGGAGCAGTACATGGCGCATTGCGTCGTTCCGGAGGCCGAGGCCATTCTGGATCGGGAATTCAAGGTTTTAGACAAGGGTTTTGTTCGATTGGTGGATTATCTGGGCGGAGACGACAGGATCGTGCAGGCTGCCCGTGTTTCCTATGGCGAAGGCACCAAGAGCTACCGGGAAGACGCGGGGCTTATCGATTACCTGCTTCGCCATGAACACACCTCTCCCTTTGAGCAGGTGATCCTCACCTTCCATGTCAAGCTTCCCATCTTCGTCGCACGGCAATGGATCCGCCACAGGACAGCCCGGGTCAACGAAATGTCTGGCCGCTATTCGATCATGAAGGACGAGTTCTATGTCCCTGATCCGGCTGACCTGGCGGTTCAGAGCGAAGACAATAAGCAGGGCAGGTCCGACGAGGCCCTTCCCCCGGCCCGGGCTGCGCGAATCCTCGATGCCTTGCAGGGAGGACAGAAGCGAGCCTACGAGGAATATTCAGCCTATGTGGAAGAAAACATCGCCCGGGAAATCGCCCGGATAAACCTTCCCCTCTCGCTGTACACCGAGTGGTATTGGCAGATCGACCTCCACAACCTTTTCCGTTTCCTCATGCTTCGCCTAGATCCCCATGCCCAGAAGGAAATCCGGTTCTATGCGGAAGTCCTCCTGGACATCACCAGGAAAGTAGCGCCCCGGGCCGCCGAAAGCTTTGAGCGCCATGTGATGGGCGGAGTCAGGTTTACCCGTCAGGAAATGAATGAGCTTAAGCGCCGGCTGGCCTCGCCCGAAGGGGCTTCCCTCCTCTCCGGCAAAGCCCTGGAGAGATTTGAGGAGAAGCTCAAGACGGGCAGGCAGCTCTGAAAATCACCTGATTCTTACTGGCCATCCTCCCTTGACAGACCCTCCCCAAACCTGCTCCCGGCCATAAGAGTCGAGGAATAACGAGTGTCGTCCCACCCGTCTTGACCTTTATTGACCGATGGTCATAATGTGACTTTTGGTCAACAATATTGTTCCGGAGGAAGGTCGAGATGGGCATTGCGGATAGAAAGCAAAGAGAAAAGGAAGAACGCCGTACCCTCATTTTAAAAAAGGCCAAGGAGCTTATACTCGAGCGAGGCGTGGATTTCCTCAGCATGCAGGAAATCGCCGACAGCGCCGAGCTTTCCAAGGCAGCCCTCTACCTTTATTTCCCCGGAAAGGAAGCCATCCTTTCGGCGATTCTCGAGGAAGCAGCCACCACCTTCATGGACTACGCGAAGGAGAGAACCAACCCCGAAGCTTCGGGCATAGAGGCTATCCACTCCCTCTGGAAAGGTTTTTTGGATTTTTATGGAGAATCTGAAGATATTTTCCTTCTCACGGGGATCAACCGCTCGGTCAACCCAGGCTTTCCCATCGAAGGCTTCGGCGAAACCGGCAATGCTCCCATGGAAAGCCTCTTGGCCTTCATAGCCGCGTACCTGGAAAGGGGAATGTCGGACGGCACCACCATGGAAGGCATCGATCCGGTCAAATCCGCGCGAATCATAGTCATGGTGGCCACATCGATAATCGACCAGGCGGCGCGCCTGCCACGGCAAGCCCGGGATGCGAAAAAGATTCAGGAAATATTGCGCGAAACCTTGGAAATCATCCTGCGGGGTTTCGCCGGTCCTCAAGCGCCGCGTGAGGCGCTGCGCCTTGGCTCGCCCATACGAAATTGACTCGAGGGAGTACATAGGAACATGGAAAAGTTTTTTAAGCATCCGTGGCGGATTGTAGCCGCCATAGGAGCGATCACTGTTTTTTTTGTCCTTCAGTTGCCGAGGGCTCAGTTGGACAACAATAATTTTCGCTTCGTGCCCGACAAGGATCCACAGAGGGTCCTGACCATGAAAATCGACGAAACCTTCGGTAGCCAGATCATGGTGCTTGTTGGCCTGGAGCGAAGGTCGGGTACGGTGTTCGACAGAGAATTCCTCTTGGTGTTGCGCGAATTCGATGCCAAGGTGGGCGAACTCGATATTGTAGATTCGGTGTCTTCCATCGTTTCCACAGATTACATAGACGGTCTTGGCGATTCGGTGATCGTCTCGCCTTTGATCGCAAGCGATTTTTCAGGCAAGCCCGAGGAAATCTCCCGTCTTAAGGAAAAACTCCTGGGCTGGGATATGTATCGGAGAGCCTTGATTTCCGACGACTTCACCGCAACCCAAGTAGTGGTGGCCTTGGACGTCGGCACCGACGATGCTGGCTCTCCCGCGACCATCGAAGGCTATGAGAGGATACGCGCGTTAGCTGATTCAATAGGGTTCACGACCACAAATGTCTATATGGCTGGTCTGCCGGTCATCAGCGCCGAAGTCAACGTAGCCACGAAAAAGGATCTTCTCTTCCTTGTGCCGATGGTCATTGTCGTGGTCGTCGGCGTGCTATTCCTTTCTTTCAAGCGCCTTTCCAGCGTACTCATCCCTCTTCTCACCGTGGCTATCTCGGCGACTTGGGCGATTGGGGCGATGCCGCTTTTTGGAGTCAAGCTTTCGATCCTTTCCACTGTCCTGCCCGTGATCCTTGTGGCGGTGGGCAGCGCTTATGGCATCCATGTGGTGAGCCATCATTACGATGAAGCGGCCAAAAGAAAGCACATGGACCCGGAAGAGCACAGGCAGCTGGTCTTCGCCGTGATGCGGCGCATTGGGTGGCCGGTTTTTCTCGCCGCGTTGACCACGTTCGTAGGGTTTGTTTCTTTTTGCTTTACTTCGGTGGTGCCAATCTTCGAGTTTGGGATATTTTCTAGCTTCGGCGTCGCCACGGCTTTCCTTGTGTCCATGACGCTGATCCCCGCCTTATTCATAATCCGAGGGCCGGAGAGGGCCAAGCCGAAATCCTGGGGAAAGAGGATGGAGCACGGCACCGCAGATTCCTTGAGTGAAGCCATAGCTGATTCACTTTGCCTCGTCGCTAGAAAGCGCCGTACAACCTTGGCGGCAGGGGCGGGAATCATTCTTTTGTCGTTTATCGGACTTTCGCGCATTGTGATCGACAATGTCTTGGTGGAATACTTCAAGCCTTCCACCGAGGTGGCGCGCGCTGATGCCTTTGTGAGGGAAAAGTTCGGCGGATCCAAGATGGTGAATGTGGTGGTGGAAGGAGAAAAACCCGGTGATGTCCTGACCCCGGAGGTACTTGGGGCGATGGATGGTCTTGCGCGCTACTTGGCAGATTATGTGCCCGAGGTGGGGAAAACCACGGGTTTCACGGATATGGTCAAGCGTATCAACCAGGTGATGCATGCCGACGTGGATTCCGAAGGCGTCGCGCCTAAAAGGGCAGCCCCTACGACGGAAACCGCTCCGGCGGCAGGGAACGAGCCGGTCTTTGGATTCGGCCGCTTCGGAAGCTCTGAAGAATCGGAAGAAACCCCAGCCGCGCCAGCGGCTGAGAACCATCTGGCTTATGAGAACCCCAAGGGGGGTGTAACGGGTAAAGCCTTGTCGGAGGAATCTTTCGCCGAATACCTCTCCAAGGCGCTCGCCCTGGCGGATCGGCGGGACTTGAGCGCCGAGGATCTGACGGCGAACTTGAAAAAGTCGATGAACTACAAGGGCGCGGCGTATTACGAAGTACCTACCGATCCTGCGCGGTACGGCTTTTCAACTTCCGAAGAGCTTAAAGGCCTGGTGTCAAACTACCTGGTACTCCTCTCGGGGGATATCAGAGCCTTCGCCGACGACCCTCTGGAACCAAAATCCATCTGCATGAACGTCCAGCTCAGGACAGTCGGCCAGAGGGATACGGACCGGGCGTTGGAAAAAATGCGCACCTACATCGCGGACAATTTTCCCAAGAACGTGAACGTCATCATCGGCGGAACCGCGTTGGTGGAGAAATCGCTCAACGACCTGGTCGTGCAATCCCAGTTTGTGTCCCTGGGCGTATCCTTGGCATTGGTGTTCTTGATCCTCGCCATCTACTATCGATCCATTGTGGCCGGCTTTATAGGCTTGGCACCCCTTTCGATCTCGATCCTCATCAATTTCGCGGTGATGGGCTGGGCGGGAATTAAACTGAATATCGGCACTGCGATGGTGGCAAGCATCGCCATCGGGGTTGGCATCGACTACACCATCCACTACATGGCCGCCTACCACAACGAATTTCTCGCCACCGGCGGGAAGGGGGATTTTCTACGCCGAACCTTCAGGGACTCTGGCAAGGTCATCCTCATGAATGCCGTATCCGTGGGTCTTGGCTTCGCAGTCTTGGCGCTTTCGCAATTCAACATCCTTGCCGACCTCGGCAAGCTCATCCTTCTCACCATGGCCACCAGCTCCGTGGTGAGCCTTACCTTGCTTCCCGTGCTGCTCAACGTGCTCGATCCGGCTTTCATCCGCAGACCTTTGCCTTCGGACAAAAAAAGCCAGGCTTCCATGGAGGTTACCAAATGAGAAATCCGCGTTTCCCGTCGATCGCGCCCATTGTCGCCGCGCTTATGCTTTTTTCCTCAATCGGGGCCTTTGCCCAGAGCGCTGAGGAAATCGTCAAGAGTTCCCGGGATCGGATCCAGGCCGACTCGGTTTCTACCAGGTCCCGGATGGTGATAATCGCCAAGGACGGCAGTTCCTCCGAAAGGCTCATCGATCAATATTCCGCGAAAATTGACGGGGTCAACAAGACAGTGGTCATTTTCCAGAAACCCGCCAGCGTTGCGAATACGAGATTCCTTACGGTCGAGAGCGCAGGGAAGGCCGAAGATAGATGGATTTTCCTGCCCTCCCTCGGGAAGGTGCGGCGAATTTCTTCCGGAGAAGGATCGGCCAGCTTCATGGGCACCGATCTTTCCTATGATGATGTCTCCTCGGCCAACCGCGCGGCATCGGCGGACAGCCATCGGATCCTGAGAGAGGAGAAGCTCGATGGAAAAGATTGCTGGGTGGTAGAGTCGAAGCCGAAAACCCAAGAATACCAATATTCAAAAATACTTTCCTGGGTGGAGAAGTCCACAAGGATCGCATTCAGGATAGAGTTGTACGATCGAAAGGGCGAGTTGGCGAAGATCCTGGACATCCTCGATGTCCAGGACAGGCAGGGCAGGTTTACGCCCTTGGCTACTAGGATGAGCACGGTGAAGGCGAAGACTTCGACTACGATTTATGTGGAAATCATCAAATACGACGACCCGATCCCCGCGGGGGTGTTCACCACGAAATTCCTTGAAACCGGGAGGCCATGATGAAAAATCCAAGGCATTTGGGTGTGATAGCGTTGTGCGCTTTAATAGTCGCCGCGGGGATTCCTGTATTTGGCCAGGATTTCGGATTTGCGGCCGAGGACGAGGATGCCCCGGGGTCTTCCCGTTCCGGGATTTCTGGATGGATCGACATAGGGGCCGCCGCGCTTTTCGCGTCATTCGGGGATCCGTCTGCAATTTCCTTAGGCGATTTGGCCGCTTCCCGGATCGAGTTTTCCTGGGACAGCGGCAAGTTCGGGGCGACCGCGGCCTTGATGGTGTCAAAATCGCGCATCGCGAGTGATCCCGCGTCCCTCGTGGACACCGCCGTGCTCTCGTACTTCGGGGAAAAGTTCTGGTTTGAAGGCGGCTTGATGAAGCTTTCCTGGGGCAGGGCGGACAGCCAAGGACCTTTGGATGTGACAAATCCCCTAGATCTGCGGGATCTTACGGTTTCCGATCCCTTGGAACGAAAAATAGCCATGCCTATGCTGCGGGCCCGGTATTCCTTAAACCAGGCTTCCGCCCTTGAGGCGGTCTTCATTCCCAGCTTCGCAGGCCACAGGATGGCCTTGGACGGAATCTGGGCACCCGCGGCGCTTAAGTCCCTGGCTGTCATGGTCCAGCCGGAGAAAATGCTCGACGCCGCGGCCAAAGACCTGGCGCCAAGGACAACGCTTAACAATTTCCAGGCCGGGGCTCGTTTTTCCGCCTCCCTGGTCTCCGTGGACCTCGGCCTCCAATACTTCTACGGCTTTCTTCCCACCCCTGCCGCTTCGGTCTTGATTAAAGGTCCCCCAGGAGACCCAAACAACGATGTGAGCTTCAGCTACAATCGCTACCAGCAGGTCGGCGCGGACTTCGCCTTTGTCGCGGCGGGCTTTTCCTTCCGGGGAGAAGTGGCGGCCAACCTGACCGGGGATCTGGCGGGAAGCGACCCTGAAGTCTACAATCCCGCCATCGCCTATTCCCTGGGCTTCGATCGGGATCTCTTCGGCATGGCAACCCTGAATCTTCAGTACTCCGGCAGCTACAGGATCAACAACGGTGCGATCGTGGCTCCCTTGGACATTGAGACCGGAAAGCCGGAATTCGCCTCCACGCTGACAGGAATGCTGACCCGAAGCTTTTTCAAGGACAAAGTGGGACTGAGTCTCGGAGGAATCTGGGGCCTGAGTTCCCAAGACTTCCTGCTGATGCCAAAAATCACCTTTGTCTCCGGAGACGCAGAAGCCAGCGTCCAGGCGGGAATCTTCGGCGGACTCTCCTCGGGAGACCTGGGGCAATATGCGGAATCTAGCTATCTCAAGGTCAACCTAAGGTATCGGTTTTAGAGCCTGACGCTTTTATCCTCTCCCATGCCGAAGAGGGAGGAAGCGTCGATAGCCTGGCCCCGTAGGGTGAATCCGCCTGAAAAGCCACCGAAGGGACCCGCGTAATCGATAGCCGCGAGGCCCAGCCTCATTGAGATGTCGTGGGAAACCTCAGGATAGAACCGGAGATCCACGACACCTTTCCTGTCCCTGATGATCCAGGGACCCTCCCGTCCGTCGGGGCGCTCGAAGCGGACCGGCGGAAGGGTATGGACTTCCTTTCCCAACCAAAGGCGATTTTCGTTGTAGCGTTCCTGGTCCAAGACTTGGTTGTCCGTGAGATTGAAGCCTATCCTCCTGCCCTGGGCGTCGATACCGAAGCCGGTGACCCAATCGTAATGGAGACGGTAGGGATAATAGCCCTTGTGGTCGTCGAAGGCTCCCGAGGCGGTATTGGAATCGAAACGATGGGTATGCCCGTCGATGGACAAAAGACCCGAGCAAGGAAGAAGTACCTTGGTGGAATAAATGCCGCGGTTGTCGCCCAAGGGCATGCAGACCGAGATTGGACTTGCATCGTGGGGAGAAAAGTCAAAACGCAGGTCCAGGGCGATATCCTCTGGGGCTGCATGGCTGGGCTTTGAGCGGGCGTGCAGGCCGATATAGGAAGCCTCGGGATCTATCCTGAGGGAAAGTCGGTCTGTTCCTTGGTCCGCGTGGGTTTCGGAGAATTCAAGGCTTTTGGACATGATGAATCTGCTTAAAGGGAACATGCGCCTGAATCCGTGCTTGGCCTTATCTTTTCTATTCCATAGGTCCACGGAAGCCATGGAGATGAATTTAGCGTCGTAGAGCACGGCGAATACAAACCAGGTGTCGTCGCCCGCCTGTAAGGCCCTCCATTCCTTGAGGCGCATCCGCTTCAGGATGCGTAGAATCCGGAATCCATAGGGCTTGACCACATCGAGAAGATTTGCTTCTCCGGGATAGCCCGACCATGAGCCGAACTTCATCCTTCCGTGGTCTACGATGGACGCGGGAGCTTGGATTGAATTGGCCATTATTCCATACTAAATCGATATTTCCCGATCCGCAAGGAAAATTTGGCGAATCCTTGCGGGGTGAAAAAAATTGCCATATACTCCACCCCATGAAAACGAAAGACAACGCGAATCTCCGGCTCCAAGGCTACGCCGAAGAGTCCTTGCATCACCTTGTGGGCATCATGTCCGGGACTTCCTTCGACGGGGTCGATGCGGTATTGGTTGAAATAAAGACCGGCGCTGAAGGGTATCTTGAATCAGTGAGGCTTCTGGGGCAGTCGTCCCTGCCCTATTCTGCTGCGCTTAAATCTAGGCTCCTTCCGCTGTGCTCCCCTGGAACCGCGAAAATCGACGAGATTGTCTTCGCCCATTTCGGCTTGGCCCGGTGGTACGCGGCGGCGGTGGAGAATTTGTTGAAAGAGACAGGTTTTCCCGCGGAGAGAGTCACCGCGCTGTGCCTTCACGGCCAGACCATTTGGCACGCGCCCCAAGGGGTTGGTTTTCCCGCTCCCGATGGATTGGATTTTCCAGCCCGCGGCACGCTCCAAATAGGTTCGGCGCCGGCCTTGAGGGAAATGCTGGGGATCCCCGTCATTTCCGATTTCCGGTCCCGCGACATGGCGGCTGGGGGGGAGGGGGCGCCCTTGGCTCCTTATGTGGACGCCCTCTTGTTCGGGAGCGATGGACGGGGAAGGGTTGTGCAGAACATCGGCGGGATAGGCAATGCGACCGTGGTGCCTGCAGGCGGGTCGTCCGCCAGGGCAAAAGGCAGCGGCGCGAAGAGCGGCGACGCGAAAAGCGCTGGAATTTTCGCTTTTGATACCGGACCCGGAAACATGATCATGGATGAGTTGGTGCGCCGACATACTGGGGGAACGATGCACTATGATGCGGAAGGCAGGCTGGGGAGGCAGGGGAATCCTGATCTTGCCCTTGTCGAACGCCTCATGGAGGATCCTTTCTTTTCAAAACGGCCTCCAAAAAGCACAGGAAGGGAAGTATATGGAAGCGGCTTTGTGGATGTCCTGATTGTGGAAGGAAAAAAAAGAGGGCTTGGAGGCGAGGACCTTATCGCCACCGCGACGGCCTTCACCGCTGAGAGCATTGTTCGGTCGTACCGCGATTTCATCTTCCCGGTGGCTCATATCGCGGATGTCGTGGTGGGCGGCGGCGGAGCCATGAATCCTTGTCTCATGGATATGTTAAGGCGGCTGCTGCCCCAGAGCGTCTCGCTCCTGACCACCGCGGATCTGGGCGTTCCCGAACAAGCGAGGGAGGCGATGGCCTTCGCCGTCCTGGGCCATGAGGCCCTGATGGGCAGGCCTGGGAACCTACCGGAGGTGACGGGCGCTTCGAAATCCGTTATATTGGGCGTCATCACCTTATAAGGCCGCACTGCGAGAGGAGAGACGATGCCCAACGCGAAAGTGAAACTCACCACAAGCCTCGGCGATATCACGATTGAAGTTTTTGAAGACAAGACGCCTATCACCGCCGCCAATTTCCTGGATTACGTGAAATCCGGATTCTACGACGGGACTATTTTCCATCGGGTAATTCCTGGATTTGTAGCCCAAGGAGGCGGATTCGTGCCTGGGATGGACCAGAAACAGACCAAGCCGCCCATCAAGAACGAGGCCGCCCTAGGCCCGGTCAATGCGCGGGGAACTCTCTCCATGGCTCGGACGCCCCACCCCGACAGCGCGACAAGCCAGTTCTTCATCAATTTTGTGGACAACCGAAGCCTCAATTATACCAGCCCAGGCCAGGGCGCGGGATACTGTGTGTTCGGCGCGGTTGTGGAAGGTCTGGAAGTAGTGGACGCCATGGCGAAGGTTCCGACGGGAAGAAGGCCTCCCCACGCCGATGTGCCCCAAAATGACATTGTGCTGATTTCCGCGCGGCTTCTGCAGTAACCCCTCCGTGTTGGATCGCCCCCATTGACCAAAGGTCGATGGGGGTTTATCATGGCCGCAATGTTACTATCAATAGTAACAAATATGAGTGCGGAATGCAAAGAAGTTTCCATGTCCCGAAAAAAAATATCGGTTCTCGTCGTGATTGTCGTCGCCGTCTCCCTGCTCTTTTCTTGCGCCGAAGGGAAGAAGACCGTAGGGCTGGCAAAATTCGTGGCTCATCTGGCCTTGGACGCGGTTGAGCAAGGCATCGTCGACGTGCTCAGGAGAGGAAGGTAGCCGTGGCGGTTGGTATCGCCACCCCCACTGCCCAGGCTCTCGTAAACCAGATCAAGGACCGCCCGGTGGTTTTTTCCGTGGTCACCGATCCAGTCGCCGCCGGCCTTGTGGATTCGATGTCGGCGGGAGGGGCGAACGTCACGGGAACCTCGGACATGACTCCCGTGGCCGAACAGCTCGATCTGTTGCTCGCCATGGCGCCGGTGAAGCGCCTAGGCCATCTTTATTCCTCGGGAGAGGCGAATTCAGTGGCCATCGCCGCCTTGGTTAAAAACTACTGCGAGGCGAAGGGAATCGAGTTCGTTGAGGCGACGATAACCAATTCCTCGGAAGCCAAGTCGGCTCTCCTTGCTATCGCCGACAGGATCGACGGTCTCTACCTGGGCAACGACAATACAGTCTTTTCGGCCCTGGCCGCAGTCTCCGAAGTGACCTTGAGCAAGAAGATTCCCCTCATGTCGGCGGACCCGTCCTCCGCGGAAACCATCCCCGTGCTTGCCGCCCTGGGATATGACTATTACCAGATGGGACGCGCCACAGGAGAGATAGTGGTCAAGATCCTAGATGGTGCGAAAACCAAGGATATCCCGCCCTTCCTGCCCACCGACCCGGCTGCCTTGGTTTTGGTCCTCAACAAGGATGTGGCGGCCGCTCTTGGGTTGGAACTCGATCCCGCCCTCCTTGAGCGAGCCAGGATCCTGGTTGAAAACGGCGTCGCGGTAAAAAAATGACCCATGTTTGAAGGCATTCTCATCGAAGGACTCGTCTATGGGATCCTGGCACTTGGGGTTTTCATCAGCTTCCGTGTCTTGGATTTCCCAGACCTCACGGTGGAAGGCTCATTCCCCGCCGGCGCTGCGGCCGCCGCGATACTCGCGACCCGATGGGGCGCCCAAGGGGGTTCAACTCCAGGTTTGGCAATCTCGGTGATTTTGCTTGTCCTTGGGTTCCTCGCCGGCGCGGCGGCGGGTCTGGCCACCTCGGCGATACACCATAGGCTTAAGGTTCCGCCCCTTCTCGCGGGAATCGTCACCATGACGGGATTCTATTCCATCAACCTGAGAATCCTGGGCGGAAAGCCCAATCTTCCCCTCATAAAATTCAACCCCCTCCTCCAGGGTGCTCGGGACTGGCTTGGCGGAGCAATCGGCTCGGAACTTTCCCTCCTATTCGCCGCCTTGATCCTCGCCGCGGTGGTGGTGGGGCTTCTGGATCTCTTTTTCCATACGGAGATCGGCATTGGCATGGGGGCTCTGGGAGTCAACGAGGCCGCAGTGGTGCAGGCCGGGGTCAATCCGATCAGTCTCCGTCGGGGCGGCATCATGCTCGCCAACGGGCTGGCCGGCCTTTCCGGGGCATTGGCGGCGTCCTACCAAGGTTTTGCTGATGTAAATTTCGGCGCAGGCATTGTGGCCGCCGGCCTCGCCTCGGTGATGATCGGCGAACTGCTCCTGAAAACCCAATTCATCGGCGTGCAGCTCCTGAGGGTCCTGTTGGGCTCCATCCTTTTCAGGGGCCTGATGTATGCCGCGAGGTCCTGGGGTTATCTCGCTGGGATAGGTCCGAACGACTTAAGGCTTCTGACCGCCCTCCTCATCATCGGCGCTATGGCGATTTCGGGAAGGCCGTTGCGTGGCAAGAAAGCCCAGATGCCGCGCAAAACGAGAGGATCGGCATGATCCGGCTTGAAAACCTAAGGGTAGGCTTCTCCCAAGGCGGCGGCGCCCAAGGCGGCAGCGCCCAAGGTGCCGGCGAAGAACGGATCGTGCTCAATGATTTCAACCTCTCAGTCCCAAAAGGACAGACCGTTTCGCTCATCGGTTCGAATGGGGCGGGCAAGAGCACCGTGCTGAATGCGATCGCGGGAAGTGTCCCGATCCTGGGAGGCGCGATTTTCCTAGGCGAGCGGGAATGCGGCGGGGATCCGGAGTGGATGCGCGCGCTGACCGTGGGAAGGGTGAGGCAAAATCCACTGGCGGGCACGGCGGGAGAGATGACGATCCTGGACAATCTCGCCCTGGCATCCAGGAAGGGGCCAAGGAGGTTGCGGTTCGCCGTCACCAGTCGGATCGCCCGAAATTTGGCCGATAAAGTAGCCGATCTAGGCATGGGCTTGGAAAATCGCCTGCGTGAGAACGTATCCAAGCTTTCAGGGGGCCAAAGGCAGGCCCTCACCCTCCTCATGGCTGTCCTTGCCGAACCTTCCGTCCTGCTCTTGGACGAGCATACCGCCGCCCTCGACCCGGCCAACGCAGACCTTGTATCGGAACTCACCAAACGTTTCGTGCGCCAGTATAGCCTCACAGCCCTCGTCGTCACCCATGATATGGGGCGAGCTCTTTCCGAAGCGGATCGCATCGTCATGATGCACGCGGGGGAAGTGGTGGCAGACGTGGAGGGCGAAGAAAAGGACCGCATGGCCGTTGCCGATCTCGTCGCCCTCTTCCGCAAGGCTCGGGGCAGTGAATATGCCGAGGACCGCGACCTGCTTCGGTGAATTCCTGGTGTGCCCAAATATGAAAATGTGCTCCGGTATCGCCCGAAGGTTAAAAATTTTTTCACTTTTCGCCTTGTGCCTGCAGGAATTTGCTATATAATGCAGGGGCTGAAGCATGCAAGAATCGCTCGTCAGAGCGTCCATGTAGTAAGGAGGTTGAAATGAAAAAATTGGTTGCCCTCTTCGCCGCGGCGGCTCTCCTGATCCTCGCCATTCCCCAGGCTTTCGCCGCCGGTCATGCCGGAACCTTGACCATCGGCGTCGATCAGGAAGTGATAGGTCTTGATCCGCACATCGTCACGTCTTTCTCATCCCACCGCCGGGTGGATTTGATGTACAACAAACTCGTACGGCACAACGAAAACCTTGAACTGGTGGCTGACCTAGCGGAGTCTATCGACATCCCCGACAACGTCACCTATGTGTTCAACCTCCGCCGAGGTGTGAAGTTCCACAATGGCAAGGAGATGACGGCGGACGACGTTGAATTCTCACTCAACCGCATCCTCGACCCCAAGACCGCAAGCCCGGGAAGATCCTTCCTCGCCACCATCAAGGCAATTGAGAGGGTTTCCGCCTACAAAGTCAAAGTGACGCTCAACGCCCCCCTGGCTTCATTCCTAGAAGGCCTGGCGTCCAACAACTGCGCCGTAGTTTCCAAGGCCGCAGTTGAGCAGTATGGAAATCTTCAGAAAAATCCCGTTGGAACCGGCCCATTCATGATGAAGGAATGGATTCCCGACAATTCCATGACCCTGGTCAAGAACCCGGATTACTTCGAGTCCCGGGCTCCCTACCTGGACAAGGTCATCTTCCGGATCATCCCCGAGCAGGCCTCCCTCCTGGCTGGCGTTAAGGCCGGCAACCTGGATATGGCCACCATCAACGATGGATCCACCATCATGCTTGCCAAGCGGGACGCCAACCTCAATGTCATGCAGAAGCCCGGGGTCAACGTGAGAACCTTCGGCTACAACGTGACCCGCAAGCCCTTCGACAACGAGTTGGTGCGGCAAGCCATGGCCTTGGCCATCGATCGGAGCGAGATCGTCACCATCGCCGAATTCGGCATGGCCATGCCCTCCGGCCCCATCCCCGTGGCCGCCACCCAGTGGGCATTGCCGCTCTCTCAGCTTCCCAACTCCGTGCCTGACATCGCCAAGGCCAAGGCTCTCCTGGCCCAGGCCGGGTATCCCAATGGATTTAGCTTCAAGATCGTCACCGCAAATTCCTACGAAGGCGGACTTTCTGTGGCTCAGGTGATCCAGAACCAGCTTAAGAAGATCGGCGTAACCGCCGAGCTTGAGGTGGTGGAATGGGGTATATACATCGACCGCTGGGTAAAGCGCACCTTCGACGCCATGGTCGAACTACGGGGCGGCTCTTCCGAGCCGGACCGCTTCCTGTATCGCATGATCCATTCCTCAGGCGGCGTGAACAACTTCCTTTTCAAGGACGCGGAAGTCGACGCCCTCCTGGATAAGGGCCGTGTCCTCACCAAAGTTTCCGATCGGAAGCCGGTATACGACGAACTGCAGAAAGTGCTCTCTGCCAAAGCGCCGATAGTCTTCCTTTACAGCCCATTTGAAACCCATGTGATGAGCAAGGCGGTAAAGGGATTCAAGCAGGTGGGCAACGGAAGCCTTTACTATCTCACCTACGCGTATAAATAAAGCGAATTACCTGGACTTTTATCGTCGTTCGACGCACAATCCGAAGGATCGCCGGCAGCCCGGCGGTCCTTCTTGTTATTTGGAGTCGTATACATGGGAAGATATATTGCGCGACGCCTGTTGTCCCTGGTTCCGGTTCTCCTAGGCGTTTCCATCATCGTGTTTTTCATGGTCAGGCTCATTCCGTGGGAACCCAGGTCGAGGCGACGCCGGAGCAAATGGAAGAGCTCAAGCGGCTTTTCGGCGAGGACAAGCCCATTCCCGTATTGTACATCGAATGGCTGGGCCGGGTTGTACAGGGGGATTTCGGCTTTTCCCTAAGGACCTCAAGGCCGATCCTGCCCGATATCCTCCAGCGCCTCCCCTTAAGCATCGAGATAACGCTTTTCGCCTTAGTCCTCGCCCTGGCCTTGGGGATTCCCTTGGGAATCGCCGCGGCGCTCAAGCAGAATCCCCTGACCGATATTGTGATACGGATTACGGGACTGCTTGGGCTTTCACTTCCCCAGTTTTGGCTCGCCTCGCTGATGGTGATCGCCTTCTCGGGTGTGCAGGGCTGGATCCCCATGGGGAACTATATAAGCTTCGCGGCGGATCCAATCAAAAACCTAAAGATGCTTTTCTTTCCATCGTTGGCTATCGGCACGGGGCTCGCGGCGGTGATCATGCGCTATACCCGCAATTCCATGCTGGAGGTTATGCAGCAGGATTATGTGCGTACTGCCAAGGCCAAGGGACTTAAAAAGCGGGTTGTGGTGATCCGCCACGCCCTGCGCAACGCCATCCTGCCTGTCATCACGGTGGCGGGATTCAATACCGGCTACCTCCTGGGCGGGGCGATCGTGATCGAGGAAGTCTTCGCCCTTCCGGGAATGGGCCGCCTAGCCCTGTACGCCATCTACCAGCGGGATTATCCCGTAATCCAGGGCATAGTGCTTCTCATCGCCGCCATGTTCGTCCTGGTGAACCTGGTCACGGATCTCATCTACGCCGCCGTCGATCCCCGGATCAGACTCGACGAAGGAGGGAGGTAGGCTATGGGAGCGGCAAGGCTTAAAAAGAACATCATCGCCCTCGCCGGGGTCGGCATAATCTCATTTTATCTTCTGATCATCCTCGTATCCCTCTTCTGGCTGCCCTTTGATCCGGTGGCCATGGACACCCTCCATCTGCTGGAGCCTCCCTCAATCAAGACCGGCCACCTCTTCGGCACCGACGAGTTCGGCCGAGACATTCTCTCCAGGATCATGCAAGGATGTTCAGTATCGTTGATAATTTCCCTAGGCGCGACCTTGCTGGGCGCCGTCATCGGCACCCTCATGGGCATCTGGGCGGGGTTCCTGGGGGGCAAATGGGACCACCTGATAATGCGGGTGGCGGACATTCTCTTTTCCTTCCCCTCCCTGCTCCTGGCGATATTCGTCATGGGAATCCTGGGCGAGAAAACCTACAATGTCATATTCGCCATTGGCATCGTCTACATTCCCCAGTTCGCCCGGGTATCCCGAGGCGCTATCCTGACCTTGAAGGGCAATGAATTTGTCAAAGCCGCCTTTTCTTCAGGCGCAAGCAAGACCTACGTCCTTTTCCGCCACCTTGTCCCCAACATCATGATGCCCCTCATCGTGCAGGTGTCCCTTTCCCTGAGCGTCGCCATCCTCCTCGAGTCGGCCTTGAGCTTCCTAGGCATGGGAATCCAACCCCCCTATCCCTCCTGGGGCAACATGCTCAGCGGGGCGAGGAAATTCATGCTCCTGGCGCCATGGACTGCGATCTATCCCGGGCTCGCCATCGTCTTCCTGGTTCTTGGGTTCAATCTTCTGGGCGACGGGCTCAGGGATCTTTTGGATCCGCGGCTGCGGAACGTGAAATAGGAGGGCGGCATGGAAGAAATATTGCTTGAAGTGAATAACCTCCGCACAGTGTTCGATACGGAGTATGGCACGGTCAAGGCGGTGGATGACATATCCTTCACGCTTCGGAAAGGCGAAGTCCTCGGCCTGGTGGGGGAATCGGGCTGCGGCAAGTCAGTGACCAACCTCTCCCTCCTGCGGCTCATCCCCGAGCCCCCGGGAAGGATCTCAGGCGGGCGGATCCTTTTCAAGGGCAAGGACCTCCTTGTTGGCGACGAGGAAGAAGTGAGGCTTGTCAGGGGAGGGAGCATAGCCATGATTTTCCAAGATCCCATGACATCCTTAAATCCCCTCCTAAAAATTTCCCTCCAGATCGCCGAAGCCCTCCAGTTGCACCGCGGCATGGGCAGGAAGGAAGCCTTGGCCAAGGCGGCCGAGCTCCTAAAGGCCATCGGCATTCCCGACGCGGAAGCGAGGGCGAACGACTATCCCCACCAGTTTTCAGGTGGCATGCGCCAGCGGGTGATGATAGCCATGGCCATCTCCTGCAATCCCGACATCCTTATCGCCGATGAGCCGACTACCGCCCTGGACGTGACGATCCAAGCCCAGATCCTTGAGCTGATCAAGAGTCTCTCGGGCGAAAACACCATGTCGGTGATCATGATTACTCACGATCTCGGCGTGGTTGCCGGAATCTGTGACACCATTTGCGTCATGTACGCAGGCAAGATCGTCGAAAAAGCCTCGGTGGACGATCTCTTCGCCCAGCCTTTGCATCCCTATACCAAGGGGCTTTTGGATTCTATTCCGCGCATCGACGCCGGGTCTCGCAAGCGGCTGTATTCCATCCCTGGATCTCCGCCAAACTTGGCGAGCTTGCCTCCGGGCTGCCCCTTCAGGCCGCGCTGCGACAAGGCTATGGAAATCTGCGGCCGGGAAATGCCGCCTGAAACAAGCCTTGGTGATGCGCCGAGGTCGGTACGATGCTGGCTTTATGCCAGCGGGGAGGGGGGCTTGGAATGAAGGACGACCTCTTGCTGGACGTGCGGGACCTTAAGGTCCATTTTCCCATCGAAAAGGGTATCCTTGTTAGACGGAGGGTGGGCTGGCTCAAGGCTGTGGACGGGGTGAGCTTCTCCGTCAACCGGGGCGAAGCGGTGGGACTTGTCGGCGAGTCGGGCTGCGGAAAAAGCACAACGGCCATGGCTATCGCCCAGCTGCAAAAGCCAAGCTCCGGGCAGATTCTTTTCGAAGGAAAGGATCTGGCCTCGCTTTCACCCAAGGAACTCTACGAGGCGAGGAAGGATTTCCAGCTTGTATTCCAGGATCCCTATTCTTCCCTCAATCCAAGGATCATGGCGGGGGACATCATCGCCGAGCCCCTGCGCATCTATGCCCGCCGCGGTTCAATCACCCTGGGCGAGGCTGAAATCCGGGCCAAGACCGCAAGCCTCATGGAAAGAGTAGGCCTGCTTCCTTCCTTCGCCCAGCGCTATCCCCACGAATTCTCCGGCGGCCAGAGGCAAAGGATCGGCATAGCCCGCGCCCTGGCTTTGGAGCCGAAGCTCATCATCGCCGACGAACCAGTCAGCGCCTTAGACGTTTCCATCCAGTCCCAGATCCTCAATCTCATGAAGGACATTCAGGACGAGTTTGGCCTCACCTTCCTCTTCATCGCCCACAATCTCGCGGTGGTAGAGTATTTCTGTTCCCGGATCATCGTGATGTACCTAGGCACCATAGCCGAGATAGCGGATTCCTCGGTCATGTACGAAAACCCCCTCCACCCCTACACAAAGGCCTTGTTGTCCGCGGTGCCAATCCCCGATCCGCCCAAGGAAAGGCTGAGAAAGCGCATCATCCTCAAAGGCGACGTGCCTTCCCCCGCCAAGGAAAGGACTGGCTGTCCTTTCAGGGAGCGCTGTTCCTACGCCTTCGAGCGTTGCGCGACTTCAAGACCTACTTTGATTTGACGGAGGCCGAGCCGGGGCATAGGGTGGCGTGCTTCCTTTACGGCGATGGCCTAGGAGGCGGTGCGTGACCGAGGGGTTGAAGTTGCGCGACATTGACGCGCAGCGGCCGCAAGAATTTTTGCGCTGCGCCGAAATAGCATCGGAATCCGAAATAGGGAAAAGGTACGGCTTTTCCGCCGCCGGCTTGGCGGCCAAGATGAAAGCGGGCGTCGAGGCCGGAGCTATGGTCATAGTCGCGGAAACGGAAGGGGATGAAGGCCTCATCGATGCAGGCCACATCAAGGGTTTCGCGTGGGTGGATCCGAAGGGAGCCTTCGGATCTTCCCCCTACCTCAAGCTCATCGCTGTGGATCCTTCCTTGCGTGGTTCCGGCGCGGGTACGATCCTCCTCGCGGAATTCGAGCGGCGGACCGCGTCGATAGGTAGGGTTTGGACCCTCCTTGTCTCCGACTTCAACGATAAGGCCGCGGTGTTCTACCAGCGGCATGGCTATGAAAGAGCGGGGTTCTTGCCCGATTTCGCGATTCAGGGCGTGGGAGAAATCCTCATGCTTAAGCGGCGCGGGAATGACGGCGGATAACCCGTGCGATGCGTTGGGCGACGCAATCGACGCAATCGATGGAATCGCGCGGGAAATGCTAGGTTCCGGGGCTGCGGCGGGGATTGTGGTGCGGGCGCATAGGCACGGGCAAGTTTTCTTCTCGATGTGCCGAGGGTTCGCGAGGAAGGAAGGCCTGATCGCGGAGCCCATGAAAATCGAAACATCTTTCGACCTAGCCTCGCTCACCAAGGTGTTCACCGCTACGGCGGCGCTGCACCTTGTCACTCTCGGACGGATGACTTTGGATTCTGCGTTGTGCGATATTGATGGGCTTTTCGGCGCAGCGCGGGGTCCCCTGTCCAGGGAAGCATTCGGACGCATAACGATTCGAAGCCTATTGCTCCATTCCTCCGGGCTCCATTACTGGTATCCCTTTTATGCGGCGGGGAAAGCCGATTTCTTCGATATCCTTGAAGACGTGATGGATCGTTTTCCCCTCGAGGAAGGAACCGTATATTCCGACCTCAACTTCATGCTCATGGGAAAAGCGATCGAATATGCGACCGGACTTCCTTTGGACGCCGCAATGCGTGATCTTGTATTCCTACCTCTGTGCCTGCGTGGAGCCTCCTTCGGCGCGCCGCATTCGCAAGGGCCTGCGGCGGCTACGGAATTCGGGAATAGGATAGAGCGGACCATGGTGGATGAATTGGGTTTGTCCTTCGATGGATGGAGGGATGAATCGCGCGCCATATCAGGCGAACCGGACGATGGGAATTGCCACTATTACTTCAAGGGAGTATCAGGGCACGCGGGGATTTTCGCCCGGGCGGAGGATACATGCCTCTTGGGGGATCTATACGCCTGTCCGGGTGCTTGGGCCGAGAAGGGTTTGACCGAGTACCTTTCCCAGGATCTGGCGCAGTCGGCGGGCTGTGATTTTGGCGAAGGCCGCGGGCTGGGCTTCCAAGCCGGAGAACTCTATCCCCAAGGGGGTTTTGGCCACTCGGGATTCACGGGAACCTGGCTCTATGTAAATCCAAGGCTTGAGCTTTCGCTTGCAGTCCTGGCAAACCGGCTGCATGTGGAAAACCCGGCGAATATCAATGCGTGGAGGAAAAAATTCGCGGAAGCCTTCCTTCAGAACTTGTAGCCGAACCTTCTCAGCATCGCCTTGCGGTCAGCCTTGTCCTTTTCGCCTTCCACCCCGGCGGGAGAGGAGCCGTCCACAACGCCCATAATGCCGCCGCCTTGGCTGGTCTTAACCCGCACTATCTGCACAGGATTCGCGGTGGCGCAGAATATCCGGCACACCTCGGGGCAGCCTTTGATCCTGTCAAGCACGTTGATCGGGTAGGCTCCCGGAGCGAGGATGAGATAAAAGCTGTGTCCGGCGCCCACTGAAAGCGCGCAATCCGCCGCCGCCTTGACCAGTGAAGCTTCGTTGCCTTCGGTCCGGACAAGGCAAGGCCCTGAGGCTTCGCTGAAGGCAAGGCCGTATTTAGCCCCCGGCACGGACCCGGCCATGATTTCGGCGATGTCTTCCACGGTTTTGATGAAGTGAGATTGGCCGACTACAACATTGCAGTCCGCAGGAATGGCGAGTTGTACAAAATCGATTTCCATTGCTTCCTCCCTTCACTTTACCGGGCGGCCTACGGGAGCCGCATAGAGGGCGAACATGTCTTCGCCGTCCAGACCCATAAAATCGTCAAGCTTCCTCTGATCGTAGGCGCCGACCGCGCAGGTTCCAAGACCGAGGGCTTCGCAGGCGAGGTAGAGATTCTGGCATGAATGGCCTGCGTCCAGGGCGACCAACTTGTCCGCGGCCTTTCCGTATCTCCATTCGCTCCGGTAAGGGACCGCCGCCCACAGGATCACGCAGGCGGAGTTCCAAAGCTGGCCCATCAAGGCTTTGTCCAAGGCTTCAGAATCGTCTCCCTCCCGCTCCACAACAAGGGAATGCTCAAGAGGCAGATACCGGTAGAGGCCGGGCTTGAGCCCTTCTATCCGCCTGGCGAAGACGTACACGTCCAAAGGATGGCGCGCCCCTCCGGAGGGAGTGGTCCTGAAGGAAAACTTTCCGCGGTTTTCCCTGACTCCCTCGCAGGACCAGAGCAGGAACGAAAGGGTGGGAAGATCGAGGCTCACGGCTTCGAAATTGCGCCGGGATTGCCTGGTTTTCAAAAGTCCGTAGAGCGTCTGGGCGCGTCCGGAATCGGCAAGGCCCTGGCTGTCGGGGAATATAGGGTTTTGTTGGATTTGTGGAAGAAGCACCACGCTGTCTTCTTCCGCAGGCGGCATTTCCTGAAGAGGAGGGGGAAGGCCTTTGGATTGGTCAGACTGGATTTCCTTCACCAGATGCCAATTCGATTTTAAAAAGTGCCTTCCTTGGAGAAATCTTTCATCCATGGCGGAATTCCTTGGGCAAGAGGGGTTCGATGTAATCCACCACCTCAGCGATGAGTGGGTTGCAGACCTTGGTACCCAGACACTCATCTTTTACCTTAGCCCTTCCGGCTTCAGTCCAGAGGTCGGCGCCGCCTAAAAGGGCGCGGCATTGGGTGGAGTTGTGTCGTTTTTCAATTTGGGCCAGGAAGGTTTTGACCACCTCGTAGGTTTTCATCTTGCCTTCCTGATCGCCGCCTACCTCGCTGCCGTAGATCAGGGACAGGGCGAGGACTCCGCCGGAGATGGCTCCGCAGATATTGCCCGTGCGCCCCATTCCACCACCCAAGCCTGTGGATAACTTATGGGCTTGCCGCGCATCCATTCCGAGGCCTTGGGCGAAAACCGTAAAGACCGCCTGGGAACAGGAAGAACCGCCTGAATGCAAGGAAATCGCTTTTTCTGCTAATGTCATGATCCACTATACTCCGTTTGAATTTTACAGGCTAGGGTTTATAGTACCGGGCCGCCGCGACGGCTTTATCCCAGCCCGCCACAAGGCGGGACCTGAGCTCCGGCGCCATCTCCGACCGGAATTCCCTTTTCTTGCGCCAATTCTTGCGTACCTCTTCCAGGCTTGTCCAATAGCCTGAGGCGAGCCCGGCCATGTTTGCGGCGCCCAGGGCCGTGGTCTCCGCCACTTCAGGAAGCACTACGCGCCTGTCCGTGATGTCCGCCTGGAACTGCATGAGGAAGGAATTGGCCGAGGCGCCGCCGTCCGCCTTGATGGTGGAAAGGGCGCGGCCCGAATCCTTTTCCATGGCGTCCAGGAGGTCGCGGGATTCGAAGGCTATGGATTCGAGGGCGGCGCGGACCAGGTGGGCGCGGGTGGTTCCTCGGGTGATCCCGACCACCGTGCCCCGGGCTTCCGAATCCCAGTAGGGCGCGCCGAGGCCGACAAAGGCAGGGACGAGATTACAGCGCCGGCAATGAAGACCGACCCTTCCAAGGCGTAAGTGTACCCTTTCCCAAGGTCCCAGGCCACGGTGGTGAGGAGATTACGCGTCGAGGCCACCGGGAAGGGGCCGGTGTTCATGAGAGTGAAGCACCCCGTGCCGTAGGT
Source organism: Spirochaetota bacterium (assembly GCA_008080685.1). Classification (GTDB taxonomy): domain Bacteria; phylum Spirochaetota; class Spirochaetia; order Treponematales; family Rectinemataceae; genus VKGY01. Next base: position 22,348 of record VKGY01000026.1, read on the forward strand.
GTTTTTGGCGTCTCCTGGCTCAAAGCACGCGTGGCCGAAGAGGGCGGCTTGCTGGTCCCCTGCCGCTCCGGCGACGGGTATCTCGATTCCGAAGATATCTCTCTTTGTGGAGCCAAAGAGGCCTGAGGAGGGAAGCACCTCGGGAAGGATGGACGCAGGAATGCCGAGGAGTCTTAAAAGATCCTCGTCCCACTTCCGGCTGTGGATGTTGAAGAGGAGGGTCCTGCTGGCGTTGGAGGGATCGGTGGCATGGCGGCCTGTGAGTTTGTAGATGAGCCAGGAATCGACGGTGCCGAACATGAGTTCGCCCCGCTCGGCCCGGACTTTTAAAACAGGATATTCCCGGAAGAGCCAGGCGAGCTTGGTTCCGGAGAAATAGGCGTCCAGGACGAGGCCTGTCTTTTCGCGCACCATCGGCTCCGCTCCTTGGGCGCGGAGCTCGTCGCAAATGCCGGAGGATCGTCGGCATTGCCATACTATGGCATTGTAGACTGGTTTTCCCGTGCTCCTTTCCCAGACCACGGTGGTTTCGCGCTGGTTGGTGATGCCGATCGCGAGGATCTGGTCGGCTTCTATCTGGGCGGTAGCGACTGCGCCCTTGGCGGACTCAAGCTGGGTGGCCCAGATTTCCTCCGGATCATGCTCGACCCAGCCGGGTTTGGGGAATATCTGGTTGAAGGGTATTTGCTGTACGCCAATGACAATTCCGTCTCGATTGAAGAGAATCGCCCGCGAAGAGGTTGTGCCCTGGTCGAGTGCCAAAATATACTGTTCTTTTGCCGACATGGCTGTAGTATACTACGGTTATCGGAGGAGAACCAGAATGGATCGACACGAGTACAACGCCCTCGTCAGCGCTTTCGAACACGCCTACGACGCGCTCCTGGACAAGGTTATGACCTTGAGTCCCATGGCGATTCACTTTGTGCCATCCATGCCTGACGCTTGGTCCATCAATGAGCACCTGGTGCATCTTTTGGACGCGGATTGCAATCTTGTGTCCCGCGCGAGGTCGGCCATCGCGGAACCGGGGAAGCGCATCATGGTCTGGGATCAGGAGGCGTGGCGGGAAGGCAACAATTATTCCCGGAGCGATGGCATCTACTGCCTCGATTTGGCGATTTCCATCCGCAAATTCCTCGCCGAGTCCTTGCGGACCATTTCAGATGAGGTAAGGGAGGCGGCCAGGGTCGACCACCCCGACCGGGGCGTGCTTACCTTGGCCGATCTTCTTTCTATTTATACTGGGCATGCGGATTTCCACATGAACTATGTGGAGAGGAATCTTCACGAATTCGCAAAGCGCTAACCACACAGTGATAAGGCTCATTGCCGCTTGCCCCGGTTCATCTGTCCGAATTGCCCGCTTTCCTTCACGTACCTCCCCAGGAGCCGATCGGCCGCTCCGGGGAAGAAGCGGTAGATGAAGGCAGCCAGCTTCCCAAGGGCGGTGAGGGTGGCTTCCCGTCTCCTGCGAAGAATAAGGTTGACTATCCGCCGCGCCACCTGCGCCTGAGTCTGGCTGTTTTTCCTTTCTCCGATTGAAGAAAGGCTTCCATCCTGGGCGTACACGACCTTGTCGGGGTCGTTTTCCGTAAATCCCACATGGACAATGCCCACATGGACTCCCGATCCAGCCAATTCAATCCTTAAGGATTCCGCCAACACCCTCAAGGCTATCTTGCTTGCCCCGTATACTCCCACATGGGGCAGGCCGTGCAAGGCCGTGAGGCTGGACACAAAAACAACCGAGCCGCCGCTTTTACGCAGGGCGGGAATGGAATACTTGGTCATATATGCGGGTCCGAGGAAATTGATTTCCGCCATGGCCGCCATCACGGTTGGATCGGTCTCCTCAAGGGTACCGCGCATGGACATGCCGGCGTTGTTAACCAGAATGTCCAGGCGACTCGCCTTCGCCAGCACTGCGTCGACCAATGCCTTGCAGGCCGCCGGGTCTCTGACATCGGCGGTAAACCACTGAGCGCGGATCCCTTCAGCGGCGAAGGATGCGGCGGCGGATTCAAGGGAGGCTTTGTCCCGGCCGCATATGTAGATTGCGGCCCCAAGCTTCCCAAGTTCCCGGGCTGTTTCGCGGCCGATGCCTTTTCCGCCACCTGTGACCAGGGCTGTCGTGCCGGCCAGGATTCCCGAATTTCTCATCGCTTTCGTCCTCCTTTCGCCCATTCCATGTCCGGCCGGTGATAAAAGGCGAAAAGATCGTTGGATATGGCCAATGCGGCATGGACCGCAAAGGCGGTAAAAATCGAACCTGTGGCAAGGGTTATTGGACAGAGGACCGCTCCCAGGAAGAGGGCGCCGATGGCCTCGCCTGGACCCTTGGGAATGTGGACAGCGGCGTACAGGGCGATGTTTATCCCTATCGCGGTCCAGGGACCGAGCCGTTCGGCCAGGGGAAAAAGCAAGGTTCCCCGGAAAAGGAGCTCGTAGGCAAAAAGGTAGATAGCCCAGAAGGCAAGGTCCAGGAGCACCGTTCCCATGGTCCACCTTGGGATTTTTATCTCGGGATAGCGGCCGAAGTCCCTTTCCTTCGCAGCTATTTTCTTTGCCCTAAGCCAGTTGCCACCCACCAGGGCTCCGGAGAGGAGGATGGGAAGCCCAAGGTTGAGGCCAAGGGATCTTGCATCGCCGGGCGGCAGGGAAGGCCAGCGGAGCCCCATTGTCCCAAGCTCCTTCTCTGGAAAGGCGGCGAGGGCTGCTAGGCTGCATAGAATGCCGAAAAGAAAGGCACCCCAAAGCTTGTTGAAAATGAAGTAGGCTACGGCTCCGCGAGTTTCGCCGAATTTTCGGAAGAACCAGGTTTTTGTCCCGGGGCTTTCTATGGTGAGCCAATAAGCCAGGAAGGCCAGGATGAAGGCTAAGAGGAACCAGAAAACCCCTTCCTCCGGAAGGCCTGGGGCGCTCATAGGGATTTCTCCAGATATCCATGGTCCTGCAGCCATAAGAAGCTTTCCAGCACTGCCGTTTCTATGGGCGTGAAGGGCATGGACAATTCTTTTCTCGCCTTGGCGGGATCATAATAAAAACTTTCACATCCGATCCTGGCAGCGGTGTAGCTCAGCAAGGGGGTGCTTCCATTGACCGCCGCCATGGCGGACTGGCCAAACCCGACGGCGAGGGCCAAGGGCCTCGGTATCTTGATCCGAGGCGGGGAGATGCCCATTACCTTGGAAGCCATGGAGAAAAATTCTTCGTAGTCCAGGTTCTGGTTTCCGGCGATATAGCTCTGGCCGACATTCCCTGCGATAAGGGCGTTTGCCGCGGCGACCGCCACGTCGCGGACGTGAGTCCAGCATTTACCGCCTTTGGTGTAGCCGAATATCTTGCCTTGGTAGAGGCGGATCAGCATGGCGCCGGAACTGGGGGTAGCGTCGTAAGGACCCAGCATGAAGGTAGGGTTGACCGTAAGGGCGGGAAAACCCTTCTCTTTCGCCGCCGCCAAGACCAGGTTCTGGGCTTCATATTTGCTGTCCATGTAGTCAAGGCCGTATTTCCAGGCTGTATAGGCTGAGTCCTCAGTGCCTGGCTTTTCCTTCGAACCGGGGTTGAAGGAATTGGCGGTGCCTATGTAGACGAATCTTCCCAGGCCTGCTTTCATCGCCGCATCAAGGACAGCCTGGGTTCCTCCGCGGTTGACCCGCCGCACAGCCTCGGACTTGGCCGGCCAGATCGAGGTGTTCGCCGCGGCGTGGATGACCGCTTCCTGGCCTGCGAAGGCTTTGCGCAATGAAACCGGATCGAGAATGTCGCCATGGCTCTGTTCGAGCGCCAGGCCTTCCAAGGTGGGCGAAGCCTTGCCTTCCTGGAGGAATACCCTGACCGAATGGCCTTGCTCAAGCAGAACGCGCACAAGGTTGCTACCTAAAAGGCCGTCGGCACCCGTCACGATTACTTTCATTGGTTGGAGTATATCCGGTATCCCATTGCCTGGGTATACTTCGTGCCAGGAGTGTTTATGGCGACAATCCTATACTTTTCCCATGGCGGAGGCCCTCTTCCGATCCTCGGGGATTCGAGCCATGCGGCAATGGTTGCCTTCATGAGGGATTTCCCTCGGCGCTTTCCAAGGCCTGAGGCAATCGTAGTGGTGAGCGCCCACTGGGAGGAGCCTGTTCCCACCCTGTCCAGCGGGGCGATGCCATCCCTTATCTATGATTATTTCGGCTTTCCCCAGGAGGCCTATTCGCTCTCCTATCCTTCGCCCGGACACCCTGTCCTGGCAGGCCGGATCGCCGATTTCTTCAGCCGCGCGGGGATAGGGTGCCGACAGGATCCGGAGCGGGGCTTCGACCATGGGCATTTCATCCCCCTTCTTCTCATGTATCCTAAGGCGGACATTCCCAGCATCCAGCTGTCCCTGGCCAGGGGGCTGGATCCCAGGGCCCATCTCAACATCGGAGCCGCCTTGCGGCCCCTGCGCGAAGAAAACATCCTTTTCATAGGCTCGGGGTTTTCATTCCACAACATGCGGGCTTTTTCCTGGTCCGACGGCTCCGCAAGGGATCCGGAAAACGAGGCGTTCCAAGACTGGCTTTCCGAAACCTGCGCGGGTAACCTGGATTATCCCCAGATCGAGGCGCGGCTTGAGGGCTGGAAAAAGGCTCCGGCGGCGCGCTATTGCCACCCCCGGGAGGAGCATCTCCCGCCCCTCCACGTATGCGCAGGCTTGGCGGGGGATCCGGGCGAGAAGATTTTCGACGATTCCATCTTAGGAAAGCGGGCTCTTGCCTTTCAGTGGTGAGGGTGCCTCAACCCAGGGCAGCCAAGGGTTCCCCTTCATTGATGGCAAGGGACGTGACCACAAAGAGCATCGTTCCGTCCTGGGGCGCGAAGTATTCGCCCAAGGGCTGGGCGAAAAAATCCCTTATCTCCCCGAGCTTTTGGCCTTTTGCAACCTTGTCGCCAGGTTTGACCGAAGGATACCAGCAGCCGGTCTGGGCGGCTATGGCCCCGATCATGCCGGGAATCCTGGTCACCGAACCGAGGTCCTCCACGGGGCGCGATAGCACGCCGAGGTAAGCGAGCACATTGGTCGTGCCTCTGAGGTAGGTTTCCACTTCTTCCTCGGACCAAAGGCCACACTGGCCGATTTCCGCCAGGAATCCAGGAACGCCGGATTGTGCGGCGCATCCGAAGGTTCCGTTGGTGGAGGAGGCGCCGACCACGTAAAGGATACCCATCAGGGAAGCCGCTTCGGCGGAGACCCGCGAAACCTCGGGGTCGCAGGCGGAGGGATAGATGACGAAGGGCACCAGGGCCTCATGGATATCGCCGCCGTGGAGATCCATGAAAAAATCGGCTATGGAGAAAAGTTGCGAAGATATGGCATAGGCGATTTTTTCGCTTACCGTTCCCAGAGCCTTGCCGGGGAACATCCGGTTCAGGTTCTTTCCATCGTCTGGGCCAAGGTACTGAAGCTTGGCGAAGAAGGCGTGGGGATTGGCGGGATGCACGATGGCCAGGCGTCCAGAAATATCCTTTGGATCTAGGTGCGACGCCAGGCGTATGGCCGTTTCGATTCCCGGATATTCTCCTCCGTGGATTCCTCCAGTGATGACCACCGTTTTTCCAGTTTTTGTCCCGTTGATGAGGGTCAAGGGTATCGAAACATCTGTCCCTGGGACCTTGAGAAAACCCTGGGTTTTTGAGCCGGGTGCCGCGGAAAGACCAGATACTGTAAGCAGTTGGTTGTTTGTGGATGGCATGAAATCGACTATATCATAGGATTCTCAACTTGTGTTGCGCTTGGCTGGGGTTCCGGGCATACTGTCCGCCATGGAAGCATCGATGCAAACCCCGAAAAACAAGGGGGTGGTGGGAATAGGGATCCTCTCCGTCTCCCACCTGCTCAACGACCTTTACAGCAATTACCTTCCCCAGATGCTGCCCTTCCTGATGCTGGCCATGCCCGGATTCACGGTGACAAAGGCCGCGGTCCTGACTTCCGTGTTTTCAATCACCTCTTCCTTGATCCAGCCGGTCTTCGGCTATTTCGTGGACAACATGGGTCGCCGCTGGCTGGTCCACGTGGGAACCCTTTGGATGGCGATCATGTTGAGCCTGACGGGAATTGTCCATGAATACTGGCTTCTGGTGATTCTCGCCTCCTTGGCCGGCATGGGGACCGCGGCCTTCCATCCCCAGGCTTCGTCCATGGTCAACGTCCTCTCCGGAAAATTCAAGGCGGTGTTCTTTTCGATTTTCGTCGCCTTCGGAAACATCGGCTTCGCCCTGGGTCCCCTGCTTTTGGTGCCTCTCTTCCAAGCCTTCGGCCTCAAAGCAAGTCTTGTCACAGTAATTCCTGGGATTGTCGTCACCGTATTGCTCTATTTCTTCGCCCCGGAGGTGAATATCTCGGGCAAAGCTTCGGAGTCCCTGGGGTCGGCGGTCCAAACCTTGCGCAAATCTTCCCGCGAACTTTCGGCTATTGTCGGGGTTATCGCCGTGCGCGCCATGGCTTACACCGGCATGCTGACCCTTTTGCCCCTGTATTTCCAAGAGCGGAATTATTCAAAGATTGTGGCGAGCCGGCTGGTTACTTTAATGCTGGCCTCCGGAGCCTTGGGCGGCGTTCTTGGGGGTGTAATCTCCGATCGCTATGGCAGGAAGCCCTTGGTGGTAGCCTCCCTCATGCTCGCTTCTCCCCTATTCTATCTATTCTTGAATACCCAACGCTTCGTATCCTTGGTCTTTCTCGCCTTCGCGGGCATGAGCCTGATGTCGAATTTTTCCGTAACCATAGTCGCCGCCCAAGAGGTCATTCCCGACAACAAAGCCCTGGCGTCGGGCCTTACCATGGGATTGGCGGGAGGCTTGGGCGGGCTTGCGGTGATCTTCATAGGCCGTATCGGGGATGTGTGGGGACTTTCGACGGCCATCTCCATTCTTTTCGCCTTGCCGATCGCCGCAGGCTTTGTCGCCCTCTTCATGCCCGGGAAAAAGCGGGCTGCCACAGGAGCGTAGGCTTTAGGCCTTCCGTGCTTTCTTCCCCTCCATCGAAATCTGGGAGAAGATTGCCGCGCTAAGCATGAGGGCTCCGCCTAAAAAAAGCCTTGCCGTAGCCGGCTCGCTCAGGATGAGCACTCCGCCGAGGGCTCCGAAAAGCCCTTCCATGGCCAGGATGATGGAAGCGTGGGCGGGAGGCGCATGGCGCTGGGCTACGATCTGCAGAGTAAAGGCGACACCGCAGGAGAAGATCCCGCCATACAGCAAGGGAACGGCGGCCGAGAGGATCCCCTGGAAAGGCTGAGGTTCGAAGATCATGGCGACGATCAAGCTCAGGGCGCCGCAGACGGCGAACTGCCCTGCGGAAAGCTCGATGGGATCAACCTCCGAGGCGAAGCGGCTGATTACAAGGATATGCAATGCCCAGAAAAACGATCCCGCGAGGACAAACAAATCCCCTGGTGCGATGGAAAATCCCTTTCCTATTGTAATTATGTAGAGCCCGGCCACCGCCACAAGGGCGGCGAAATAGTCTTTGGCCTTGGCTTTCCGTCCGAACAAAGCTCCAAGCATCGGTACTATGACCACATAGAGGCTGGTGATCCGCGGTGGTTGTTACCAATCCCACCTGCTGGAGGCTGGCTCCGAGGAACAATGCGGATCCTGTGAAGATATATGGAAGCATGGGCTTTGGGCGATTGGCATTGGCTTCGGCAGCCTCGGATTTTCTCCGTCGGATCAGGGGAATGAGGACGAGGGCGCCGATAAAATAGCGGATCGCGTTGAATGCGAAGGGGCCAAGGTCGTCCATTCCCACCCTCTGGGCGACAAAAGCGAAGCCCCATATGGCGGCAGTCAGTAAAAGGAGGGCATCGGAGGCGAGGATCGAAGGAGCGGGGGGCATCGTGGTTCCTTGAGTGTCTGAAATTTTCAGCTCGACGAATGTCGCGCCTTAGGCAGGCAGGATATCCCGTACAGCCGAGAAAGGTAAAGCACTGGCTGCTGGCGCTGGAATTCTTGAAAATATTCCTTGACACCCTAAGAAAGCACATGTATCCTGGATTCTGGATCCATTACGGGGGTGCCTATGAATCCTTCGACAGGTTCAACCATGAAAGCCTTAGTTCTGACCTCGCCAGGAAAATTTGAAATTAGGAATATCCCCATGCCTGAGCCTGGGCTTGGGGAAGTGCTCTGCAAAATCCGTGCTGTAGCAATTTGCGGAAGCGATCCGGAAATTATCCGGGGCGATATCGCAGGCGTTTGGCCGCCCTCCTATCCCTTTACCCCGGAAGTGGTCAAGATTGGTCCGGGAGTCGTAGGACTTGAGGTGGGAGACCATGTGGCAGGAGAGGCCCACAAGGGTTGCGGGATATGCCGAAACTGCATGAATGGACGTTATACGCTTTGCGAAAACTATGGAAAGCCCGAGACTGGCCATCGGCATTACGGTTTCATATCTCCAGGCGCTTACGCTCAATTCAATGTCTACTCTGTAAAAAGCGTAAAGAAGATGCCTGCTTCCGTCAGCTTCCGTGAAGGGGCTTTGGTTGACACCGCCGGAGTGGCGCTCCATGGGATGGAACAGACGGGCATCACAGCCGGTGGAACTGTGGCTGTCATCGGTCCCGGGCCTATCGGCCTCATCGCCATGCGGTTCGCCAAGGCCCTGGGCGCAGCCAGGGTCATCATGGTCGGCCGAGGTGTCCGGCTTGCAGCGGCTCAAAAGCTGGGCGCCGACGGAGTGGTGGATTTTGCAAATGTAGAACCAGTGGCGGCGGTGCGGAAATTTACCGGAGGCGAGGGCGTAGACGAAGCCTACGAATGCTCCGGCGCCGAAGGGACCTTCGCCCAGGCGGTAAAGATGGTCCGCAAGGGTGGCAAGGTAGCCCTTCTCGGCGTACCTTCGGACAAGGCATTGGAAGGGCTCCCCTACAAATATATCGTTCACAACGAAGTGGCCATCTATGGATCCCGAGCAAACCCAAACGTCTCGTGGAAAATCATACAGGCTATCGCTTCCGGCAAGCTCAGGGTGGACGACCTGGTAACCCACACCTTCCCGCTGGAGGACTTCGGCACCGCTCTCGATACCTTCGTTGGCAGAAAGGGCGGGGCAATTAAAGTGGTGATCGAGCCCAACGGGCCTGAAAAATGAAATCGCTAGTAAATATTTACCATGAATCCAGAGTCAGGGGTTCATGATAAGTAGAGATATGAGGACAAAGTTTTATAAGGAGGGCGAGATGAGCATTGCGAAAAAAGGAATCTTATTGTCGCTGGCGTGTGTGCTGTTGTGCACATCGGTGGCTTTCGGGCAGGCTAAACCCACGGGAACGCAAATCCCCCATGGGAAGCTCAACATCAAATATCCCGCGATTATCGATGTGGACGAGACGATTTTCGCCAACAAGAAGTACAAGATCGGTTACGCGAACTGGAATGATGAAAACTCGATCTCCATCATCGTCCGCGATTCAGTGGTGGACGCATGCAAGTACTACGGCGTTGAACTCATGGTCTTCGACAACAAGCAGGATCCGAACAGGGCTATGTCCAATGCGGAAACGGCCATCTTGGCGGGAGTGGATTACTATCTCAACTTCAACCAGGACGAGTCTATAAACGCCGCCATCGCCCAGAAACTAGCCAACAACGGCATCCCTATGATCTCCATCCAGACCAAGGCGCGGTTGAATGTCGATCCGGAATACCGTGTGAACAACGAGAGGGCCGGTGCCATCTGCGGCGAACTCCTTGTCAACGCTGCCCTCAAGATGTGGCCTGGGCAGAAGCCAGTCCTCTTTATAGCCGGACACCCCCAGGCGGGAGTCAACTTTATCACCCGCGCCAACAGCGCAATCGCCGCAGTGAAAAAAGCGATGCCCGACGTGAAGGTGTTCGAGATCAGCACCGAAGGTAGCCCGGAAGTGACCCGCCAGAGAACCGCGGATTTCCTTACCGCCAACCCCAAGGGGAAGATCATGATGTGGAACCACATCGACCAGAACACCCTGGGCATGCTCGCGGCGGTCAAGGCGGCGGGCAGGGAAGGCGATGTCATCATCACTTCCTTCGGCGCCAATCCAGTCATATTCCCTGAGCTTAAGAATCCCAAGTCTCCGGTGATCGGCACGGTAGCCCAGTTCTCCGAGCGCTTCGGCTGGGATCTGCTGCCTTTGGTGCTCCGCCATCTCAACGACGGCGTGAAACCTCCTCTCGTGACCCTTCCCCCCCTGGACATCATCACCAAGGACAACCTGTCTCGCTATTATCCTGGGATGTAAATTAGGGTGGAAGATTGTGCTCCGGTATTGCTGATGGAGCATGTTCAAAGGTACTTAACATTGGGCGAAAGGCACCTCGGCCAAGGGCTGGGGTGCCTATTCGCCTTGCGTGTAAAATGGAATTACTATGGCGAATGAAACGATCCTGGAGACTCGGGGAGTATGCAAGGCTTTCGGAGAATCCCAGGTACTCAAGAATATCGATTTCTCGATCCGCCAGGCCGAAATCCATGGGCTTATGGGTGAGAACGGGGCAGGAAAGTCGACGCTGATAAAAATCATCTCTGGCGATTATTCCCTGGATAGCGGACAAATCTTGTTCGACGGACGGGAAGTGGCGATCCAGGCGCCAAAAATCGCCATGGAACTAGGCATCCGTGTGATTTATCAGGAAATCAACGTCGTCAAACCGATCACTGTGGCGGAGAACATTTTCCTCGGCAATTATCCGCTTAAAAAAAACCGAATGATCGACTGGGAAAAACTCTATGCCGACGCCCAGGCAGTGCTGGATAGCCTCGGAGTCTCGATATCGGTAAAGGCAAAGGTTTCGAAATTGACCATCGCCGAGCAGCAAGTCGTGGAAATCGCCAAGGCTTTGAGCGTGCGGGCGAAAATTCTCATCATGGACGAACCTACCTCGGCGCTCAACGACCAGGAAACGTCCAAGCTGTTCGAATTGCTGCGTAAGCTGAGGAATTCCGGCGTATCGATCATTTATATCACGCACCGATTTTCTGAAATGTACGAGCTTACGGATCGAATCACCGTCATGCGGGACGGCGAGATCGTCGGCACCATGGATACGAAGGATGTTACAAACGAGAAGCTCATCAAGATAATGATAGGGAAGGATGCTTCCTCCATGTTTATCCACAAAAGCCAGGTGAAGGACAAGGTGATTTTCTCCGTGGAAAACCTTTCGGTTCGCGGGTTTGTGGAAAATGTGAGCTTCAAGGTTAGGGAGGGAGAGCTTGTTGTCATTTTCGGCCTTTTTGGTTCGGGACAAAACGAGGTATTCAGGGCAATCTTCGGGGATATCAAAAAGGATTCGGGCGATTTTTTCATCGAGGGAAAGAAGGTTGAGTTCAAATCGATCAAGGATGCCTGCGACAAGGGATTGGGCTTTGTCTCGGACGACAGGAAAAACGATGCGATAATCCCCCTTCGATCCGTAGAAGAGAATATATGCCTTTCCGCCTTGGGAACAAAGCTTTCGGGAGCCTTCGGCATTGTTCGCCGGTCTGAAGAAAAAAAATTGGCAATGAAGTATTTCAAGGAACTTGAGCTGCATTGTTCGGGAATCGATCAAAAAATCGGTACCTTAAGCGGCGGAAACCAGCAGAAGTGCGTCATCGCCCGCTGGCTTGCGAACGACGCCAAGGTCCTCCTTTTGAACATGCCTACCCGGGGAGTCGATGTCGGAGCGAGATCGGAGATCTATAGGGTGATGGAGGAACTGAGCAGGCAAGGGGTGGCGATCGTGATTATCTCCCTGGAGATGCCCGAGGTCTTGAGCATCGCCGATAGGATCTATGTGATGCATGAAGGTAAGATCGTGGGAGAAATGGAGAGGCATGAGGCCAATCAAGAGAAACTTCTGAGCCAGGCCTTGGGAATAAATAAATGAACTCAACCTATCTCTCAACGTATGGAAAGCAGGACGGTAGATTATGGCGGCAGTAAATGCGATAAACAGGAACGTCAAAATACATCGAGGCTACCAGCAGAGGTTGTTGGATTCTTTTCTAATCCTCTTCATGGTGGCAATGTCGGTATATTTCGCCTTTGCTTCGAGATATTTCCTATCCATTAAAAATTTCATGAACATTTTTTCCTCTGTATCCATAGTGGGAATAATCGCCACAGGCATGACGCTCATCATCATCACTCGAGGAATAGATCTTTCCGTCGGAGCCATCATCGCCTTGTCGGGTTGCATATGCGCTCTTTTAATTGAAAAAGCCCACCTTCATTGGAGCCTGGCCATGCTTGCCGCTTTAGCCGCGGGCTTGGCGATAGGAATGTTCAATGGCTTTCTCATAAGCGTTCATCAGCACCAACGGACAGGCCATCTACACCTCCAGCTCCCAGGTATCCTTCCTTGGAGCCGGCAAAGTATTCGGCCTCATTCCGGTACCGGGAATAATCATGATACTCTGCTTCCTGGGAGTATGGCTTGTCAGCAAATATACGGTCTTTGGCCGCTATGTTTTCGCCATCGGAGGTAATTCGGTGGCGAGCCGGCTGGCGGGAATCAACGTAAAGCGCATAACCTTAATTCTCTACACGATGACTGGCACGTTAGCCGCTCTTTCTGGATTGGTCATGACAGGTCTGGCTTCGACTGCAATGCCTTCCGTGGGAGAGAGCTACGCCCTCGATACGATCACCGCAGTATACCTTGGCGGAAATAGCAGCGAGGGAGGGGAGGGTTCGGTATGGAGGACTCTTCTTGGAGTCATGATAATTGGAATCCTCAACAATGGAATGGCCCTGATAAGCGTCCAGTCCTATTGGCAGACCTTCATAAAGGGTACCTTGTTGATCGCAGCGGTAACCACTGCAAGCGGCGGAAATTCAAAGAACAGGAGCGGGAAATGGAAAATTACAGAGACGATTTCAGGATCGCTCGCCTCAAAGCGAGAATGAAAGCGCATAACGTTGATTACCTTATCCTGCGTTTGCCCGAGAATGTCCTTTATTCCACGGGATATTGGCCAGTTTTCGGGGCTTCCATGGCAGTGGTTCCCCGGGAGGGCGAACCGACGATTTTCTATATTGAAGGCGAAGAAGATTTCGTGGAGGAATCCTGGGTTTCCGACGCAAGGTCATACATCTATTTTGGGATGCTGGAGATGCCCAATCCAAACCGGAACTTCCGGCGCATGCTGGATCAACTTTGGAAGGAAAAAGGGTACGACTACAAGGCTGTAATCGGTTACGAGGGGAGCTTTGAATTCATCGCCACCCAAAATATATCCGTCGAGGCGCGGATTCCTTCGGAAACCGGCATGCGCATGCTCAAGGAAGTATTTCCCGATGCGATATTCTATGATGCATTCAACCTCCTGAGAGAGGCGCGTTATGTCAAATCGAAATACGAAATCGAAAAAATGCGTCGAGCCTGCGAAGTGACCTGCCTGGGCTACGATGCCGCAAGGAAGGCTCTGCGCCCAGGCATCAAGGATTGCGAGGTGTCCGCGGAGGTAGAGTACGCTATCTGTTCCCAAGGGGTTGGGTACAAAGGCGCGCGCCGCGCCCGAGGCTATGCCTTTGCGCTTTCGGGTGAGAGATCCTCCATGGTGCGAAACCCCTATTTTGTTACCAGCGACAGGACGATGAAGGATGGAGAAATATCCCTCATCGAACTCGACGCCTTTGTAGACGGCTATTTCTGCGACATGACCCGGACCATGGCGGTTGGAAAACCATCCAACAAGGCTGTTGAGCTTTGGAATATCGTACACGAAGAGTTGGAAGCCATGCTTTCCTTGGTAAAGCACGGTGCGAAGGTGCGGGATATCTGCCAGGTTGCGAAGGACATCGCGGCTTCCTATGGGTACGATGGAAAGGAAAATTTCGTGCATCAGCCTGGGCATGGAATCGGCCTGCAATTTCATGAGCCTCCGTCAATTCATGTCTTGAGCGACGAAGTCCTTGAGGAAGGTTGTGTGATTTCCTTGGAACCTCACGTGTACCTTCCCGGCTGGGGCGGCATGCGGATGGAGGAGAATGTGGCGGTGACCAAGACGGGATACGATCTATTGACGATTTTTCCCCGTGGATTATAGGAGCGGAATCGACATGCGCGACAGCGTGATGGTGGTTGGCGGCGGCATGATGGGGAGCGGCATAGCCGCCGTTTCCGCTTTGGCAGGCAATCCAACGATACTTGTGGAGTCTTCCTCGTCGGCGTGCGAAAAATGCCCCGAGCGGGTGGATGGAGTCCTGGCGGAGCTGGAGCGGTATGAATTGATCTCTCCTGAGGAACGGCTGCAGGCCATGGCCAGGATGCGGTTCGAAGAAAGCTACGAAGATCTTTGCGGAGAGGTGTTCTTCGTCATCGAGGCTATCGTGGAAAAACTCGAGGCTAAGCAGGCGCTCTTCGCCGATCTGGATGCCCGTCTTCCCCAGGAAGTGCCCATAGTAAGCAATACTTCTGGCTTGCGAATCACGGAGATAACTTCCCTCGTCCGCCATCCCGAACGGACCGCAACCGCCCATTTTTGGTTCCCGGCTCATCTGGTGCCCTTGGTCGAAGTAGTCATGAGCGAATCTACCTCTCCGGATATCGCCTCCTGGGTAGTCGATACCTTAAAGGCATGGGGCAAGGCTCCGGTTCTTGTGAGGCGCGATTTGCCGGGCCAACTCGCCAACCGGATCCTCCAAGCGGTGATACGGGAGGCCTCGAACATAGTTGAGATCGGGCTTGCAAGCCCTGAGGACGTGGACACGGCGGTCAAGATGGGAATGGGCATACGCCTGCCTGTCTGGGGCCCGTTGGAACATGTGGACGCCGTGGGCGTGGACCTCTGCAACGCGGTGCAAAACACAGTCCTTCCCGGCATAAGCGACAGCCACGAAGCCAACGCGACCTTCAAGAAGCTTGTTGCGGACGGAAACCTGGGCTACAAGACGGGGAAGGGTTTTTACGATTGGAAGGTCAAGGACATGACTGCCCTGGCGACGTTGCGAAATGAGTTCATCGTCCACGCATTGAAGAAAATTAAGCCGAGAAAATAGACAGTTGGTTATAAATTAGGCTTCGGCCCTGGATTCAAAGGCTTTGGCGATCTTCTCAGCGGTATTGAAATAATGCTCCCGGGCATAGTTTTCCGCCTTCTCCTTGTCCCCTTCCCTCAGGGCGCCGAGTATCCGCCTGTGTTCGGCGCAAATCTCGGAAAAGCGGCCGGGAAGCTCCAGGGCAAGGGCGCGATACTGCTGGCTTAGGGAATAGTATTGTTCCCAAAGTTCGGCGATCCTGGGCGAAGCGGCGGCTTCTATGATGATGGAGTGAAATTCCCTGTTCTCCTCAAGCATGGTTTTGTA
>VKGY01000206.1 GCA_008080685.1 Spirochaetota bacterium
TACTCACCCTTTTTTTCAACCTGACCCGCTTGGAACAAAGAATGGTGAATATTCCCCTGGCCGTTTCCATAAACGATGAAATGGCTCCTTCAAGCCAATATCCCCGGATGGTGAGGGTTGCGCTGAGGGGCGAGCGGGATGTAATCTACGGGATTCGCGAGGATGAGATATCGGCCAGCCTCGACCTATCGGGATATAGGAACGAAGGGATCTACAGGATCCCCGTCAAGCTTGAAAAGCGAGGCAACGCCCTTACTGCCGATCCCTTGGAGATTCATCCCGATCCATCGGAAATCGCCGTGGGCTTGGAAAAACGGGCTAGGAAGAAATTGCCCGTTACTCCATCGTTCAAAGGCTTTCTCGAATCGGGCTTCGAACTGATTTCTTTCGACGTGATGCCTGCGGAAATCGTAGTTTCCGGCCCTGCGGGCCTTGTCGCTAGGACTGATGAAATAGCGACTGAAACGATCGAACTAGGCGGTAAAAAGGGCGATTTTTCCGTCAATGTCAGGCTGATAAAAAAAGAATCCCTGCTTACCTTGGAAGAGATCGATACGGTCACATTTTCAGCCAAGGTCCGCCAAGCCATGGATCTTCGCAATTATACCAACCTGCCGATTCTTGCCGAAGGACTGGCGCCCAATCTAGTCTTAGCCGACCTGCTTCCCACCGGCAGCATTCGGCTCCATGCTTCGGAGAACCTGGCGGCGAAGATTGACCCGGCGACGCTCTTCCATGTGGATCTTTCCTCTTTCATGCGTCCCGGTACCTACAATGTGGAAATTAAAATCCGCCAACCCGAGGGTGCGGTAGTGGAAACCTTCGAACCCCAAACCGTTTCGGTGCGACTTGCCTACTCCGCCACCCCAGCCACTTCTTCGGAGCCAAAAGAATGATATCTGGCATTGGAATAGACATCGTGCACGTGGATAGAATCTTCAGGTGGCTGGAGATTCCCGGCCTGGTGGATCGCTTCTTCCACCCTCAGGAGATTACAGCCGCATCTAGGAGAGGGGCGGGTAGAGCCCTCTCCTTGGCCGCCCGTTTCGCCGCCAAGGAGGCCTTCGGCAAAGCCTTGGGCACAGGACTGGCCGGGATGCAGCTTAAGGATATCCAGGTGAAAAACGACCACAACGGAAAACCTTGCATAATCCTTGAACGAACAGCTTTGGAAAAATTTCATTCCCTTGGGGGCGGGACCATCCATTGTTCGCTCACCCACGAGGGCGAAAATGCCGTCGCCATGGTGCTCATCGAGAAGGCTCGGGACGAATGAGGAGCGAGAGGGCGATAAAACTCACAGTCTCTTATGATGGCACGCGGACTTCGGGGGGTGGCAGCGACAAAATAACGCCAGGTCCATCCAGGAAGAGCTCGAAAGGGCTTTGGCAAAAATGCATGGACACCCCGTTCCCGTGACCGGGGCAGGAAGGACCGACGCAGGGGTGCACGCCCTTGGCCAAGCGGCGGGTTTTTTTACGGACCTTAGGTCCATTCCGGCGGAAAAATTCGTGCTGGCCCTCAACAAGCTGCTTCCCGGGGATCTTCGAATCTTGGGAGCCGAGGACGCCGAGGCGGATTTCCACGCCCGGTTCGACGCGTCGCTGAGGAGGTATCGGTACTTTACAGCCTTTGGGACTGCCCGCCCGGCCTCGGATCGCCGCTTCGAATGGCATAGGGTACACAGGCCTTCCCTAAAGGTCCTCAATGCCATGGCCGCGGTTATCCTGGGTGAGCATGATTTCTCTGCCTTCGCCTCGGCGAAGGATGTTTCCAGGTCGAGGTCGCGCTTTGTCCACGAATCCTCGTTTTGGGCGGAAGGGGAGAGGGTAGTTTACCAAGTTGCGGCCAACGCCTTCCTCTGGCGCATGGTTCGTTCGCTGGTAGGAACTATGTATCTTATAGAAAACGAGATAAAGATCCAAGGACTAGGGGTTGGGGAAGCCCGGAATCGAATGCGCTGCATCCTTGAGAGCCGGGACAGGAAGCTGGCGCGTACCCGATATCGAGGAAGGAACCCCTAGGCGCCTTGTGCCCGGATTAGGGTATGTCAGCGGAGATGCCCCCCCATGAAGGACAGAAGAAGCCGAGATACGCCTATCCCAGCCCATTGGACGGGGATGGCAGTAGCCTGTCGGGGCGAAAGGGCGGACAAATATCTTTCGGAAACCCTCAAACTAATGACGAGATCCCAACTCAAAGCTCGAAACGCGACTCTCAAAGTGAACGGCAGAGAGGAAAAGCTGTCGAGGAAGCTAAAGGAAGGCGATAGGTTGGAACTCTCCTGGGAAAGCACACCCAGCCAGTCCTTCGATCCAGAAGACCTTGAGGTTTCCATACTCTTTGAAAATTCCAATGTAATCGTATTCGACAAGGCCCAAGGCATGGTCACCCACCCCGGCGCCGGGCACTGGGGCGGGACCCTGGCCAACGCGGCGCTATTTCGGGCCAAGCTTTCCCTGGATATGGAATCCAAAGAAGCCCTCCCTCCCCGGGGAGGGATAGTGCATAGGCTGGACAAAGATACTTCGGGAGTGATCATCGTAGCCAAGAACGCCGATGCCCATGGCTTCCTGGCCGAACAATTCAAGCAGCGGCTCGCTAAAAAGGAATACATCGCCATCCTCAGAGGATTTCCTGCGCCAGAGCGGGGACGGATCGAGAACTATCTTGGGCGGGACAAAAAGGATCGGAAAAAATTCGCTATCTCCGAGAAGGAAGGGAAACACGCCCTCACGGATTATCGAATCCTCAAAAGCTGGACCATGGGCGAGGGGAGCAGGTATTGCGTCGCCGCCCTCTACCCGAGGACCGGCAGAACCCACCAGCTGAGGATCCACATGGCCGGCCTGGGATGTCCGATCCTTGGTGATCCTATATATGGTAAAAAGGATGCGCGGTATCCGGAGGCGACCCTCATGCTGCACGCGCGGAGGCTCAAGATCCGGTTGCCGGGAGAAGAGGCGTGGAGGGTTTTTTCAGCGCCCATGCCTGGCAGGTTCAAAGAGATCTTGGCAAAGGCTGGACAATCCGGATAAATAAAAAGGCCTCCCCGGCGGCCATAGGGAGGCCCTTTTCGTCCGACCCTCGGGCTAGCGCCTAAGGACCAGGGCGAATTTCACACTACGCTTTCGAAGACAATTAGTAGCGGCGGGGGCGGAACGAACCACCATCCCGGCGGGGCTTGTCTTCCGCTTCGTTAACACGGAGCTGCCTGCCCATGAACTCGAAGCCGTTGAGCGCGTCGATAGCCTTCTGGGCCTCGTCATCGTTGATCATCTCGACAAAGCCGAATCCCTTCGCCTTGCCAGTGTAGCGATCGATGATGATGTTGACCGAGGAAACCTCGCCGTACTGGGCGAAGAGGTCGCGAAGCTGATTCTCAGCGGTGGAGTAATTCATGTTGCCGACATAAACCTTCTTGGACATGCGGAAAAACCTCAAATTAGGGTCGTCGTCGTAAAACGACGGCACCGGATCCGTTCACCTAGGGCGAACGTACATTTTTACTTTTGGAAGATCGGGGCACAGGGATCCTTTCGTTTTCAAAGCAGGGGTACAGGCTGAGAGTAGTAATGCGCGGGTCTTTCCGAACGAAGAAGCGAGTGGGGCGGGGGTCCTGGAGAATTCGGCCGCCGAACCCCCAAAACCGTCTACAAAGGAATGACGATGCATGAAATGCCAGTTCTACCTTAACACGATACCGGGAACAAGTATACGCATCGGTCGGCTATCCAGTCAACTGCCCTTAGGTCGAAATCAAGGGGTTTTCACACTATTTATTTACCTTGACAAAGAGTTTCTCATCCGTATAATCGACAATGACGGCATAATGTACATCGGGAGGACACATGCGACAGGTATGGATGGTTGCCCTTCCCCTTGCCGGCTTGATTCTAGGATGGACGATCCGCTGGCTATACGCCAGATTTCAACTGACTGCTGCAGAAAATGAAGCAGAAAGAACGAAACAGGAAGCTTTACGCGAGGCTGAGGCCGAAAAAAAAGCTATCCTGGTAGAAGCGAAAGATCAGCTCATTCGGGAACGCAACCAGCAAGAGCGGGAGATAAGGGAAAGGCGCGTCGAGCTCCAGAAGTTCGAACGCCGGATCCTTCAAAAGGAAGAAAACCTAGACAACAAAATTGAAGCCCTCGAGCGTCTCGAGGGAGCTCTGAAAATCAAGGAAAAAACACTTGCAGACAGGGAAAACGAACTTTTAGGCCAAGAAGAGCGGTGCCGACAGGAGTTGGAGCGCATTTCCGGCCTTACAGCCGAGGAAGCGAAGCGCGTCATAATCCAAACCATGGAGAATGAGGCCAAGAGGGATGCCCAGATCCTGATCAATAAAATCGATCAGGAAGCCCAACTCACGGCGGAAAAGAAAACCAGGGACATCCTGGTCACCACCATGCAGAGGATAGCCACTGAGGTCACCGCTGAAGTCACCGTTGCCTCTGTCACCCTGCCATCAGACGAGATGAAGGGAAGAATCATCGGTCGGGAAGGCCGGAACATCCGCACCCTGGAGACACTTACGGGCGTGGACGTCATCATAGACGACACTCCAGAGGCTGTGGTCATCTCCTGCTTCGATCCTGTGCGGCGGGAAATCGCCCGCATGTCCTTGGAGCGGCTGATCACTGACGGAAGGATCCATCCCGCCAGGATAGAGGAGATGGTCCAGAAGGTGACAAGGGAGATTTCCCAGAAGATCTATGACGAAGGCGAGAAAGTGGTTTTCGACCTGGGGCTCCATAACATGGCGCCGGAACTCATCCGCGCCCTTGGCAGGCTCTTCTTCCGCACCAGCTATGGCCAGAACGTGCTCATGCATTCCAAGGAGGTGGCTGTCATCGCCGGCCTTTTGGCGGCTGAGATCGGCCTCAACCGCGAGATTGCCAAGCGCGGCGCCTTGCTGCACGATATAGGAAAGGGAATTGAGACGGACGGAGATCAAAACCATGCCGAAATGGGTGTGGATTTGGTGCGAAAGATGGGAGAGGATCCCCGGGTGGTCAATGCCATCGGATCTCACCACAACGATGTGGAGCCCAACTGTCCGGAGAGCATCGTGGTGCAGATAGCCGATGCGATCTCCGCCGCCCGGCCTGGCGCCCGGCGCGAAACCTTGGACAATTACATCAAGCGTCTTGAAAACCTCGAAAGCATCGCCGAAAGCTTCTCAGGCGTGGACAAGGCTTTCGCCATCCAGGCGGGAAGGGAGCTTCGCATCCTGGTCAATTACGAGAATGTTTCGGACGACCAGGCCAAGGATCTCTGCAAAAGCATCGCTAAAAAGATCGAAACCGACCTGCGGTATCCCGGCCGCATAAAAGTTACCATTATCCGAGAGACCCGCATCGTTGAATATGCCCGATGAAAAAGAGGTTTCCCCGGCGACCTTGCTGATGATCGGCGATGTAGTCGGGGCCTCTGGCCTTCGGGCTCTTTTCGCCCAACTTCCCAGCCTCAAGAAAAAGTACAACGTGGATTTGGTGGTAGCCAATGGGGAAAATTCGCTCAAAGGCTACGGCATAGGCAAGGAAGAACTGGACACCATGCTTGCCTGCGGCGTAGACATCATCACCACGGGAAACCATGTGTGGGAGCGGAAGGAGGCCGAGGATCTCCTGGCTTCGGAGGAGAGGCTCTTAAGGCCGGCCAACTATCCTCCCGGATTATCAGGCAAGGGGTATGCAGCGGTTTCAGGAAGGGTGGCGGAGTGGGTTGTCCTCAACCTACAGGGAAGGGAAGGGCTCTTCGCCATCGACTGTCCTTTCCGAACCGCCGATGAATTGGTCTCCAAGGCACGCAGGGAGCCATGCCGAGGCGCCTGAGGAAAAAGAAGCCCTGGCTTGGCACTTGGATGGGAGGATCAGCGCGCTCGCGGGCACCCATACCCATGTGCAAACTGGCGACGAGCGGATTCTCCCCAAGGGAACCGGCTATATCACCGATTTAGGCATGACAGGCCCCACGGACTCCGTCATCGGCGTTAAAACCGAGATTTGCATCAAACGGGCTCTTACTCAGATTCCTTACAAGATGGAGACTGCGGAAGGCGAGGCATGCCTGTGCGGAGCCCTGTTTCGACTCGACCGCAAGACCAGGCGCTGCCTTTCCGTGGAGAGGATCCGGCTTTAGACAGATCTCATCGCATTCCTAAACGCATCCCATCTCTACTTGTCCAATCATGACCCTTGTACCGGACTACTCCTCCATCGCTCTTCAGGAAAGTTTCCGAAGGGTACGGGGCAAAGGGTTTTAAAAAAGACCTGACGGCCATAATCGCAGGCCTGGTCATCGCGGTTTTTGGCGGAAGCTTCCACCAGGTTTCGGGACCCACCGGAGCCTTCGTGGTATTAAGTGCGGACGTTATCGCCCGGCATGGCATGTCAGGCCTCCACGCCGCAACCTAGGTAGCGGGAATCCTTCTCATTATTATAGGAATCTCGGGACTGGGGGCCTTGATAAAATTC
>VKGY01000027.1:0-10100 GCA_008080685.1 Spirochaetota bacterium
GGCCGCCTTTGTCACGGTGCTACAAGTATCTTTTTTCTATAATAACGGTGCTGGAAACGAATAACAATCGTCGATATACTTTTCCTAAGGGGTAAACGCTGAAAATCCACCGCACTCGAAATCCGGAAGAAACCATCGCCCTCGGAGTCGCTATAGGAAAAACCGCTCCCGGGGGGTCGGTCATCGCCCTGCGCGGCGGCCTTGGGGCGGGGAAAACCACCCTCTGTAAAGGCATCGCCAAAGGCCTCGGCATAGAGGAGGAGGTGAACTCCCCCACCTACACAATCGCCGCCGAATACCGAGGAAGACTGACCTTCTACCACATCGACGCCTACAGGCTCGCAGGCGAGGAAGACTTCCGGGAAATCGGAGGGTATGAGATGCTTGGCGCCGAAGGCAGCCTCTCCGTGATCGAATGGAGCGAAAACATTCCGAAAGCTGTGGCATTCGATGCTTCGATCATCGAGATCGGCCTAGGCGAAGAACATTCGCGGACCTTCGCTCTTCATGGAGCCTGGCTGGAAGGAATCGACCTATGAATATCCTCGCTTTCGACACCACTGCGACGCGGCTTTCCGTTGGATTCATGAAAAACGGAAACCTTGAGGGATTTGCGACCGCGGAAGGCTTAAGGCACGCGGAAATTCTGATTTCCGCCATTGAGGCGGCGCTTGCGAAGGCCGGTTCAAGCCTTGGAGAGACAGATCTATTTGCCTGTTCGCGAGGACCTGGATCTTTCATGGGCTTGAGGATAGGACTCGCCACCGCGAAGGGACTCTCCCTCGCCACTGCAAAACCCTGGGTATCTGTTTCATATCTCGACGCGGCCGCCGCGGCTTACAAAGGTGAGGACTTAGCCGTCCCCCTCATCGACGCCAGAAAGAACCGCGTCTATGCGTCGATGTATAGGAAGGGGCTTAGGATAGGCGAATACCTTGATATTCCTGTCTCAGGGCTCATCGAGGCCTTGGCCCAAGGGGATCGGGTGAGCTTCCTGGGACCTGACGCCGAGTTGGTCCGCGACTACTGCGCCGAGCGGGCGGGATTTACCATCCTGCAGGAAGACCCCCAGGCGGCCATGGCGGCCATGTGCATACTGGCCGAATCGACTCTTGCGCTGGAAGGATCGGGATCCCCGGAATCTGGGCCGATGTATCTGCGGGAACCGGATATCGGCTAGGCTATTCCAATCGCTTTAGATACACCCTTCGTCGTTTGTGTTGTCTCTTGGAAAAATCCTTCCACAAGTTCTGGACAGCCAGATTGGTTTCCAGCTCTGGATTGGTCTCAGCGAACTTAATGCCTGCCTTGATCGCCGAATCGTTGAGGGCTGTCATGAGAAGGGCGACAACGCCGCGGGCGACATACTCCTTTCGCACCGCCACTAACAGCATGTCGATGGTCGTGGGGTTCTTCAAGGCCCTGAGGAGGCTGATCCATCCGAAGGGAAAGAGCTTGCCCTTATGGCGATTCAAGGGCTCGGACAAGTTGGGGACGGTGATGGCGAAACCCGCAAGCTTACCTTCGGCGTCCACAAGAACCTTGGTGAAACGGGGGTCGACGAAACCAAGGTACTGGTTTACATAGGCTTTCACCTGCCGCTCGGAAAGCGGAGTTGTTCCGTAGAGTTCCGCATACGCATCATCGATGAGACCGAAAATTTCCTTCGCAAACCTGCGCTTCAGATCCCTCCTGGTCGTCCATTCCACAAGGCGCACCCCTGATCGCTTGGAAAGGAGTTCGTTCACTCTAAGGAGCTTCTCCGGAATGGAGTCCGGAGTCTGAACCAGGAATTCCACCCAGTCTATGTCCTTGGCGTAGCCAAGACGTTCCAGGTATTCGGGATAATACGGGAAATTATAGATGGTGGCGAAGGTTGATCGCTCTTGAAATCCCTCCACGAGCAGACCTTCCCGATCCAGGTCGGTAAAGCCCAAAGGGCCGTGGACAGCCTCCATTCCCTTTGATCTCGCCCAGTTTTCCACCACACCGACCAAAGCCTTGGCCACCTCGAAGTCTTCGATGAAATCGATCCAACCAAAACGCGCGTACCTATGGCTCCATTTCTCGATATACCGATGATTGATGATTCCGGCCACCCGGCCAACCATCGCCCCGTCTTTCCACGCTGTCCAGTACGCGGATTCGCAGAATTCAAAAGCGGGATTTTTATCCCTTCTAAGGGTATTGATTTCGTCGAAAACCGGCGCCGGCACCCACTGGGGCGTGGAGGAGTAAAGCTTCTCGGGGAAGGTTATGAAGGCCTTCAAATCCCTCGGGCTCTCCACGGTCCTGATTTCAATTCCCATGATTTTCCTCCCCATTGGCGGAAGCACCGGCACGCTGCTTTTTCCATTCTGCGATAAAATGCTCGTAGGCCGCGATCGTAGCCTGCGAAACAATATCCCCAAGTTCGCCCCTGCCCAGCCAGTCGTTGCCGTCAAGGATATAGAAATGCGTGAGGGCGGATTCGGCATCTTCTAGAGTAAAGCTGAGGTCCGAATCCCTCCGCCTTTCGAGTCCCCGCAATGCGGATTCGAACACTTCTTTATTCTTGGCATCCTGCCAATCCCTGGTCGACATGGGCGCTCCCTTGGTCCATAAATTCCGGCGCAGTATAGCCGCGCCACAGGGTATCTGTAAAGCGAGGCTCAGCCAGCCGGCCTGGCCCTGTAGGGGCGGTATTGACTAAATGGGCCCCAGTGGGTATAAATCCCTTCGTTCGCGGCGAGGTAGCTCAGTTGGCAGAGCAAGCGGCTCATATCCGCTGGGTCGTGGGTTCAATCCCCTCCCTCGCTATCCGGTAAAAGGCTCTCCTTAGGGAGGGCCTTTTTTAGTCCTTCCCCTTTTCCACGCCAAGCCATGACAATTCCGAGGCTTTCGTCTATACTCTCCCCCCATGGACAGCAGCGCAAAAAAACCGGATTGGATCCGCGTCGCACTTCCTGCGGGCAACGAATGGAAGCAGGTCGGCCAAACCCTGGCCCGCCATGGGCTTCATACGGTCTGTGACGAAGCCAGGTGCCCGAACAAGGGAGAATGCTGGGGACAAGGCACCGCCACCTTCATGATCCTCGGGGATGTCTGCACCCGGTCGTGCCGGTTCTGCGCCGTAAAATCGGCTAAGTCCGGACTACCGGTCAGGGAAGACGAAGCCGAAGCCTTGGCCTCTGCGGTTGCCGAATTGGGTCTCTCTTACGTCGTTATCACCTCCGTGGACCGGGATGATCTTCCCGATCGCGGAGCGGAACATTTTTCAGCATGCGTAAAGGCCGTACGATCCAAGGTTCCCCGGGCTAAGATCGAAATCCTCGTCCCCGATTACATAGATAAAGAAATGGAGTTGGCTGCAGCTTCCAATCCCAATGTCCTCGCCCACAATGTCGAAACAGTCAGGAGGCTTCAGGGCGTGAGGGATAAAAGGGCCAGCTTTGAAAAAAGCCTTGCCACCTTAACCCAGGCAAAGGAGCGGGGCATAAGGACAACCAAGTCCAGCATCCTTCTCGGCCTGGGCGAAACGAGAGACGAATTGCGAGAAGCCTACCGGGAACTTCGCTTGGCTGAGGTCGACATTCTTGTCCTGGGACAGTACTTGAGGCCGTCAGTCCAGGAACTCCCTATAGTAGAATACATCCATCCCGACACATTCCAACTCTACGCCGCCGATGCGCGGGAAGCCGGTTTTGCCGCCGTAGTGGCATCGCCTTTCGCAAGGACGAGCTACCATGCCCTCGACGCGTGGCAAGCCCGGGCAATGCCCGGGAAGGGAGACTGAATGCACCTGTTCTGCCAAGGCAAACCGCCGGGTAGCAAGCTGCTCCGGCTTGAAGCAGAGATTGATTTCAGCAAACCCGGGTCGCCGGTGGTGCGCGAAATCACTATTCACGGCGACTTTTTCGCCATCCCCGAGGAAGCCTTCGACACCCTCGAGTCTTCCCTGAAGAATATCCCGCTAGAGGATTTCGCCCAGGTTTTCGAAGCGAGAGCCAAGGAATTGAGGCTGCAACTCGCAGGGATCTCCGGAGAAGGCATTGTCGCTGTCTTGAGGAGTTCGATCGATGCCGCATAAAATCCGATTGCTCGAAACAGGATTTGCAGACGCCTATTTCAATATGGGCCTGGACGAGGCTATCCTGGAGTCGGTCTCCCGAGGAGACGCTCTCCCCACCTTGCGATTCTACGGATGGAATCCCAAGGCCATTTCCATAGGCTACTTCCAAGGAGCGCGGCAGGAATTGGATGTCAAAGCCTGCTCGTCCAAGGGAGTCGATATCGTGCGGCGCATCACAGGCGGCGGCGCGGTATTCCATGATTCCGAGCTCACCTATTCCATCGTCATCCCCGAAACCCATCCCCTTGCTAGGGCATCCATCATCGACTCCTACGGCTGGATCTGCTCGGGCCTTGTTCGCGGTTTTGAAATTCTCGGACTAAAGACACAATTTTCGCCCATCAACGATATTGTGTGGGAAGGGAAAAAAATATCCGGCAACGCCCAAACCAGAAGGCTCTCGTGCATCCTCCAGCACGGAACTGTTCTATTGGACGTGGACGTGGACGAAATGTTCAGCCTTCTCCTTGTTCCCAAGGAAAAAGCGGCCGGAAAAATGATCGCGGACGTGAAGGAAAGGGTGTGTTCCCTCTCCATAGCCCTAGGAAGGAAAGTCGGCTTCAAGGAGACCCAGGACGCCATGCGACAGGGATTCGGCCAAGCCTTGGATATGGATTTTTCCAAAGAAGAACCGAGGGCGGGAGAGGTGGAAAGGGCCTGTCGCCTTGGGACGGAAAAATTCTCATCCGAATCCTGGATATACAAGCGATGAATCCCGGCGAAGTCCGGAGGACTCGCCCCTGCAGGCTCTGCGGCGCAAAAGCCCCATCCTTTGAATTTTTGAAAAGGGAGAGCGGAGGCGGTATTGGCAATGCCCGGACTGTGGCTTATTATTCCTTGACCCACGGCACCCTGGATACCCTTGTTCCGCGCCTTGGCCCTGGAGGCATCTTTGCCATAAGGACAAGATTCCCGCCGCAAGAAGAAGCCCGCTTCGCCGCCTGGTGGTACAGGATGGATCCGACCCATGTTTCCTTCTACAGCCCGGAGTCCCTTGGTCGCTTCCTGGGAAACCGAGGGTTTGACCTTGTTGCGCGCTTCGAGCCGGACTGTCTGGTATTTAGGATGATCGCAACCTAGCTTCTTGTTTTCCGCCACCACTGTGCTACCATGGCCTTCAACGTCCTCCCAAGGGAGAAACCAATGCTGCTCCCTCTAGTACAAAATATTTCCCTCATCGTGTTATTGGCCTTGATCTACCACTACGCCGAGAGAAGATTCCGCGCCAAACGCTTGACCGTCTCCCTGGTGAACGGACTATTCCTAGGATTCTCAGCCATCCTCGCCATGAGCTCTCCTTTGCGGTTCCCTGACGGCATCATCTACGACAGCAGAACCATCATCCACGGCATCGCGGGCAACTTCGGCGGGCCGGTAGTTGCCCTTGTAGCCGCAGTCCCTTCCCTCCTCTTCCGTTTCTTCGTAATAGGTGGTAGCGGAAAATACGCAGGGGTCCTCACCATCATCCTTTCCAGCCTCCTTGGCGTGGGAGCCTTTTTCCTCAGGAATAAAAGTCCCCAATGGCGATCCAGCCTGCCCCGATTCTGGCTGATCGGTCTGGCGATCCACCTTTCCATGCTGGCATCCCAATTTTTCCTTCCTGACCGCCGCTGGGAAACCGTACTCCCTGCCATCGCCCCTTCGGTCTTGCTCTTCTTTCCCATCGGATACACCCTCATCGCCGCCCTATTCCTGGAAAGCGAGGAGCGGAGCGAAAATATCCATAAGCTCGAAGAGTCCGAGAAGCGCTACCGCCTCCTTTTCAACAACCACCATACCACCATGTTTCTCGTGGACCCGCGGAACGGCCGCATCGTGGACGCCAATCCAGCGGCCGAGGTCTTCTACGGCTGGCCTCGGGAAACCCTCCTCAGCCTGTCGGTGAAGGACATAAACACCCTTAGCCCCGAACTGGTGGACAGGGAGATGGCGGCGGAGAACAGGAAGACGAACACCTTCCATTTCCGACACAGAACCGCATCGGGGGATATCCGGGACGTGGAAGTATTCACCGGACCCGTGGAACTCTTTGGGGAGAAGCTCCTTTATTCCATAATCCACGATGAAACCGCACGCGTAGAAGCGGAGCGTAAGGTCTGGGATCTCAACCAGAGCCTGGAAACCCGGGTGGCCCAGCGAACCAAGGAATTGGAGGAAACCAACAAGGAGCTTGAGTCCTTCGCCTATTCCGTTTCCCATGACCTTAGGGCTCCCTTGAGGTCGATCGAAGGATTCTCTTCCCTCCTGGCCGAAGAATCCGGTCCGCTCCTTCCCTCCGCCTCCTCCCATTACCTGGAGAGGATCAGGGCAAACGCCACAAGGATGAGCATCCTGATCGACGACATCCTTAGGCTCTCCCGAATTGGCAGGCAGCAGCTGTCCAAGGTCCCCATGGATTTGGCTCCTCTGGCCAGGTCTATATGCGCGGAAATGGTCGTAGCTTCGCCCGACCGGCGCGTAAAGGTGGACATCCAATCCCCCCTTCCCGCCTACGGCGATCCTTCCCTGGTGGAAGTCATCTTGAGAAACCTGATCTCCAACGCCTGGAAATTCAGTGCCGCCACCCAGGACCCCCATATCAAGCTTTATGCCGTGGACAGCGGGAACGAGATAGCGTATTGTGTCGAGGACAATGGCATCGGCTTCGACATGGCCTTCGTGGACAAGCTCTTCGCTCCCTTTCAGAGGCTCCACGGCGAACAAGAGTATAGCGGATCCGGCATTGGGTTGAGCATCGTCAGAAGAATCGCGGTTCGTCACGGAGGGCGCGCTTGGGCCACCGCAGAACCCGGGAAAGGAGCCCGATTTTATTTTTCCATTGGAGGCCAAACATGATAAATGGCATACCGGAAAGTTCCACTATTCTTCTGGTCGAAGACAACCCTGATGATGAGGAGCTTACGCTGCTCGCATTTCGAAACAACCATATATACAACACGATCGCCGTAGTGAGGGATGGGGCGGAAGCCTTGGAATACCTCTTCCGGACAGGAAAATATTCAGAACGGACCCTCTCCACCAACCCAAGGCTCGTCCTCCTGGACCTCAAGCTTCCAAAAGTGGCGGGGTTTGACGTGCTCAAGCGGCTCAAAGCCAATCCATCAACCCAATACCTTCCCGTGGTCGTTCTCACCACCTCGAACCAAGACGAGGACATCATCAACAGCTATAAATTCGGCGCCAACAGCTTTATCCGAAAACCCGTCGAATTTCTGAAATTCAATGACGCAATCAAGCAACTCGGCCTATACTGGCTCCTGTTGAATGAAGTTCCCCTGGCCCAGTGAGGTCATCTGTGCAGGACACCAACAGAACCCCCTCTTCCAACGCTCCGCTTCGATTTCTTCTCGTGGAAGACAATCCGGACGACGCATTCCTTCTCATCCACAACCTAAAATCCAACTTCCCCGCCGCCCATTTCGAGTTAGCCGCGAACCGACGGGAATTGTTGCGAAAACTTTCCTCGCCTGTGGCCTACGACATAGTCCTTTCGGATTGGTCCTTGCCCCAGATGGATGGGATCGCCGTCCTTTCCTTGGTGCGCAGCGTGGGGATCGACGCGCCCATTATCATTGTCTCGGGGAAAATTGGCGAAGAGGCGGCGATCCGAGCGATCCGGGAAGGTGTCTATGATTACATTCTCAAGGACAGCCTGTCCCGCCTGCCTATGGCGATACGCCACGCCCTCATGCAGCATAGCCAGGACAAAAAGGCAAAAATCAACAACGAACTCATAACCCTCCTGGCAACTGCATTGCAAGCCGCGCCGGTGGCGATTGAAATCCTTGATTCCCGAGGCAGCATCGAGTGGGTCAACGAAGCCTACCGTGCCTTGACCGGAAGAGGCGGCGACGAAGTGCTAGGCAGGGAAGCCAGGAATTTCGAGGACGAGGGGGACGCACACTGGCTCGAATCGCTTTTTATTGAAGAAAGCGAAGACAAGGAAGTAGTCATCAAGGGACGGGGAAGGAAGGCGGACGGGAACAGGTATTTCGAGGAGCGCAGGGTATGCCCGGTGAGGGATCAAAGCGGGAGGCTGACCCATTTTGTGGTGATTCGAAAGGACTTCACCAGCCTTGAACAAGAGAAAAAAGAACTGGAGCTGGATCTTTCCTTTTCAGAGCTGGCTAGGAAATTTTCAAGTCTTCAGGACCTTTGCCAGGCCTACATAGCCCTGGCGGAACGGGAATTGCCGGAATGGACGCTGGGGATTCGGCTTTTCTCGGATGGAGACAGCCATGCCGAACGGCTTTTTGGTTCCATGAAGTCCCTGGACCAAGATGATTCTCCACGGGATGGGCGGGTCCACATGGACAGAGAAATTACCCTGGGTAAGGAAATCCTCGCCAAGGTCCGATTAGCCTACCTTTCGGATTCTGTCCTCGACCAGGAAAGGTTGGTCGTACGCCTTCTTTCCAACCTGGAAATTTCCATGAGGGAGTTGGTCGCTCAAGCCAGGGTCAGGGCGCAAATCAAGAATATCTCCTTCCTGAAGCACATCAGTCGGACTATCAATGCGAACATGGAATTCGATATGGTCATGGGCTCCCTCCTTGACCAAGTACGGTCCATCCTTGAATGCGACGCCGTAGCCTTCTACCTTGCGGACAGCGACCAGGAAACCCTTGAATGCAAAGCCATGAGCGGCTTCAACACCAACCTTATCTACCAAGCCTGCGTAAAATTCGGCCAACCCAATAACAGAATAGTGGTGGAGGAACGCAGAGTCAATTCGGTCTACGATTTTGAGACAATGGACCCGTCGAGCACGTTCGGCACCCTCATCGATAAGGAAAACTTCATCTCCCAGCACGGCGCCCCCATCATCATGGAGGGAGAAATGAAGGGCGCCTTGGAAGTCTGGTTCCGCCGGGAGTTCAAGCCTGGTTCGGAATGGTTTGTCCTTTTCGACGCTATCGCAAACCAGGTGGGCATCGCCCTAGATTATAACGCCATCTACGCTGACCTACAAAAGGCGTACCTGGATCTGGAGACTTCCTATGAAGCGACCATCGAGGGATGGTCCGCCGCCATGGACTTAAGGGACGAGGAGACAGAAGGCCATTCCCGTAGGGTAACCACCCTCTCCCTATCCCTGGCCGCGAAGCTCGGCCTTCCGGAGGCCGAAATTGCCCAGATCCGCCAGGGAGCCTTTCTTCACGACATCGGTAAAATTGGCATTCCCGATTCGATCTTGAAAAAACCCGGTCCACTCAATGAGGAAGAATGGACGCTCATGAAGCAGCATCCTAAAAAAGCCTTGGATTTGCTCGGGCGGATCCCCTATCTCAAGGATAGCCTGGACATCCCCCTCTACCACCATGAAAAATTCGACGGCACAGGCTATCCCCACGGATTGGCCGGCGAAAAGATCCCCCTTTCCGCTCGGTTGTTCTCCATCATCGACGTCTTCGACGCCCTCACCAGCGACAGACCGTACCGGCGGGCTTGGGCCAAGGAAAAGGCTATCGACCACCTAAGGGAACAGAAGGGAAAACACTTCGATCCCTCATTGGTCGAGGCTTTCATCTCACTGGTAGACTAAGCCTCAAGCGCAGTGGTCGTGGTGGTTGAAAAAAGAAGACTTCCTTATTAAAATCCAGCCTCCTTTCCCTCGGACAGAGCAAAGAGCATTAAGTGAGGTTCATTCCGATGCGCGCAAAATCTGATGCCCCGGCCCAGGAAGCGGGAGTCCGCACAACCATCGACCGCCCCACCCCGGCCTTCATCACGCTTTCTGTGGTGTACGGAGCCCTCCTCATCGTGTCCAACATCACGGTTACCAAGCTTGTCCAGGTAGGCCCCTTTCTTATAACCGCCGCCTTTTTCACCTATCCAGCGGTCTACGTGATCTCCGACATCATGACAGAAGTTTACGGATACCGGCTTTCCATGAAGGCCATCTGGGCCAACTTTATCGCCCAGGGGGTGGTTGCCCTATTCTTGGCTGTCGCGGTTCGGCTTCCCGGCATCGATCCTGCGATCCATG
>VKGY01000027.1:10148-19994 GCA_008080685.1 Spirochaetota bacterium
TTTCTCCACAACCTGGCGGATCGTCCTTGGCTCCCTCGCTGCGTATTGGGTCGGGGACTGGCTCAACACCCTGGTCATGTCCAAGATGAAGGTAGCCCAGAAAGGCCGGAATCTCCTCCTGCGGACCATGGCCTCCTCCATTCCCGCCCATTTCATCGATACCGCCCTTTTCACCACCCTGGCCTTCGGGGGGATATGGGGAGCTGAGGAGATCGTCGGGAATGTGCTGTCCGAAGGCATCCTCGCATCGGTGTATGAACTGGCGGCCTTCCCCCTCACCTATCTCGCGGTCCGGAGCTGGAAAATGAGGGAAAAGATCGATGTGTACGACGAGGGAATCCGTTATTCACCCTTTTGAATATCCTAGGATTTCTAGAGTATTTTTTTGTCAATTCCACGATCAGGAGTGCTTCAATGTTGAAAACAACATACACCTTCTCGAAGACCGATGTGAAAACCGGGGAAGCGGTGAAGACCCACGTGTCCAATTCCTTCGTCCATCAGATTATTGTCCGAGGTACCCTATCCTTGAGCCTTGAAGACAGGCCTTTTATTGACCATCCTGCGGGAACCATGGTCGCCGTTCCTTTCAATCTCAAGATGGCCATAGAAAACCACGGCTCCGAAACCTTGGAGTTCTTCGTGGTCAAGGTGCCCAACCCCCGGGACATGCCACCTGTGAAGGAAATCTGAAGGGCTACATCACGCCGAATCGCGCAAAGGCTTCCTGGGTGCTCATGCCCGATTCGAGGGCTGTCCTTACTTTGGATTCACCCCTGACTTTTTCCAAGGCAAGGCGGATTGCCTCGGCCTCGGCTTCTTGGGGTATGACTAATACTCCGTCCCAATCCCCAAATATCAGGTTCCCTGGCTTAACGCGCACGGCGTTGGGGAACTCCAAGGCGCAGCGATAGTCTATCACCCTTCCGCGCATTTTCTGGTCCTGGGCATAAGAGCCGGCGGAGAATACGGGAAGGCCTAGGCGGAGAATTCCAGCGCTGTCCCTGTGGTAGCCGTCAAGGATCGCTCCCGCAGCTCCCAATGCTTTGGCCCTGGTGCTCATGAGTTCTCCCCACAACGCGTAGGTTGGAGAGGATCCTGTGCAGATGTAGACTTCCCCTGGCTTCCGAAGGCCCTGCGCAATCCGCCTCCTGGACCGTCATAGCCCGGCCCACCAGCACTGCATCCTGACGCAGGGGACGGATCGAGGGGGGGAGGAAATTCCGTAGGAATCCCATGTCGTCCAGGACATCGCCCAAGACTGCGGTGAAGAGTTCGGCTTTCAAGGTGCTGAACAGAGTGACATCGTCGGAAATGTGTTTCATGGCGCGCTCCTTCGAGAGAGTATAGCTTCCTATGTTTCCAAACGCATCAATAAGTTTTGTTTGCCCCTAGTCTTGATATGTAATAGGGCTGGTTTTTTGATAAAATTCAAAACCGACAGATGTCAGGATCGGCAGGATCCACAAGAGGGAATCGCAGGCCTCGGCTCTTCCTTCAGCCCAAGGATATAGGTTATCCTTGCCATAGCAAATTAGGGGATGGAAGCCGAAAGCAGAGGAGGTTCGCCTATGATGACCCGTAGAGAGTTCCTTAAAGGCTGCGCCGCCGTTGGAGCCTCAGCATTGATGCTGTCCCTTCCCTCGAGGGTGGATCGCCTTTATGCCCAAGGCAAGTCTCCAGCCCCAATCCAACCCGCAGCAGATCCTTCCGCGCGAAAATCCCCCGACCTTGTGGCCGTAAGAGGAGGCAGCCAGTCCTCCAGGCTGGATAGGGCGATGCAGGAATTCGGTGGTATTGGCACCTTCGTCCGCAAGGGCCAAACGGTGGTCATCAAGCCGAATATCGGCTGGAGCCAGGAACCGCAGGTCGCGGCGAATACGAATCCGGAGTTGGTCAAGCGCTTGGTGGAGCACTGCCTGGAGGCCGGAGCCGCCAAAGTTTGGGTCTTCGACCATTCCTGCGACAACGGCCCAAGGAGCTACAGGGATTCGAAAATCGAAAGCTATGCGAAATCTGCGGGAGCTGTCGTCGTACCCGGCGACAACTCCTCCCATTACCAGATGGTTTCAATACCCGGCGCCGTGGCGCTGAAGAGGGCAAAGTTCCACGAACTTGCGCTGGAGGCGGATGTATTCATCAATGTGCCTGTCTTGAAGGACCATTCCGGGGCGGGGATGACCTGCGCGATGAAGAACCTGATGGGCGCTGTATGGGACCGCGGGGAGTTCCACAGGCTGGGGCTGGATCAGTGCATCGCCGACGTCGGTCTCTGGCGTAAACCTATCCTCAACATTGTGGATGCCGGGAAGGTCATGCTCTCAGGAGGTCCGCGGGGTTATGCCAGTAGCCGGTATGCCGAGCCACAATTGCTCATCGCCTCGAGGGATATCGTCGCAGTGGACACGGTCTCGGCAATGACCTTGGGCAGGACTCCCGGGGAGTTCGGCTATATCGCTATGGCGGAGAGGGCCAATCTCGGCACCACGAAGATCGCGGAATTGGACATCCGGAGGCTTTCTATTTGATATTCAAGGGGACCAAGAGAGGACGCGCCGTCAGGTATGCCCGGTGGATAGCCGCAGGAATTGTTTTCTGCGCCGTGGTTTTTGGATTTCTATTGTCGGCAACCTGGACGGAAAAACCGATCCGTGTTTTGGCGGCATGGCAGTTCGCGCCTTTGGCGCTGCGCGCGGCGCAAGTCCTATCGCAAGGTGTTTCCCAAGGCGCGATCTTGGCCGCAGGAGGGATGGGGGTTGCGGCCCTCGTCTCTTTTCTCGTCCTTGTCATCGCTTCGGCTCTCTTTGGCAGATGGTATTGCGCATTCCTCTGTCCCTTGGGTTTTGTCCAGGATTTGATGGCTTTGTTTAGAAAGAAACGCCGGGGGTATGTCAAATCCAATGCCGTCCTGAGGGCTTTCGCCCTCGCGTGCTTTGTCGCTCTTGGATTGGGGGGTGCCTTAGGCCTCGCCTCATGGATCG
This sequence comes from Spirochaetota bacterium, assembly GCA_008080685.1. Taxonomy (GTDB): domain Bacteria; phylum Spirochaetota; class Spirochaetia; order Treponematales; family Rectinemataceae; genus VKGY01. The sequence continues at coordinate 13,130 of VKGY01000027.1, forward strand.
AACCCTGGTCCCTGACAGGGCGATTTTTCGCTTACGACGCCCAGCCTTTGGCGAGGCTTTTACTCCGGGTCGACTCTCCTTTGCTGCCTTGGGGTTTCATTGCCGCTCCGGGCATTGCGGTAGCATTGGTTGTCGGATCTGCGGCGCTTCGCGGAAGGTGGTTTTGCAACAACCTTTGTCCCGTAGGAAGCGCTTTCGGAATTCTCAATATAATTGCTCCTTTTAGGCTTCGGCTCGACGCCGAAGGTTGTTCTGCCTGCGGTCGCTGTTCTACTGTTTGCCTTGCCGATTGCCTGGATGGAAAGAGCAGGCATTTGGATTCTTCGCGATGCGTGTATTGCTTGGAATGCATCAACGTTTGTCCTTCCAAGGCGGTCCGCTATGGAAGACTGATCCACAGGAAAGAAATTGGACAGGACAACAGGATTACCAGGATCGACAGGAAGGAGAAAAGACAGGACAACAGGATTACCAGGATCGACAGGAAGGAGAAAGGACAGGACAACAGGATTTCCAGGATCGACAAGACGGTTACCCGCTCAGACTTTTTGGGCGCGATGTGGAACAGCCTTAGGGTAGGCTGCGGAGCGATCCTAGGCGCGTTCCTGGGTGCGGGCCCGGCTACCCTGGCACGAAATGCGATGGACGCGGGCGGCTTTGGCCCTGCCGCCGCGGAGCGCGGTAACGCTAATGCCGCAATCGCCAAGGCCTCCGGTCCCGTTTCGCCGCCTGGATCCCTATCCACCTCGCGCTTCGTCGGAACCTGCATAACCTGCGGCCTCTGCGTCGCTCGATGCCCCTCCAAGATCTTGAGGCCTTCCACCGGGCAACTCGGCCTGTCTGGACTTTTTGCCCCTCGGCTGGACTATGATGTCTCGTATTGCCAGTTTTCCTGCACGACCTGCCTAGACCTATGCCCCTCAGGCGCACTAGTCAAATTGAGCCCCGAGGAAAAGCAAAGGACGAAAATCGGAGACGCCACCCTGGTTCGCGATCTCTGCATAGTAATCAAAAATGGGACTAAGTGCGGAGCGTGCGCGGAGCATTGCCCCACCGGGGCGGTGCGAATGGTGCCGGGGAAGTCAAGGCTGCCCGAACCGGTGTTCACAAGCTCGATATGCATCGGTTGCGGAGCCTGCCACCATGCCTGCCCTGTCAAGCCGCAAAAGGCCATAACTGTATCCGGGTTGCCGATCCATGAGATCGCCGAAATACCTTCGGACCGCCTGTTCGACCTCCCTGCGCTTCCCGCCTCGCCCAATGATTCCGGGCTGTTTCCCTTCTAGGCGCGGAATTTATATTTGTCCATTATGATGGACATAGGGACGTAGAATTAATCCTAAGGCATCGCTACCTTGACCGGCTGAAACCCTTCGCCGACACTGCCCCTATCAAGCTGATAACAGGCCAGCGGCGAGTTGGAAAAAGCAGCATCCTAAGAATCCTTGCCGAACGTCGCCGAACCGAGGATCCGGAAAAACCGATTGTTTACATCGATAAAGAACTCTCGCTCTGGGATTGGGTCAAAGACGCGGCCAGTCTCGAGGAGGTGGCCAACGTCGAGTCCGGCAGAACGAGGACCGCGCTTTTCATTGACGAAGCCCAGGAAATCCAAGGCTTCGACCGAGTGCTCCGGAGTCTTGCGGCTGAGGGACGACACGACATCTACATCGCTGGATCGAACGCTCGCCTCCTCTCTGGTGAAATCGCAACGCTCTTCGCTGGTCGAGTCGCAACGCTCCGCGTTCATCCCCTGTCTTATGATGAGTTTTTGGTCTTCCATGGACGTGAGGATTCCGATACTTCCCTCTCCCTCTATTTACGTTACGGCGGTCTCCCCTTCCTGCGCAACCTGCCCATGGAAGACGGGACTGCCCTCAAGTACCTCGGTGGCGTCTTCGACAGCGTCATACTCAAGGATATAATCCAACGTCACGGTGTCCGCAATCCCGCCTGCTCGCTCGCATCGTCGAGTTCGCGGCGGATTCCATCGGAATCCCAACTTCGGCACGCAATGTGGCGAACTATCTCAAGTCGCGAGGCATTGAAGTCTCGCCCCAGTCCGTGCTCGACTACCTTTCCTACCTCGAAGAGTCCTTCGCCCTTCGCCGCGTTAAGCCCGAAGACCTACGGGGCAAACGCATCCTCGAGAGCGGGGATAAATATTACTTCAGGGATCTCGGTATCCGAACGCGGAATAGGGGTTTCGCACAACGCGAGCTCGGCAAAGTTGTGGAGAACGCAGTATTCCTTCGCCTCGAACTCGACGGCTGGACGATCCGCTCAGGCAGGGTCGGTGCCCGCGAGGTAGACTTTGTCTGTGATCGAGGTATCGAGCGCATGTACGTTCAGGCTTGCTACCTCTTGGCCGATGAAGCAGTGAGGGAGCGCGAATTCGGCGCTCTCCTAGAGGTCAGGGACGCTTGGCCCAAGTTTCTGGTAAGCATGGATCCCCTCCAAGCTGATGAGCGCGGTGTCCGGCATCTACCTTATAGGAGCCTCCTAAAGGGCGAGTACTAGCGGGTACGAAATTGTCAGGAGACTTGATACGCCTTTACAATCCTTGCGCCATTGTCGAATTCTGGTTTTCATTCAACACTTTTCCAAGATCCAAATATCCTTGAAGCGATAACCTTGAGTGCGCCATAGTCTTTTCCCAACCTCGTCTGATGAAAATGCCTTCTGATTCTTTTTCTTTTCGGAACAAGGGGAAAAAGTGAAAATACATCCATCCCCAGTAAAGATTTCTTTCAGGAATTATCCGTTTTTCTTCCTCCCAGAACTTGACGGTATGCATGACTATTTTGCCACCATTCAATTCCGAGGGGATGATGATGTGAATAAGTTCATGTATAAAAATGAATTTTATAATTTCCCTTGGCGTTTCGCAATGATTTAAAAGTCGATGCAGAGAAATCGCCTGCCTTGTTCCATCCATTTGGATGCAAGCTAAAGTTGCCTGCTTAATTATAAACACATCAACAGGATTAAAGACTTTATCTGTAAATTTTCCTTTCGCTTCCTCAAGTACCTCATACATATCGAAACTGAATAGGGGAAGGTCGCTCTGACAACTAGCCCTAATCATCGGATTGATTCCTGGATATCTCATTTAATAGATGCTCGAAATACATTTTCTGCCTATCTTTGGAATGCTTTATGAGTTGTCTTAAAATTGCTTTTGACGCGCGTGTTTGGAAAGGTAGGTATGGAGGCGGCGGATCAATGATCATGGTACCCGAGTAGATGTCATCCAATTTTTCATCTTCCTTTTGCCGATCTAGGAAGAATTTTCGCATCTCCCGTGGACTGGACTTAGCCCCACTCATGTCCAACCTCCTTCCTTATTTTCGAATTAAAGCGGTATTCAATTGTTGCCGTACTCCCCTTCCCGTATCATCCCTTTTCATCGCCCATACAAAGAGCCCCTTACCCTTGGAGACGCGGGCCCAGAGTTCGCCTACCCGGCGCTTTTCACGCTCGGCGGGATCAGAAGCAAGGTGGGCTCCTTTGTACTCGATGACAAGGATGCGACCATCCTTGAGCTTGGCTACGAAGTCTGGGTAGAAGTCGTCCCTCGAAGTCGGGAGGCGAAAGCACCATTGATGGCGGGGTGGAACGTTGCGCACCCAGGTTTCGACTTCATCGAGGGCGTCGATTTCCTTGGCGCAATCGAATTCCTCGCCGTTACGTCTCAAATTGTCCACAACGGGGAAGAAATGCTTGGAGAAACCATAGGATGAAGCGCTCTCCGCCTGTGGGTAGGGACAGCGATCCTTCGAAAAGGAGAAGTCGGCTTCCCATTCGAGGCTGCCATCAAGCTCAGGGAGATCAAGCAGAGATTCAAGGCCTGAGGACGCCGCCTTGAGGCGGTAAGCGTCTAGCTTTAACCTGATTTTCTCCTCGAGAAGGTACTTGTGAAGGATGAGGTCGCCAAGGAAGAGCTTCCGCTCGTCGGTGAGGTGGTGTATGAGGCGGGACAGGAAGTCCTGAAGCACCAATTGAGATACATCGCTCCGCGCAAGGCGGCGATCGAGCCAGAAGACAAGGCTGTTCAGATAAAACTCGCTTGAGACCTCGGCGGTGAAGAGTTCTCGGTCATAGCGGGTGTTGCGGGTTATGACCTTATCGGCGACAACATCAAGCTCGGTGACTTTCCGCTCGACAGGAATGGAGAACTCCTCAGGCGTGAGGCGGGCGGAGAATCGCGACGCATCCGATAGGTCGAGTCGGCCGCGGTTGACAAACCAACCTTCGTCGACAGGAATTAACTCGCCGGAAACCTCATCATGGGCAAAGAGGGAGCCTACCTTGAAAGCATCTGGTCCAGCAGGAGGAACGCGATGCATGGTGGCTTGAAGAAGGCGGTAATTGGCGAGGTTTCGGGCGATTGCTCGCGTGCGCTCCCCACCGGAATCCGCCCCGAGGGTTTCAGCAAGCTTGGTGATCGTAGCCTCCGTAATCGAGCCGGACACTCTGACAAGAGGGACGCCGTCTGCTCGAGTGCCCGCGCTCTCGACTAACAACCCTGGTTCGGGGGCGAAAAGCCAGAAGTCCAATGGAGCGTAGGCCGGGATTGAAATTGATTGGCCATCCGGTGCGAGCCCGACGATAGTGCCGGATCCCTCGTCAGGGAAGAAATCAGCCACCTCCGTCCAGACTTCAGCCTCGATACGCTCGAAACCCATCTTGTCTACGAGGCAATCTTTGAGCGCGGAAGCCGTCTCGGCGAAGTCGCGCGAGGAGACATGGGCGTAGGCTTTATTCAGCAAGACGGATGGGCGCTCCTGGGCGTAAGGCATCCGTAGCACCCTGCCGAGCAGCTGCTCAATAGCCCGTGGGGACTTCAGTTCTTGTATGGAGCAGAACACGTAGGCGAAGGAGCAGTCCCATCCCTCCTTGAGGGCTTGAATGGTGATGATGTGACGGATTGGGCAGGTTGGATCGTATAGATTCACACCCTCGATGCCGCGCTCGTCGCCGGTCGCCACGGCGATGTGAGTGGGATCTATCCCCTCATTCTGGATGAGATGATCGCGGAGTTTGTCTGCGGTTATGACTGTCGGGTCGTTTTTGTCTTTTGCTTGGGCCTGGTAGAGAGTGATAGGTCGAACTAAATCCCCCATAGCTTTCGCAGCCTCTTCAAGGGCGTTGCGTGTTCTGACCGCCTCAGCGACAGTTGTTGCCCAGCTCGAATGTTGGGCGAGGACGATCGGGAGCTTGATCATCTTCTCCGCTTTCAGCTCCGAAGCGGTAGCCTCGTGAAGGACATTTGAGCCGCTCGCGGTTGAGGTGTCCGGTGTAGCTGTATACTCGAGGATACCGAAGGGAGAAAGCCTAGCGAGAGTGTCGAAGGAAAGCTTCGACCTTGCGTTATGCGCCTCATCGATGATGATGAGCGGCTTGAATACGCGGCAAAGATTTACAAAGGAGTGTATAGGCTTACCACGATTGCTACCTTCTTTGCTGAGTTCGAGACCCTCGATTCCGGAAAGGGCGGCAAAGTGGCGCTCCCAACGTTCGGAATGCGCGTAGATGGTGCGTGTGCCCGTGTCCTCGGCTTTGAAGCTCTGTATAGTTGCGACCACTACGACGAGACGAGATGCGAAGTCTTGGGGGCTCACCGCTTCAAGGCCTTCTCGCGTCACGACGAGGGGGCGGCTCCAGGCTTCGACAAGTTCCTCTCGGTAGGGATGTCCTGCCGTGGAGAGAGCAGAGAGGGTCTGCTCGAGAATCGCTTGCGAGGGAACGAGCCAAAGCACATGTAATGATTGAGTATGGGTATAGGAGTCGCGTACGATGCGAAGCGAACGAGCCGCCAACCAAGTCTTCCCGCCTCCTGTGGGGATGCGGATGCAAACATAAGGGATATTGCCCAATCCCGGAGCCAGGTGCCATCGAGTGACCGATGGACGTCCTCGCTCGCTCCAGGATTCGATGAAGGCAGTCTTGGGATCACCAAGGCGCTTAGCTCGCTCAAGGTAGTCCTTCAAGGATTCAAGGGCTTTAGTCTGGAATATTTTAGGCTCAAACATGCCCACCCTCCTCTTGGGAAGAAGGAGCTTCAGGCAATAACCCCGCTGCATATTCGAGCGCACCTTCCGCAAGGAACTGCATGGAACCAAGGTCATAGGGTATCTGCTTGAAGGAGATATTCATGTGGGCGAGCGAGGATGGTGAATATGTCGTTGCCTCGGCGTAGACAACGCGCAGACCATCGTGCTTTGGAAGCGAGGCCAGAACAGCCGGTGTGAGGACATTGCCGCCCTTAGGACGCTTATCCCCGAGTATCCCGTTATAGAGAAGGTAGAGACCTCGTCCCTCGTGAAAGCCGAGGAATGATGAGGTTGGATTGATCGAACCGCCGATGGCCGGAGCCTTGGTCTCTCGCCACCAGACGAATGCCGCGAGGTCGGTGAATTTAACCTTGGGATTGAGTCGGCCGAAAGCATCAAAGAGAGTATCGCCAAGCTGAATAAATCGGAACCCGCCCCCTCCTTTCCATCCGACATCCTTGGAGATTCCTCCCTGCTCGCCCTCAATAACCTTCTTGAGACGAGGAAGACAATGCGTCACAGCGTGGTTACCCATCTCGACGCCAATCCATCGACGACCCATCTTATGGGCGACCGCTGCCGTCGTGCCAGAGCCAAGGAAGGAATCAAGGGCTAAGTCATCCTTATTCGTAGCAATCTCTAGAACGCGCTTGATAAGCCGTTCAGGTTTTGGAGTTGCGAAAGGTGCATCGTCATCAAATAGAGAGAGGATCTCCTTCTTCGACTCCTCCGTATTGCCAACCTCGTCGGCTGGCCAGAATGTCATTGGAGCGAGCCCCTTCTCATCATACTGGAACTGCTTGATTCTT
>VKGY01000028.1:0-848 GCA_008080685.1 Spirochaetota bacterium
GCATCATCCTCTCGCAGGATGGAATCGGAGTATCGCTTGCGATGAACTAATGGCTGTAGGCAGAATCTTTCGGAAGAACAGGCGTCCAACTGAAAAAAGGAATCCAGGATCCTTAGGCAAATTCTGCCAGACCTCCCGATCGAACTTTTCAGCCTTCGGAAAGGGATATCCTGTACCCCACCCCTGGTTCGGTAACGATGAGGTCCGGATGCTCGTCGTCGATCTCAAGTTTTTTCCTGAGGGCTCGGATATGCACACGCAAGCTGCCTTCTTCCGTGTCACCCCCCGGTCCCCACACTTCCTTTAGAAGAGAATCTCGAGTGACTATCTTCCCCGCATGCTTAAGGAGAGCTTCAAGAACCGCGAATTCTGTATTCGTAAGATGAATTTCATCACCGCTTCGTTCAACGCTTCTTTGTTCAAGATTAATGATAAGACCTTTCCGCCGGTAAGTTTTTCCGGATTCGGCGAGGCTGCGCCGGCATACCGCGATCAAACGTGCCATCAACTCATCTGTAAAAAAAGGCTTGGTGATATAATCGTCGGCTCCGGCATTCAATAGAGCTACAATGTCGTCCTTTGAATCCCTGACTGAAACAACTACAATAGGAACGTTGCTCCATGCTCTGATAGTTCGAAGCACTTTTTCACCATCCATGTCCGGGAGATTTATGTCAAGAAGCACCACATCTGGACGCGTTCCAACCACGGCCTGGATGCCCTCAAATCCATTTTCTGCCTCAAAGACCTCCCACCCCTTGCTGCCAAGGGATATTGAGATAAGACGCCTGATTTGCTCTTCATCGTCGATGATAAGGACTCTCATTCTATTTCATACGCCTCGCTTG
>VKGY01000028.1:862-10617 GCA_008080685.1 Spirochaetota bacterium
ACCTCAATCTCAAAAAAGCCTTCTCCTTTCATGGCGTTTATTGATCCTCCATGAGCTTCGGCTATTCCCTTGCACATTGCCAAGCCTAAACCAAGCTTGCCAGGCTGGTCGCCGAAGGTCCGACTGAATTTTTTAAAAGGATCTCGCATTCGTTCATCGCTGAAGCCTGGCCCCTCATCCCTCACCTTTATCCCAATTCCTCCGTCGATTGAGGAGAATCTCAATTCGATGCCGCCGCTTTTCCTTGAGTACCGGCACGCATTTTCCACAAGGTTTATCCCAAGACGTGTCACGAGCGTGGCGTCAAGAATGTATTCATGCGATTTCTCTGGCAGGAACACCGCAAGTCGCCTCCCTGAGAGAGAGTCCTTCACACCAGCGGATATTGCCGCAGCCAGGTAGGACGCTGTGATAGGTTCGAGCTTAAGGCGTAAAATGCCAGCTTCCATCCTGCTGAAGGATAATAAATCGTCCACTACTTTATTGAGTTTTTCGGCGGATAAAAGCGCACCTCCAAGAAGCTTCGCGCGCGTTGAAGGGTTTCCTCCAATTTCTTCATCTTTTAGAGCGCTCAGGGAGCCTGTAATTGATGTCAAGGGAGTTCGGAGTTCATGGGAAACAGAATCGAGTAGGACTTTTGCCAATCGTTCTGATTCGAGTTCAAGGAGCGCCTTTCTTGAGATTTCATCGGAGCGCTCCTTCTCGATGGCCAGGGCAAGGCTTTTCCCTAACGCCAGGAAGAGAGCGTCATCCTCGCCAAGCTTGCCTTTTCCAGCCCTAGGAACAAACCCAATTGAAGCCACAACACTGTTTCCAGCCTTTGCCGGCACAAACCGGAAACGGGCTTTGGCATGCGGAATGTTTCCGGCTCCGCATATTTCTCCTTTCACAATGCAATGCTTCGCCGCTTCCACGTCAAAGGTGCTCAAAATCCCTTTTACATGGCTGTGGAATGGTTCCATGCGGTCCTTGCTCTTTTGCAAACAAATGACCGCAGTGGAACCTGAATATTTTTGGACCAACATCGCCGCAGCTTCGGCTGCGTCATCCTCCGTATTTATTTTTGAAAAATGCTCTCCTGCGGAAAGCAGCAGCGAGGCTACTCGATCACGCTTCAGCAGAAGTGCTTCGCGCAACCTCAATCCGGAAGAAAGAAAACCGGTTGTTGCGGCGACAAGGGAAAAAAGCAAAAATACCAAGATGTCCTCAGTAGAAGAAATTGAAAAAGTGAATCTTGGAGGAATGAAGAAAAAGTTGTATGCAAGCGCAGCGACAAGGGTAAAAAGTATGATAGGCGCGGGTCTTGAAAAAAGGGAAAACACAAGGATCAACGCCAAATACGATAGTTCCACACCCCTTATTCCAACCCAAGGCAAAGTTGCCAAACAGCCAATCGTCACCAATATGAATGCAATCGCCATCGCCAGATATTGACGCAGGGGTAAGCTGAACAGATTGGCAATATATCCTGGGAAGAATCGCCTTTTGGTCCCAAAACCATCAGAAACTACCACGATATCCAGCCCAACGGCGTTGCTCAGGATCTTATCGGAAATTGTTAAACTTCTAGTGAAAAAGCCCAATTGAGATAGGCCAGATCTCCCTATGACGAGCATCGACGCACCACTGCTTCCTGCCGCTTTCACCAATGTCCTCGCAACATCCGCGCCGGCATGGGTGGATATTTCACCTCCTAGCGCTTGCGCATGGCGCAAATTTTTCTCCAATCGTTTTGTATCTTCCTGGGATAAGGGCACTCCGCCATCCACATGGAAAGCCATCCATGGAACGTTCATCTTGGAGGCTACTTTGGCGGTCCATTCAACCAAGTGCCAGGAACTGGGAGAGCTGCCCACTCCCACGGCGATTCTTTTTAAGCTATCTGGCATTGGGCGCGATGCAGTATTCATATTCACGCCATTATCTCCCTGTTGCCCTTATCGGGCAAGGCAGACAAAAAATCTTCAACTGTTCAACCCTTGGCGGAATTTCGTTTCCATAGCAAAGAGAAAAGGAGACCCATCATGCAGAAAAGGGCGGCAACGATAACCCTTTCCTTACGAATGGGATATGCGATATGCATCGCTGGAGCCGTTCGTTCAAAGCTGTCCATGTGATGAATATCCAGGTCGCCTCCGTGTTCCGGGCAAGCTCGATGGAATTCACCCGATACTCGGACATAGTCTCCGCGGATCCCATAACCACCGGCTGTAAGATCCGAAGGTATTTCCGCCGAATTTGTCCACACGCCGATGGCTATCCCTTCGTCCAACAGGCAGATCCATGAATAAAGTCCCCGCTTCATCACATCGCCTACAACCTCACCTTCTATTACCACTGTCTTGCCATCGAAAGCCTTCGCCCCATCGACTAAGGTTCCGATGGCAATCACGTCAGTTGCATCGGAGAAACAGGGTGTCATAGCTGTTGATATGAAAAGGATAAGGAGCAGGATGAGATGCCAATGGTTGATTTTGGTCACCGGTGTTTCCTCGCAAAGATAGATCCGATCAAGCCCATGGAAGCTAGTACTGCCATGAATTCCAAACGTCCCGCCCACATATTGAAAATGTAGAGGATTTTAAGACCTGAAGGGATTGCGGCGGTTGTCACGCCGATGCTGAGCCCGACATTGCCGGTTACCGATGCAGCTTCGAACATAGACTGCAACAGAGGAAAGCCTGCGGCGCAGCTGCCGACCACAGCAACCGAGAAAACAACGACATACATGAGAACGATAAGCGAGGCGTTCCTTATTTGCTGATCGGAAAGCGATTGTCTTCCAAAGTATGAATACTTTTGTAATACAATGGAGGAACGGGGCTTTACCATGCGGTTGATCTCCTGCAACAAGGCTTTAAACAAGATGCCGAACCTAAGGCCTTTGAAACCTCCGGCGGTCGAACACGCGCTTCCTCCTATCATCATCGCGATAATGATTGCCGACATTGCCAAATCTCCCCACTCATTTGCGAATTGCTGAGGGTAAATAGTCATCAATCCAGTAGTTGTATGGGTTGAAGCTATATGGTAAAAACCTTTTCTCATCATGGAGAAGAGGTCTGGATACACTTGCAGTCTTCCCAGGCCCCAGGCGATGACAAAAACAGTGAGCATCAGTGTAATGGTGAAAGAGACGGTCTCGATGTTTTTCATCAATTCCCGCCTATTGCCTCTAAGGACGGAAGCATGAAGTGCGAAGTTGAAGGATCCGATGGTGAAGAAAACAAAAGTCAGCGCTTCATACAATCCGCTATGGTAATAAAGAATATTTTGCGACATCGGGGCGAAGCCGCCCGTGCTCCAGGTTGTCATGTGCATCCAAATGCCGTGGAGGAAGGCGCGAGATGGCGAAAGTCCAATTGCCATTCCAGCAAGCCAAAAAGCAATACTTCCGACAACAAGGTAGATCAAGCTGATCTTCCAAATCGACTTGGCGGTATGCATGACGCTCGGGAAAAGCCGCTCGTCCTTGCCTTCGCCCGCGTAAAAGCCGAATCCTCCACCGGCACCGTCTGAAAAAAGCGCGAGGGCAAGTACGATTATCCCCTGTCCGCCTACAAAGGTGAGGATGTGCCGCCACATGTTGATCCCGATCGCCGCATGGTCAAGGTTTTGCATGAGTACCAGACCCGTTGTGGTGAGCCCGCTCATTACATCGAACATTGCGTCAAGGTAGGATAGGTAATGCCCGGACAGCCAATACGGGAGGGCAGCCACGATCATGGCGACAAGCCAGGAGATGCCAGCGGTGACCATGCCGTGCATCAAATTCGGCTTTTCCACGTTGGGGAAAAACACAGCAAGGCCGGCGCCTAACATCAACATCGCTCCAAAGCCGATCAAAAAATCCACCACTACCGTAAATTCTCCCGCGATAAGTGATGTCAAGGCAGGGATAAGGCAGAGCATCGAGAGACCGGCGATGATTTTACCTGTGTAGTGTAGGACAATGGAGCAGTCCCGCAGGAAAATATTTTTACCCATGATCGGCCTATAAAATTGCTGCCACCGCTCCGCAGATAAACGTTCCAAGGAATCCTAGTGTCGCTGCGAATAGTATTTCTGCGAAAATTCCCTTTATAATCGTCAAGATTCCTGTTTCGTGCAACGTAGAGTTCATCATAGCTTTCCTCCGGCCAGGATCCCTCGCAAATCGGAGGCATATTTTTTCTGGACCATTGCAAAAATTCTGTCAAATGGTTGTAGAATAGTATTTCCTCGTGGAAGAAAAACTGTCTCTTCCCTGAGAATGGCCACAAGCAAACACTCTTCGGGCAAGAGAATTTCCGAAACCTTCTTGCCGACTGAGAGAGAGTGCTCAGTCAAGGCCACTTCAGCCAATTCGAGATCGCCTCGGTCGAAAATCGAAATGAGCCTAAGTCCGTTGGCCGGGAATAAATTGCTGATTGTCTGGGCGGCTAAGGCCGTTGTGCTTATTACTGCATCGACGCCTAGTCGCCTGAAGAGGGATTCGTTGTTTGGATCGATCACTCTTGCGATGGAATGGCGCACATTGAATCTAGATTTTGCGATTTGGCATGCAACCAAGTTGTCGGCATCATTGCCAGTTACGGATATAAAATATTCCGCGCGTTCCACTCCGGCGCTGCGGAGCAATTGGATATCGGTGCCTTCTCCTAAAAAAACTCCAATTTCTATTTTTTGCGCTACTTCGGCTCCCCTCGCTGCGTCCTTTTCAACCAAGGCTACATCGTATTTGTTTGATTTTAAGACTTTAGCAAGGTGAAATCCCACTTTTCCTGCGCCTACTATTATTACACGATCCATTTCCGATCCTCTTTTCCCCTCCCCTGGGTAATTACCACGGAATCATCTCTATGGAATACTTTGTGGCCATTCAACTTGACTATGTGGTTGTTCTTTACTACTCCAACAATTTTCATCTTGCCGGGGATATCAATCTTTGAGAGCGGTTTATCCACCCAACTTTCTAGAGGATGGATGCATATAAAGGATGGATCAAAATTTATTGCCAGGGAGCTGAACCTTTCCCCTGCAATATAATCCAGCACTTGGTTGATCCCCGAGACAGTCGGGCACACGGTCTCCAATCCAATATTATGGAAGAACAGTTCCCGTTCAGGATCGGCGATTCTAGCCAAAGCTTTTGGCACGTTGAAGATCGTTTTCGCAGCTTCAACACAGAACACATTCACATTGTCGTTGGCGGTGACGGCAAGAAACAGCTCCGCATTCCTTATCCCCGCCTGATCAAGTACATTCAAATCCATCGGATCGCCGTCGATGATGATTCCATCAAAGCCATCGCCGATCCGCGTGTTGTTCAGTCCCGTGTCCATGATGACTACATCATCCTGCCGGGAAGACATGGAGCGCGCCAGGCCCAGGCCAAGTTTTCCGCTTCCAACTATCATTACGAACATGGAATTCCTCCGATACGTCCTCCAAAGGTTAGCGATTGAAGGAATATCGGTGAATATAGAAGTTGTTAAGTTTTTCCCGTCCGCATTAAGAAGATGTTAAATCATGAACTGCAAGCGCTTATGAAAACTTTCCTCAAATGCCCAAATCGATGTTCGCGAGGTAATCGGCGGCGGCGCGGATTTCCAATCCGTCGGGATAGGTTTTTTCTCGGTCGCACTGCATGACGAGCTGGATCTTTCGAGCCTTGGAGAGAGCCATTTCAAATGAGGAGAATGACGGAGAACGGGATGAATCCGACAATTTCACTTCAAATGCGTGGGTCAACTCACCGTCCTGGGACACTGCGAAATCGAGTTCCTTTCCGGTTTTTGTCCTGAGATAGCAAAGCTCAGTGGATGCGCCTCGGGTATCTTCCAGGAAGTGCAGTTGCTTTTTCAAACTGCACGCCACGGCGTTTTCCAGCTTTTTGCCCTCATCGCCCCTGACGATCCCGGTATCGAAAAAATAGTACTTGGGTTCCTTGAGTATCGAGCGCGCAACGTTACTGTGCCAAGGGCGCACAGGGAAAATCACATATAGGCTTTCCAAAAGATCAAGGTACGACTTGACCGTCTTGGGATCCTTCTTTAGGTCTTGAGCAAGATTTGCGTAGGAGATAGGTGATCCAACTCGCCCACGTAACATTTCTATGAGGGTTTCCACGGACAGGATGTCCTGGATGGCCGAGAGGTCGAGCAGATCTTGGCGCAGGATCACATCGATATGGGTTTTTTTCCACCGGGCATGGAAGTCGGGTTCGTTTTCCAGGAAAGGTTCGGGAAAACCTCCGACGGCGAGCAAGCGGGACAGGGCATCGCGCGGTTCCATATGTACTGAGGCTTCTTTGACATCGATGGGGTGGAGGCGATATGAAAAGAACCGACCGGCCAAAGAATCACCCAACTTTTTGAACGCCTCCAGCTTTGCGCTCCCGGTAACCAAGAGGGCGGGAGGCAACCCTTCGACGTCGAAAATTCCCTTGAGAAAGGTTTTCCAATCCGGCATCTTATGGAGCTCGTCGAAAATCACAAGGGGCTTTTTCCTGTCCCAGCTTTTCTCCGAGAGGGCGAGGCGGTGTTCGCTGTTGTCAAAATTGAGATAGTCGTATTCCTTCATCAGGCCTTTCGCCAGGGTGGTCTTCCCCACTTGCCGAGGGCCTGAGATGAGCACAATTTTCTTGTGCAGGTCTTTGAGGACAAAGGGAGAGATGCTTCGTTCCATATGACCATTATGGAGCAGATTCCCGAAAAGTCAAGACCAATCGGGAATTGGTTCCCGATTGGTCATTAGATGGGGGTGATGGCAGAGGTTGCTGGGATCAAAAAAAAGCATCAAAATGGGACAAGATCACAGGAGGCCAGGATTCACAGGAAGCCCTTGGCTTCCCAGGGTTTTTATGCGATAGGGATTTTCTTCAAAGAGTCTTGAGTATTGCTCAACCTGCCTTAAAAATATTCTCGTTGTGCCATATCAAGAATTGACGATTGGGGCGTTCTACAGCTCGATTGGGAACCTTCGACAGTTTTTGGCCATGCAAAGAGTAATAGATTCTGCCATTGTTGAATTCCTCACGTATCGCGGGACTTATTTCAACATGGTAATCTGGGGTTACCGTCATGTATCCTTCATCGAATAATTTATGCAAATCGGCACGAAGAAGAAGCCCGTTGTTGACAAGGTGGGGCCCGGATTCAGCGTAAGGCCTTATATGTGCTGCCTCAAGCACAGGCAAGGTGTGATCGCCGGTAATCGCGCATGCACGTTCGTAGGCTTCAGTAACCATCAACCTAAAGGCTCCTTGGCCAATTCGAACCTTGCTGGCCACTTGCCGATATGCCGGATCTTGAATCGCAATCGGGAATTCTTCACTTTCTTCCTTGCAATCAAAGAAACGCCGCGCAGCTAATACTAATTTGACGGAATCCCAAAGGTAGGCTCCGTCTTCCTCTGAGTCATAATAGAATTTTCCTTTCACGGTGTGATCATCCCAAGAAGCCGGCAGAGGAATCATTTCATCATCATTGAAGAAAATTGGATCTGTCAGAACGATGCACCCTATCGTGAGAGTTGGGTCGGACGCTACATGGTTTTTTGTTCTATATGCTATGATTCTATTAACAAGCTCAGTTTTCGTCGAGAAACCATTTCGTTGTCCAAAAGCATCCCACACAATATTCAGCGGGAATGATGCGAAGGTCGAGAAGAACCCTACTCCTCCGATCTTTCTATACGGGGCTTTCAGCTTGAACAAAAAAGGGGCGCCTCGATCGAGTCCAATAAGGGGCTTACCGCTTGGCTGCCAATAATTGACATCCTCCGGATTGAGAGCACGCAAGTTCCTGAACCAGTCAGTATCCGTAACTCCAAGGTAAAATTTCATTCTTGTACCGTTTTTGATTATGCTGTTGAATTTTAGATTCGTAAAGAAATATTTCATGGCCTGATCGCTACTGAACTTTTCCTGTGAATCCTGAAAATCCTGTCCTCCTGTCTATGGATGGAAGCTTCGAGCTCCTCCATGCCGTGATTGCTTTTCAAGCCACTTCAGGATTGGGCGGTTCAGCAAGGTTATCAAGGGGCGGTAGGGGCCAAGTTTTTGCTCGATTATTCCTTTCCATTGGGCGAAGCTGTGGTTTTGGTACTTAAGGAGGCTTTGGATTTCTTCGGTGTCGTACCAATCGAGGTAATATCCGTTGATGTCGTGGGTGAATAATTCCTCGCGCGGAAAGGGCAGCCCCACCTGGGCGAACACGGCCCTGAGCATCGCTCCGTTGGTGAGCTGACAGCCCTGATTTCCGCCTCCGGCGATGAAACCCCGCCTGCCGCAGAGGGCGCTGCCGCAAAGGGCGCCGCCTTGCAAGTAGCCACCTTGGAGGGAGCCAGCCAGGCTTTCCGCAGCGGAAACCAGGGCGTGGGCCACGTCGATGTCAAGGACGATTTCGCATCGCGCCGAAAGCGGCATGTCGAACATGACCTTGATCATGTTCAGGAAATATTTAATGTAAATGTTCGTGGGCAGGACAGCGGCGAGGCGCAGGATGCAGTGCCGGATTCCAGATTCCTCGACAAGCCTTTCGGCCTCGATTTTTGTGGTCGAGTACGTGTCGGTGGCCGCGACAAGATCATCCGGCCGCACCGGCGGCGCCTGGGTTTGGGTGGGTCCCATCACGCTGGCCGAGGACACCTCCACCAGGGCTGCCGTGTTTCCCTCGGCCTTGATCGCCTTCAGGATATTTTCGATGCCACTTACATTCACCTCCCTGCATAAGCCAGGGTTCCTGTCGCTCAAGGGAGGGAGGATGGCGGCGAGATGGATGACCGCATCCTGGCCTGCGACGGCGCCGTGCACATCCGAATACTTCCGTATGTCGCCAAGAACAGTCCTGACATTCTTCTTAGAATACCGCCGGGCAAACTTTCTGGACCTGTCGCCATCCAGGTCGAACACCGTGACCTTGTGGCCGCGCCTGAGGCATTCCTCTATCACGGAGATTCCAATATTGCCGTAGCCGCCTGTGATGGCAATTTTCACTTAAAGGTATCTCCCCGTAACGCTGGCGGGGTTGGCTTTGATTTGGGCGGGTGTGCCTTCTGCCATGACCATGCCGCCTTTGCGGCCGCCTTCGGGGCCCATGTCGATGATCCAGTCGGCGCGTTTTATGATGTCCGTGTTGTGCTCTATGACGATGACAGTGTTCTGCTTGTCCACCAGTTTTTTGATTATCTGGAAGAAGGTGTCGATGTCGGAGCGGTGGAGGCCCGTGGTGGGTTCGTCCATGATGTAGATGTTGCTTTCCTTCTGCAGCTCCGCGGCTATCTTGAGGCGCTGGGATTCGCCGCCGGAAAGGGAGCTCAGGGTTTGGCCGAGCTTGAGGTAGCCAAGGCCTACGTCCTTGAGGAGCCTCAGGTGTTGGTTGATCTTTGGGGTGGAGAAGAAGGCGAGTGATTCATCCACGGAGAGGTTGAGGACGTCGGCTATGTTCTTGCCTTGGTACCGGTAGGTGAGGACTTCGGGGTGGTAGCGCTTTCCTTCGCATTCATCGCACTGGGATTTTACTGAGTCCAGGAAGTTGAGTTCGAAGCTGATGAAGCCCTGGCCGTTGCATTTGGGGCAGGCGCCTTTGCTGTTGAAGCTGAAGAGGGCTGCGTCGGCTCCTGTGTCGGCGGCGAATTTCTTGCGTATAGCGTCGAAGATGCCGGTGAAGGTGAGGGGGTTGGCCCGGGAGGATCGGCCTATGGGCGATTGGTCGATGACGGTGGCTTGGGGGTGCTGGGGCAGGAAGCATTCGTGAATGAGGGAGCTTTTG
>VKGY01000207.1 GCA_008080685.1 Spirochaetota bacterium
ACGGCGTGACTTCCCGCTACATCCTGGGCTTGGAGCTGGTGACTCCCACGGGCGAGACGGTTTGGCTGGGCGGCAAGCTGGCCAAGGACGTCACAGGTTACGACCTCACCCACCTGGTCGTGGGATCCGAGGGAACCCTGGGCATAGTCACTACGGCTATCCTACGGCTGATAGGGCTTCCCAAGGCCAAGTCCGATCTCCTGGCCCTTTTTGAAACTCCCGCCGCGGCCATCGCCTGCGTACCTGAGATCCTTGCCCGGGGGACCATCCCCACGAGCATCGAGTTCATGGACAGGCTTTCCGTCGCAACCTCCTGCGCCTACCTGAACGAAGGCCTTCCCTATGAAAAGTGCGGGGCTATGCTCTTGATCGAAATGGACGGAGCCGAGGCGGAGCGGGTGGACTTGGACGCCGAAGCTGTAGGCGACCTCTGCATGGAAAAGGGGGCTATCGAAGTCTACATGGCGGACAACCGGACCACCCAGGACAGGGTCTGGAGCGTGCGGCGCAACATCGCCGAAGCCTTCAAGGTGGCCTCTCCGATCCAGAGCCTGGAGGACATCGTTGTTCCCACCGCCTCCATTCCCCTTATCATGCCGGAGTTGGACAGGATTTCAAAAGCCTACGGAATCGCAATTCCCTGCTACGGCCACGCGGGGGACGGGAACCTCCACGCCACCCTGGTCAAGGATCCTTCCATGGCCATGGAGGAATGGAAAAGGGTCGAGCCCCTGGCCTTGGAAGCACTCTACGCCGCGACGCGGAAGCTGGGAGGCAAGATTTCCGGCGAGCACGGCATCGGCCTCAAGCGGAAACGCTCCATGGCCCAGTTCATGGATCCCGTGGAGTTGGGGCTGATAAAGGCAATCCAGAAAGCCTGGGATCCCAAAGGCATCATGAACCCTGGAAAGATCTTCGACCGGGACTAGGGGCCTTCTCCAGCCCGGGGACAGGCGATGACAAAGCGGGGCAGGTACTCATCCCAGGCGGCGAGAATGCATCCAGCCTTAAGGCTGCCTGTGCAGGCAGCGTGTCGCTCCACCAGATCCTTAAGCTCCGCTTCATCCTGAGGATCGACGCAGGGGGAAAGGTCGAGGTCCGCGGAATTGCAACGGGTGTCGAAAAGGCCGTCTTCGTCCAACACATAGGCGCGCCCATCGCTCATCCCCGCCCCGAAGTTGACACCCGTAAGCCCCAGGACAACCACAGTCCCTCCGGTCATGTATTCGCAGGCATGGTTTCCCACCCCTTCGACCACGGCGACCGCTCCGGAATTCCGGACGCAGAAGCGCTCGCCCGCCTGGCCGTTGAGATAGGCATCACCGGAGGTGGCGCCGAAAAGACATACGTTTCCGGCTATGGCATTGTCCTGGGCCGGATACTCCGCCTCTTTCGGCGGCCTTAGGACCAGTACGCCCCCTGAAAGACCCTTGCCCAGGTAGTCGTTTGCCTCGCCCTCCAATTCAAATCGAAGTTCCCTGGCCAAGAAGGCGCCGAAGCTCTGCCCCGCCGATCCCTTGAACCGAACCAAATGGCGGATTCCATTACCACCGGAGATCCTATGCCGGGCAAGATGGCCGCTTGCCGCCGCGCCGATGGACCGGTCCGAATTTCTGATTGTGAATTCCAGCGGCTTTTCTCCCGCGCCGTCCAGGAAGGCGATGATTCGCCCGTCCATCTCCGGGATCTTCGCGCCGCCCTTCGAAGCCCCATGGAAAGCCCTCAAGCCCGCGGGAGGAAGGGGGAGGACAGGCAAGGCAGCGCCGTCGGTATTGCCCTCTTCGTCCACGGGATAGCGCTTGGCGATTTCCAGGGCGGATATTATGGAATCGAAGGCAAGGCCGAGATCCGCGACGCTTCGCCCTCGGCCTTGGAAATCCAAAAGATCCCAGCGCCCGGCAAGGTCGTCCAGGTTCCTTACTCCCAGGGATGAGAGAAGAATACGAAGGTCGTGGGCCAGTACGAGAAAGAAGGAAGCCAGGTGCCCGGGCTTTCCTTTGAACTTTTCCCTGAGGGCGGGGTTTTGGGTGGCTATGCCTACGGGGCAGCGGTCCTGGTTGCATTTTCCGCAGGCGACGCAACCCATGGCAACGAGGGCGGCTGTTCCAAAGGCGAAGCTGTTCCAAAGGCGAACTCCCTGGCCCCGAGGATCGCGGCCACGGCCACATCCCGGGCTGTCCTCAGCCTGCCGTCCACCTGAAGCGTCACCTGGGCATCCAACCCATTCATCGCCAAGACCTGCCGGATTTCCGGCAAGGCCGCCTCCCAGGAAGATCCCGCGAAGTCCAGGGAAGAAAGCGGCGCGGCCCCTGTCCCGCCGTCGCCGGAAGATACGATGATACAGTCCGCACCGGCCTTGGCCACCCCCGCCGCCACCGCCCCGATTCCCGACTGGGCGGCGAGCTTCACGGCGATGCGCGCCTTGGGATTGACACAGCGCAGGTCGTGGATGAGCTGTGAAAGGTCCTCTATGGAGTAGATGTCATGATGGGGAGGCGGGCTGATCAGGGTTTTGCCTGGCGACGAATGGCGCAGGGCGGCGATATAGGCGTCCACCTTAGGACCTGGCAGCTGGCCGCCCTCCCCCGGCTTGGCGCCCTGGGCGATCTTGATCTGGATTTCCAGCGCCGAGGCAAGGTACTCGTCGGTTACGCCGAACCTCGCGGATGCGACCTGCCGGGAGGCGGATTGGGAATCCAATCCTTGGGCACCATAGGATTTTCGGGAGCCGTCCTCCCCCCCTTCCCCCGAATCGTTCCACGCTCCGACAGAGTTTGCCCCCGCCGCCAAGGCCTCGTGGGCTTCGGGGCTGATGGCGCCGCAGGACATGGCGGCCACGGAAAATCGTTGCGCGATGTCCGGGGCGGACTGCACTTCCTTGAGGGGAACCGGTTCCCTTGGCTTGAAGGCGAAGAGATCGCGGAAGGCGAAGGGTTGGCGGCGGGGGTCTTCCATCCCATCCACATAGGCCCTCCAGGCTTCCATGTCCCCATCCCTCACCGCCGATACGAGGCGGGCGGCCAAGGCGGGCGGCCAAGGGACTTGGGAAGGCGCGGATTCTGTGGCTTTTTCGTCATTCGCTGCCTGGGCCGACCCCGGCGCGGCGAAACCGAATGCGCAGCCGTGCCGCCTCATGATGTCCCGCTCAATCTCCCGCAATCCTATGCCGCCGAACCGAGTCTCCGTGCCTTTGAAGCAAGTGGCGGCAAGCTCCGGCGAAAGCCCCTCGGCCTCGTACATCCGGGAGCCCCGGTAGGAGGAAATCGTGGATATGCCCAGCTTGGACATGATCTTCAGAATGCCTTTCCGCACCGCCTCGCGATAGTTGTCGGCGATTCTCTCCTCCGAAAGGGAGGGCGACTTAGTCGCGGCCTTGGCGGAGGATAAAAAACCAGGTATCGATTCAAACACCGCCCATGGATTTACCCCCGAAGCCCCGTAGGCGAGGAGCACGGCTATGGAGTGCACATCCTTGGCGTCTCCAGCCTC
>VKGY01000029.1 GCA_008080685.1 Spirochaetota bacterium
AATTCGACCTGGGCATGATAAGCCCCGAGAGCATCGTGACCGGAATACTGAGGGTCTTGGCGTGGAAACCCCAGATCGCCCACGCCGACAGCTACAGGGCCATCGCTACAACCTTGAGGCCGGGGATCCTGGCTGAGCTTTCCGACGCGGGCTACGCGAAGGCAATGGCAAAGGAATGGGACATAGCCGAAGAGATTTTCCTCGCTTTGGTGGGGCTTTTCCCCTCCATGCCCGAGCCCTTGCTCGACCTCGCCCTGTTACGGGAAGAACACGCAAAAACCCTGCACGAGGAAAGCCGGGAGGAAGCCGCCGAGGCTGAGGAAGAGTCAGCCCATCACTGCTACGCTAAGCTTCTCGGCATGGAACCGCCCTTTTCCCCTGCCTTCTATCACGCGGCATTTTTCTATGTCCGGATCCATCGCTACGACAGGGCGCTCTCACTTTTCACCACCTTCATCGGTCTGAGCGAGGACGAGGAAAAAATCTCAAGCGCTAAACGGGCGATCAAAAAGCTTGAAGAGCTTGGCTACCTCGATGCGACATTCAAGGAAGCCTACGACTTTATTCGCATGGGGGACGAAGAAAAAGGACTGGAAAAGGCCCTTGCCTTTGTCGAACGCCATCCCAAGGTGTGGAACGGATGGTTCCTGGCTGGCTGGGCGTATCGCAAGAGCGGAGCCTGGGAAAAAGGCGCCGAGGCTTTCCAAAAAGCGATTCTCCTGGGGAGCAGGGAAGCGGATACATTCAATGAACTTTCTCTCTGCCAAATAGAAATGGGCCATCTGGACGAGGCGAGGAAGAGTCTTGAAAGAGCCTTGGCAGCCGAACCGGAAAACGTAAAGATAATCGTCAACCTTGGAGCCCTGGCTCTCAAGAGGGGAAAGAAGGGGGAGGCTCTTGGGTTCTTTCGCTCCGCCCTTGAAATCGATCCCAACGATGACCTGGCCCGGCAATGGATCGAGAAGTCGGAGGATCCCGAGACCGAATGAAGGCTTCTGAAATTCCCGGACTCCCAGATCGGGAAACTCTGCTGGCTCTGATAGAACAGGCTTCTGAGATCCTTCTCTCCTATGCGGAAGTCCTGCGCCCAAGGACCCTTCTAGGCAGGCCTGGAGGCATCGTGGTGCTCCCCCAGGATGAAAGCCTCCTTATTCCCGACCTCCACGGACGCGCTGATTTCTTGTTTGCCGTGCTGAAAGCCATCGCTCCTGGAGAAACAGCGCTGAGAGTCGAGGACCTCCTCAAAGAGAACAGGCTTTCCTTGGTTTGCCTGGGCGATGTGCTGCATACCGAAGGCCGGGCGGCGGCGGAGCGGTGGCATTGCGCCGCAACGCGCCTACTTTCCACATCCGAGGGCGGAACCTCCCCAAATCCCGAGCTCGAGGAGGAGATGAGTGAGTCCCTCGCGGCCTTGAGTCTCGTCCTCCGATGCATCGTCGCATATCCCGGAGCCTTTTTTTGCCTCAAAGGGAACCACGACAACATGGGCAACCTGGACAGCGACGGCGACAAGCCCTTCTACAAATACGCCTTTGAAGGTGCAATGTGCGCCGCCTGGTTTTCCTCAAGGTACGGGGCACTGCTACTGGAGGTATTGAGGAAATATGAGAGATCCTTGCCCTTGGTCGCGACGGGGAAACAATTTTTCGCTTCCCATGCGGAGCCCCGAAGCGCCGTGGCATCCTTGGATATCCTTGAATACTTCGACAAACCCAACCTTGTCTATAACCTGATCTGGACTGGAAACGGAGAGGCTGAGAAAGGTTCCGTGGGCAAGAGCATCTCAGCCTTGCGGCCTTGGATCGAAGGCCTTACAGGATGGCCTTGCACCGACACTGACACGATATGCTGGTTCGCCGGCCACAGGCCTGTAAACGAGGGGTACAAGGCTAGGTTGTCGGACCGATTTGTACAGATTCATGATCCAGGGAAAAACCAGATTGTTTGGGTGGATGGAAGGGGAGATTTCCAGCTATACACCCTGGTAGGTGCGGGTCTCGTGAGGTCAAAGCTTCCCTCCGGTATTGACCACGAAGAGGGCAGGCACTAGTATTTTCCCCTATGGCGTCGAAAAAAAGAAAAACCTCCAAAGGACCCAATTCAGGGTGTCTTATTGTATTTGCCCTTATTCTTATCATGGTCATAGTGCTTGCCGTCAAATTGCCCGACATCCGTGGAGTCTTAGATAGGACGGATTTTTTCGCTCTCATAACCCAGAGAAAAACTTCCTACCCGCCCAGGGAAACCATCCCCCCTGCGATTAAACCGATCCCCGCGCCTCCCGCCGCGGGAATGCCCAGCCTCCCCGCCCAGTCTCCCAAGCAGGTCAAGCCCTCACCCGACGTTCAGCCCTCACTCCAATCCCAGCCAGCGGTCCAGACAGCAGCGATCCGGACAGGAATCCTTTTCTTCGTGAAGATCGAGGAGGACGGCCTCATATCCTCGAAGGAAGTGAGGCGGAACATCCCGGCGAGCGAATCTCCTTTGACCGACAACCTCGGCGCCCTGATACAGGGACCTAACGAGGGAGAAATCAGGTCGGGGTTGGTCTCCCTGATTCCCCGGGGAACCAAGATCCTGGGGGTGAAAATCCAAGGGAATACCGCCATCGTAAACCTGAGCGAGGCCTTTATGTACAACCAGTACGGTCCGGAAGGCTATGAAGCCCAGCTGAAGCAACTTGTCTACACCGCCACATCCTTTCCATCGATCCATGATGTCCAGGTTTTGATAGAGGGTCAAAAAAAGGAATATCTGGGAGGCGA
Source organism: Spirochaetota bacterium (assembly GCA_008080685.1). Classification (GTDB taxonomy): domain Bacteria; phylum Spirochaetota; class Spirochaetia; order Treponematales; family Rectinemataceae; genus VKGY01. Next base: position 2,766 of record VKGY01000029.1, read on the forward strand.
GGGTGTCTACATCGGTGCCAGCCTTTCCCGAAATTCATTTTAGCCTTCGGTTTCGACCGGGGGCCGAGGCTTCGGGGCTTCGTTGCGGATACCGGCCGATGGTGGTATACTCAAAAACAACTTTTGTCGTCTTCACAAGGAGGTTTTTACGCTCACCACAGCCCTTCATGACTGGCACCTGGCTCGAGGCGCGAAAATGGCTCCATTCGCGGGGTACGACATGCCAATCTCCTATCCCACCGGAGCAATAGAAGAACATTCCATCACCCGAAGGGCAGCAGGCCTTTTCGATATCGATCATATGGGTCAGTTCGAGATTTCTGGCAAAGGAGCGGATGCCTTTGTCGCGCGGATGGTAAGCGCCAAAACCTCCGACATGGCATCGCCCCAGGCCCGTTATTCCCTCCTCTTGGATGAGGAAGGATTAGTCTTAGACGACCTTTTTGTATACAAGATGCCCGGCTCCTGGTGGATCGTCGTGAACGCCACAAACCGACACGCCGATTTCCAGTGGTTTTCTGCCCATCTCACGAAGGATGTCCACCTTGCCGACCGCTCCGACGATACCTACATGATCGCTGTCCAAGGCCCCAGGGCCTTGGAACTATTGGAAAGGTCGTCTGGGACCAAGGTTTCCGAGACCGGTCGATTTTGTTGGTCCAACATCAGCCTTGGTGGCGCGCCTGTGCTATTCGGCCGCACGGGCTATACCGGAGAAGATGGGGGAGAGCTTTTCTTTCCTGCGGATAAGGCCCTGTATGTTTGGGAAACCCTCCTGGCCCGTGGGCTGTCTTTTGGAATCGAAACCATGCCAATAGGCCTTGCCGCTCGGGATTCCTTGCGGTTTGAGGCGGGGATGCCGCTCCACGGCCATGAAATAAGCCCCAGCATCAATGCGATCGAGGCTGGTTTCAGATGGGCCTGCGATTTCGGCAAGGATTTCATTGGCAAGCAAGCCCTCCTGTCCTTAATCGAAGCCGGGCCGGCGCGCAGGTTGGTGGGGATTGAAGTCGAGGGCGGGGTTCCGCGGGAGGGCTACGAAGTGATCGACCGCGATGGCGTCGTCATAGGGCGCTGCGTGGCGGGCATGTACTGCCCCACGGTTAAGAAATATGCGGCGAACGCCTTTGTCCTAAAGGAATTTGCCAAAGAGGGCCAGCCCTTGGAGGTACGCATTAGGGGACAGGGAAGGACGGCCCGGGTTGTCAAACGGCCTCTCTACATCCCTGCCTACCGGAGATGAGATCGCGCCTTGGTGGCGTCAGGAACACAATTTGCGCAAGGAAGGAGAAAATATGAGCATCGATGCTGCGGCGAGGTACGCCGAGTCCCACGAGTATGCGAAGCTGGAAGGGTCCTTGGTACTGGTCGGCATTTCCGACCACGCGCAGGAAGAGCTTGGAGACATCGTCTTTGTCGAACTGCCGAAGGCCGGCAAGCTTTTGGCCAAAGGCCAGGTTTTTGGAACCGTGGAATCTGTTAAAGCCGCTTCAGATCTGTACATGCCCGTTTCGGGAGAAGTCAGCGAGGTGAATCCCGCCCTTCAGGCAGACGCAGGGCTTGTGAACAGGGAACCATACAGGAAAGGCTGGATGATTAAGGTCAAACCTTCGAACATATGCGATTTGGATGCTCTCTTGTCCGCGGAAGCGTATGGAAAATCGATAGGGGAGGCTTGAACCGTGCCCTTCATACCTAACGCCGACTCCGATAGACTCGAGATGCTTGCTTCGATAGGCGTCTCGAAGGTGGAGGAGCTGTTTTCGGATATCCCTTCGGCAAAACGCTTCCCCCCCCTGGATCTTCCCAAGGGCATCTCGGAATTCGAGATGCTTTCGGAAATCGAAGCCCTGGCAGCCAAGAACCTAGGTGCCAAAGGAAAGGCATGGTTTATGGGCGCCGGAGCCTACAATCATTTCATACCATCCATCGTGCCCGCCTTGGCTTCCAGAGGGGAGTTCCTCACCGCCTATACGCCTTACCAGCCCGAGGTTTCCCAAGGAACTCTCCAGGCTATTTTTGAGTACCAGAGCATGGCTGCGGCTCTCCTTGGGGTAGATGTGGTAAACGCATCACACTATGACGTTGCCACAGCCCTGGCCGAAGCCATACTCATGGCCTGGAAGCAGAACGAAGACAGGCCCGCGGTATATTTTCCTTCGGACCTCCATCCCGAATATCGCGGAGTTGTTGAGACCTATGTCTCTTCCTTTCCCATAGAACTCCGCTTCTATGAGGGGGATCCTGCAGCCCTTGCGATAGACGAGCGCGTAGCCTGCGTGGTCGCAGGCTACCCAAGCTTTTCTGGGGAGGTCTACTCACTCGGAACGTGCGCCGAAAAAACCCATGCCGCGGGAGCCCTCTTGATCGTCCAAGCTGATCCGCACGTGTGCGCGCTTCTCGAAAGCCCCGGCGCCCAAGGCGCAGACATCGTTGTCGCGGAAGGCCAAAGCCTCGGGAATCCCATGAATTTCGGAGGTCCTTACCTTGGCATGATGGGCGCTTCGGAAAAACTCATGCGCAAGCTTCCCGGCAGGATCGTGGGAGAGGCTAAGGATCGCGAAGGAAGAAAGGGGTATGTCCTTACCCTCACAGCCCGCGAGCAGCATATCAGAAGGGAAAAAGCAGTGTCCAACATCTGTTCCAACCAAGGCTTGTCCCGCTTATGCTACGACAAGGCCCATTTCGCCGCCGAGAGAATCGCCCAAATCCCTGGCTATAAGATCGAAACGCGTCGTTTTTTCAAAGAGTTCCTCGTCTCCACCCCTATAGCCGCCGAGGCTATATTTGATAGGCTCCTGAAAAAGGACATAGTCCCTGGATTTCCCCTGTCACGATACGATGCTTCCAAGGACAACAAGCTCCTTTGCTGCGTCACCGAATTGAACTCCAAGGAAGAGATCGACGCCCTCGTCAAAGCCCTGGCGGAGGTAACACCATGAATCTGCTCCCGGAACCCTTGATATTTAATGTGTCCAGCCCTGGAGCCCAGGGCTGCTCCTTGCCTGAATCCGACGTTCCCCCAAGCCCCCTGCCACAGGATCTGACCAGAAAACATCTAGGATTGCCTGAGGTGGACGAACTCACGGTAGTTCGTCACTTCACAAGGCTTTCGCAGAAGAACTTTTCCATCGATACCAATTTTTACCCCCTGGGATCCTGCACCATGAAATACAACCCCAAGGCCAACGAAGTCGCGGCTTCCCATTCGGGGTGGAAGAGCCTCCATCCCCTTATCGGCGACCGGTACTCCCAGGGAGCCCTAGAGCTTGTGTTCAGGCTTCAGGAAAGCTTGGCTGAGATTGGCGGATTTTCCGCTGTCTCGCTTCAACCTGCCGCCGGTGCCCATGGTGAGTTGGCCGGTGTCTTGATCATCCGCGATTATCTCGAGTCCATAGGCCAGGGGCAGCGAAAAACCATGCTCATCCCCGATTCCGCTCACGGCACAAATCCTGCGTCGTGCACCATGGCTGGATTCGCCACTAGAACCGTGCCTTCCGGAAATGACGGTAACATAGACATAAAAGCGCTCGAGGCCATGCTGAACGACGAGGTGGCGGGGATCATGGTCACCAATCCGAATACCCTTGGGCTTTTTGAAAGGAATATCGCGAAAATCGCAAAGATGATCCACGACGCAGGCGGTCTGGTCTACGGCGATGGAGCCAACATGAACGCCCTGACTGGAGTGTTCAAGCCTGGCAAGAGCGGCATCGATGTCATGCATTTCAACTTGCATAAAACCTTTTCCACCCCCCATGGGGGCGGCGGGCCTGGATCGGGCATGGTGGCCGTGGTCTCCAAGCTCGCGGACTTCCTGCCCGGTCCGGTGGCGGTCAAGCAAGGCAAGAAATTCGCCCTCGCCATGCCTCCGGCGAGCATAGGAAGAATGAAGGCGTTCTACGGAAATTTTGGCGTCCTCGTGCGGGCCTACGCCTACATAAGGATGCTGGGAAGGGACGGTTTAAGGCGTGTTGCCGAGAACTCTGTCCTCAACGCAAATTACCTGAGGGCCAAGCTTGAGCGGCACTATCCGCTGAAATATAAAAAGGCCTGCATGCACGAGTTTGTGGCCATGGGAAATATCGCGCCCGGGATCCGCACCTTGGATATCGCGAAACGACTCATCGATTACGGCTTCCATCCCCCCACAATCTATTTCCCCCTCATCGTGCCGGAAGCCCTCATGATCGAGCCGACGGAAACGGAGAGCAAGGCGGTCTTGGACGCCTTCGTCGAAGCGATGCTTTCAATCGCCCAGGAAGCCAAGACAAAGCCGGAATTGCTCAACGCCGCCCCGACTACTACGCCGGTGGGAAGGTTGGACGAGGTCGCGGCAGCGAGATGCCCTGTTTTATGTTATCGTCCTTGAAGTATGATGTACTTAAATTGATTGTATAAAATATGTGGAGGGGAAATGCCTATTGTTGCGTTGCTGCTCTCGGCCGCCTTCGCCGCGGCATTTGTGCCCTCGGTTATCCACTTCGCCCATAGCCGAGGCCTGTACGATACGATAAATGAAAGGAAAGTGCACAACGGAAAATCCCAAGGCTTGGCGGCGTTGGAATCGCCCTGGCCTTTGTATTCACGTCGGTCATTCTTCTCGCCCTCCACCCCCCCCTGTATGATGCATTGAACGGTCAACTTGAGGTGTGGTCTATCCTGCTCAGCGGAAGCATGATCTTTCTTCTTGGACTTATGGACGACCTATTTGACTTGAGGGCGATATACAAATTCCTGATACAGGCTTTTGCCGCCCTCATTCTCATGTTCTTTGGTTTCCGCTTCAGGGTGATAATGGTTCCTTGGGGAGACGGTCTGGTTCATTTAGGATTTTTATCCTTTCCCCTTACCTTTTTTTGGATCATCGGCATAACCAACGCAGTGAACCTCATAGACGGCCTCGACGGCTTGGCCGGAGGCATTAGCTTTATCTCGGCGGTCACTTTCGGGGTATTCTTCTGGGCCCAGGGCTTTTTGCTTTTGCAAAGGTTTTCATGGGTGATTCGGGAAGCCTTTTCTTGGGATTTTCCCTTGCCATGCTTCCTCTCCTGGGCCAAAAGGAAACAGGGGCGGAGATTGGCATCATATCCGCGACAACCACGCTTTCCATCCCCATCCTTGACACCCTCATGGCGATGTATCGAAGAAGGCGGGCGGGCAAGTCCTTCTTTTCCGCGGATAAAAATCACTTCCACCATGTATTGTTGGATAGGCTTAAAGCTACGCCAAAAGTCATTTCTATAATCTATGGGATGAACATTCTCCTGGGCTTGGTTGCGCTCAGCACGCTCTTTTTAGGGAGTCTGCTGGGCTTCATTCTTAAGTTGACAGCACTGGTCACCATGACCCTTGTCTTTGTCGCCTTGAATGTTCACAAAATGAAAGAAGGCAAGTAAGAAATCATCCTGGTTTTTTCGATTCGTTCCCCTTGGTATAGAGGAATCGTTTGATTTTCTGGGTTGGTGTTTTCTCAAAGGGGGCTTTCTGGAGTTGGATGGACCGAATTTTCGAGAAGGAAGACAATTCTTCGTTTGCCTCCTTTCGGATGGACTCCAGGAGGCGCGCGGCTGCTTTTTCCGCATCCCCCAAGGCATGGCCCAAGGAAGCGGACATGGATTTCTCCACATTGGCGATTGCGTTTCCCATTTTGTCCGACAGGGCTCCCGCCGCGTCGATCCCATCCCGGATGCGGGATTCGATGTTTTCAAGAACTTCGCTCTTAAGGAACACAAAGGCGGTCAGACCTCCCTCTCCCTCGACCACCAGCGATTCGGAGACGTAGGGCGACTGGTTGATCACCGCTTCCACTTCCTCAGGATAGATGTTTTCGCCCGAAGCACCGAGAATCATAGTCTTCAGCCGTCCTTTGACGAATACCCTCGACCTATGGTCTATGAAACCGAGGTCTCCGGTCTTGAACCAACCATCCTCGGTGAAACATTCCGCTGTTTTCTCCGGGTTCTTAAAATAGCCTTTGAATACATTGTCTCCCTTTGCTTGTATCTCCCCCTCGCCTGTTTCCGGCCTTGGATCAGCGATGCGCACCATAACCCCCTTCAAGGCTGGGCCGGTGGACCGCAAGGTTGTCCTATGCGGAGGGCATCCAGCAAGGAGAGGCGAGGTCTCTGTGAGGCCGTAGCCGATGGCATAGGGAAATTTCGCCTTGAGGAGGAACTCCTCCACGTCCGCGGACAAGGGTGCGCCGCCGACTCCGAAGAATCTCAGTGAACCGCCGAAAGTCTTCTTGAGTTTTATGCCTGCAAAGCGTAGCAAGAGGGGTTTGAGGATAGGATTGGAGTAGAGTTTCATCCCTTCGAGGGTGGGCTTGATATTCGAACGGTAGATTTTTTCGATCACCAGGGGAACGGAGAGCATGATAGTGGGGCGCACTGCTTTAAGGGCGGGTAAAAGGACTGTGGCCGAGGGCGGCCTGTCCAAATAATGGATGTGGGAACCCGCCAGGAAGGGTATGACAAAGCCTATGGTGAATTCGTAGGTATGGGCAAGGGGAAGGATGGAAAGGAGTCGGTCGGTACGGCGAAGCACGATGATCGATCTGCAGGCGATGGCGTTGGAGAGAATGTTTTTGTGGGACAGCATGACTCCCTTGGAGAGTCCCGTGGTGCCCGAGGTATAGACAATCATGGCGATGTCGTCGCACCCAATCTCCGGTTGGACATCGGGATGGAGCTGGGCAGAGTTTTTTACCTTCTCCCACGTCTTTGGATCCCGCTCCTCAGTGTCGACGACATCGAAAAATCGAGAGGAGAGGGCGAGGATCCGCAGCTTCTGGGCCATTTTCTCGGAGCACACAGCCGCGGCCGCTTCGGAATGAAGGATTATGTTGCCCATCTGCTCCGCAGTAAAGTCAATAAGTATTGGTACTACCACGGCTCCGGCGCTGATAATGCCCAGATAGGAAATGCCCCACCAGGGAGAATTTTCCGAGACCAAGGCCACTTTATCGCCCTTTTTTATTCCCGCTCCACGCAGGGTTTTTGCGACCTTGCGCGCTCCCTCGGCCACCTCCCCATAGGAAAAGCGCCGTCCTCCCACCATTTCCAGCGCGGCAAGCGATCCATACGTTCCCGCGCTCTTGTCCAGCATCTCTGCTAAAGTGAAGTCTTGGAGCTTGTACATTGGTCTGCCTCGCGTATCCATGATACTTCAAGGAGGGGAAGATAGCTTTTCCCCTCCTTGAAGTAAATCCAGGATAGCCCCAAAAAACAAGAATGGAAAGGTAGGTCTTATAGCAAAAAATCCTTATTTAAGACCGAAGACAGAAACCGTCCCGGCCGAACCCCCGCCCATGATTATTTCCCCTTCCAGCGAAGCTGCGGTTTCTGCGTTCATTATCCCATCGCTGAAGGATTGGTGGGGAGGCAAGGCTGTAAAGGATGAAATGGTCTTCTCCAGCCCAAGGGTGAAGAATCCCGCATATCCCGATCCTGCGCAGAACAGCCCCTCGGAATCTCCCATCCTCCAATCGTAAAAGCCGCAGATAACCTTGGCAGAATCGATGGGGGAGGGGAGAGGATAGCTAAAGAGCAACCCGTGGAACGAACCCTGGCCCTTGGAAAAGCCAAGGATCCTTGCGCCGTCGTTGAGGACGAAAAAGGTCGTGCCGTCGCGGGATAGGGCGATGGATGTGGGCTTGTAGAGGGCTGTGCCTACGCCTGGTCTGTCCAGGGTCTGGACAACGACCATCGCCGTCCCATCGTCGTTGACCAGAAAGATTTGGGAGGAATCCCTAGCGGTGACGATGATAGTCCCATCGGCTAGAACCTTTAAGTCGTCGAGAAAAATGGAATCAGGTGTAGAGGAGAGTTGAAGCTTATACTTGAACACAGGTTCCCCTCCCGAGAGATCCATGGCGATCAGATGTTTCGAGGTGTTGGCGATTATATAGAGGGTGCTGTTGTCCGTTGAATATCCTAAGGCCTTAATATTTTGCAGTTCCGCCAGACCTGAAGATGCGGAGGTGAATTCGTAGGTTCCAAGGATAAGTCCTCGCTCACCCAGTTTGTAGAGCTTAAGCCAGGTGGTGAAGGAAGAAGCAGCAGCAATCCACGACCCGTCAGGGGATACGCCAAGGCGGTCGGCGGATTTTTCCGTCCCGCCTACCTTGATCCTATCTCTCCACAGCCTGACCCAGGAGACATGGTCGGTGATGGGAAAGGGACCTATCACAGTATTTACAGAAGCCGAGCCGGTTGAGCCGAAAACATGGAGGGCTGCATCTTGATCCAAGCCTGATACGGCGATTATCCCCGATGCGGAGACCCCCAAGGCCCTGACTTGGTATGAGGCACCTGTCCCTGTGCCTGCTGATCCGTAGGCATGGAAGGGTAGGTCCATAGCAGCCCGATAATTGTAGGATGCCTTCCATTCATAATTTCCGCTCTCGTTGCCTTGGAGGAGATCCAGGCCGCAGGTTCCCGCGCAGGCGCGCCAATCGAGCCGGGAAGATTGGAAAAAACTCAAGGTTGCGAATGATGCTGTCTCCAAGTCCGTCAAATACGGGGTTGTATACCAGCCCTCTCCAAGGACGCCCGTCTCAGCGAGGCCTCGCGCCTCGATTTCATAATCTCCGAATAAGTGCCACCCCTGGGCTGTAGTCTCTCCGGCCTGGGGAACGTAGGTTGGAAAGGCAGCAGGGCGTGGCGGATGGTTGGCCGGGGCAAGGTGTCGCACAGTCATACACGGAGGGGGAAGGGGATCAATGGAGTAAAGGGCGTTATTGAAGTTGGCTTCCGGAGCGCCGATTGGAATGGTATAGGTGCCGCTCGTCGAAAGCCCATTGACGACCAAGATTGAATCCACCAATCCGCCAACCCTGGTTCCTTCCGCATCTTGCGCCCACAAAGACACCTTATGATACCCTGCGGCGATATTTTCCAGGATGAAATCAGGTTGACTCGACGCGTAATCGAATTCCAGGACGGGCTGGGCGGCCCCCACATGACCCGGAAGCCCCAGATAGGCCAAGGAACCCTTAATTCTTCCTCCCTCGCCCAAGGGAGAAGAGAAGATAATGTGTAAATTCACCTGTCCCGATCCTTGAAGTGGGTAGAGCGTCAAGTCAAGCTCAACCCTCTTATTGGGCAGAAGGGCGCAATCCAGGCTGCCTCTTGCCACCTCAAGCCCTAGGGCGGTAAAACCGGAAACTTGAATATGCCAGTCACCGGGAAGAAGCTGGGCTTGGGCGTTCAGGGATCCGCTCTCCAATGAAAAGGTCGATTCACCAGGTCCTTGCCCAGAGATCGTGTATCGGACAGGAATCCAAGAAGAAGAGGGAGCGATTGTCCTCACTCCCTCTGCGTGGGGTCCTGGGGAAATTTCTTTTCCAGATGAAAAGAAGGGATCCATGGTCAAGACGAGGGAAAGGGTGGACTTGCCTGTGCCAAGGATCCCCGAGCAACCCGATGCGAGGATGATGGGCAGCAGGAAAGCCGGAATTAAACAGCGCGAATGGGTAGATCTATTTCTCACTTTGTGCCTCCGTTAGAGATACGTCAAAAAAATCTCGTTTCACTTCACTCCGCTGCTGCGATTGCGATTTCCACGTTCAATCGGTATACTTGTCTACGGAGGATGTGCGGTGAAAATTCTGATGGTTTCCAGCGAGGCGGTTCCCTTCGCCAAGTCCGGAGGCCTGGGGGACGCGGTGAGCGCGCTCTCCCTTGCCTTGGCGAGACTCGGCCACGACGTGCGGATCCTCTTACCCCGATATTACATGATTCCTCGGGATACCCTCCTGCCTCTAGATCCTCCCTTGGGCGTGCCTCTCGGAAGCGGTGAATTATGGTGCAAGGCATATGCGACTTCCATGCCCGGATCGGAAGTGCCGGTGTACTTCATTGATTTTGAAAGGTATTTCGGCAGGAATGGGATCTATGGGGATTCGAGTCAGAGCGAGTACGAAGACAATCCGGAACGGTTCGCTCTTTTGTCCAAGGCTGCCTTCCAACTCTGCCGCAGCCTCGATTGGATACCCGATGTTTTCCACGCCCACGATTGGCCCAGCGCTTTGGTTCCTGTTTTCGCGAAGCATTCGGAACGCAAGGGAAGCTTCAAAAAGAGCGCAACGGTGCTCAGCATCCACAACCTCGGCTATCAGGGCGTGTATTCCAAGGAATATTTCCCCTTTTTCGGCCTTGATTGGGAATTGTTCCATAGCGCTGGATTCGAGTACCACGGATCAATCAACCTTCTTAAGGCGGGAATGACTTGCGCCGATGCTCTTGTCACGGTTTCCCCCACCTATGCCAGGGAAATTCAGACGCCTTCCTTTGGATTTGGAATGGATGGGCTACTCCGCGCCAGGAGCAGGGATCTCGTGGGCATCCTCAATGGGGTGGATACTGAGATATGGAACCCGGCTACAGATCCTCTTCTGCCTTCCCGCTATGATGCCGATTCCATGTCGGGGAAAGCGATATGCAAGCGGGAACTCCAAAAACGGTTTGGACTGGGAGAGAAGCCCGATACGCCGCTCTTCGGTATGGTCGCGCGGCTTACTCAACAAAAGGGAATCGGCGAGTTGTTCGGCAAAGGTTACGGAGCAGTGGAACAGGTCATTGCCACCATGCATGTCCAGGTGGCGGTGATTGGGAACGGAGAGGCATGGTGTGAAGAAGAGCTTAAGCGCCTGTCCGCTCTTTATCCGAATTTCAAGGCGATAATAGGATATGATGAGAGGATAGCCCACCTGGTAGAGGCGGGATCTGATTTTTTCCTTATGCCAAGCCGATATGAACCATGCGGCCTCAACCAAATGTATTCCCTTCGCTACGGAACCTTGCCAATAGTCCATAGGACGGGAGGCTTGGCCGATACTGTGGAGAATTACTCCCAGGAAACCGGGAACGGCACAGGGTTTATGTTCGACGATCTCACTCCCCGGTCGCTGTACAATACGGTGGGTTGGGCGGTGTGGGCATGGTTCAACCGGCCGGATCATATCCGGGCCATGAAGGCAAAGGCGATGGGTAGGGAGTTCTCCTGGGAAAAATCCGCCCGGGAGTATGTCGCAGTCTATGAACGGGCTTTGTCGGGAACGTGAAAGGAAGAAAAAGTGTACGATTACGATAAGAATAAGGTTCGGGATCTCCTTGTAAAGGGCTTCAAATCCAAGAACGCTGAATCGACGGTGGCGGATCTGGCGGGTTTGACCGGGCTGCCGCTTTCCCAAATCGAGGCGGAGCTTCCGGCCATCTCCGACGAATATGGAGCACGGCTTAAGGTCACCCAAACAGGCGAAATCTTATATTCCTTCCCGAGGGGGATGAAAAGCCGTTACAACGGATTCGTCCCCAAGCTCAAGCGTTTCTTAAAAAGCCTCAAGAAAGGTGCGATCGAAGTCGGAAAGGCCGCCTTCAAGGCTTGGATTGTCGTGATGCTAGTTGGGTATTTCGTCCTCTTCATCGCTCTTGCGCTCTTCGCTATGGTCGCCTCGATCGCGATCCAGCAGGGAGGCAACGGCAGGAGCTCTTCCAGCCGCCGGTCTTCCAGCGGGCTTGGAGGACTGTGGTTGACCGGCAGGCTTTTTGACAGCCTTATAAGGATTTGGTTCTATTCCGAACTGTTCAAGGGGCCGGAGGCAAGGGCTTCGCGGTTCGAGGCGAAAAAAGCCCGCTATCCCTTGCATAAGGCGATATTTTCCCATGTTTTTGGTGATGGAGACCCCAACAAGGACTGGGCAGCCGTAGAAAAGAAGGCTGTAGTCGCATTTCTCCAAACCCACAAAGGCGTCATGACCATGGCGGAATTCATGGCCATGACGGGGCATGAGCCGGAAGACGCGGAAATGGCCATTAATGCCTATCTCCTGGAGTTCGAAGGAAGCCCGGAAGTCAGTCCCCAAGGCCATGTGTATTTCCAGTTTCCCAAGCTCCTAAGCCAGCTGGGCTCCACTCCGGAGGTCGCCGGTTCCACGGTGCTCCTGAAAAGGACAAGGAAATTTTCCTCCAACTCTAAGAAATCCGATATGATCTTCAGGCTCATAAATGGTTTCAACGTGGTTTTCGGGGGATACTTCTTATGGGCTGCCTTGAGCGTCGGACCTGAAGTGTACATTCGAACCGCGGAAGGCTGGGCTCTCCGCGGCGGCTTGCCCTTCCTTTATTCCGCCAGCGCCTATCTGTTCCAGATTCTCGGAATTGCCAACCCCATTCCTCTCCTCGGCTGGGGACTGGGGGTGACGCCCCTGCTTTTCTCCAGTCTCTTCTTTGCGATTCCCCTCATCAGGTCTGTCCGGCTGGCTGCTGAGAACGAGGCGATCAGGGCTGACAACCTGCGTAAGATCGCCTATCGGAACATCCTTGCCGCCGAGGGACCATTTAAGCCAGAAAGCCTTGCCATATCCATTGAGGAAGCGAAGCCAAGGGATCCTCGGGTCCTTACCAAGATCGTGGATCGTTTCGCCGCCTGGGCGAGGGCTGAGCCGGTGGACCAAGGATATAGTTTTGATTCCGTGGCGGAAAGCCAAAAGGAGATCGTAGCCATCCGCGCGCGTGTAGATCAGGGAAGCTATGCTCCCGGTCCGGTGGTTTTCGACTCAGACTCCTAGAAGCTTATTTTTGCCAAGGGCGCTGCTTCGCCTTTGTCGAATTCGCCTGGCACGAGGGAAGGCCAGCGATACTCAGGTGAGAGCAGGATGCCTGCCTCCAAGGCAGCGGCGAATACTTTTGGATGGGCTGATTCTTCATACTTGGGGAAAAGCCAAGGTCCGCTTCGCCGAAACCATGTTGTTGCGAAGGGATCGATTTTTGCCCAATGTGCTTCGTTGTAACGCTCCTTGAATCCGATCAAGTCGTAGATCGATCGCGCGGCGATAGCCAGTTGGAGAGGAGGCACCAGGTCTTCTGGTGGTAAAAACTCGATATTTGAATCGGCGTGCAAAAGCAATATGCCAAATGACCAGGCCTGGGCGACCGGGGGTCTTGCCCAGAACATTGAAGGGCAAGCGCCTTCCTTTTCCCCTCCATGGATTGGTAGATATTCGAAAAAAGGTCTCAAGATTGGTTGATGCTGATCGGCGATTTTTCTTTCAAAGGTGTAAAAACGGGCTATAGGATAATCGGGAACCCATTCAAGGAGGGCTTTCCTGAGCCGCGCATCCCAAAGGCTTGGATACGCCGAAGCAAGGCCCCTGTCGATCAAAGCCTTGGCGTATTTCCCTTGTTCGCCAGGCTTGGCACCCATCACCGCCCTGCCTCCGTCGCAGTACATGTCCAGGAGTCGATTCCCCGCTTCCGTATAGAGTCGCCACCCCCTGGCCCGGCGTACAGGAGGAAGTTTTTCCATGAGGGTCTGCCCGCCTTGGGGGATAGCTTCGGTCATTCTTTAGTCTTCTCCAGTTTCTTTGTGTATTTTGGGAAGAATTGGGCAAGTTTACCAGAGGAGAATCGGACGACCACTAAGGCTCCAGAACTCTCGGTTTCGCTCACTTTCACGATTGCCCCTTCGCCATATTCATCGTGAAACACCGATTGCCCAACCCTCCAGCCTACCTCCAGTGATCTTGGCTTCGCCTCCTTCGCGCTTGCGACATGGTACCCCTTGGAGCTTTGAGGCCTTGCGAAGGAGCCGCTACCCTTCCAGATTTCATAGAGGGATGGATTGATTTCAGTGAGGAAAATTGAGGGCTTGGTCTCGAACAGGCGGCCTCGAATCCTTCTCCAGCGGCAGGCTGTGAAATGGAGAGTATTCTTCGCCCGCGTCGCGGATACATAGAAGAGCCTTCTTTGCTCCTCAAGATCCTCTCCTTCGTCGTCGTCCCGTGGGAAAAGACCTTGCTCCAGACCTGTCACTATCACGATGGGGAACTCAAGCCCCTTGGTATTGTGCATAGTGATGAGGGTCACGGCATCCATGCCTCCCTCTTCATTCTTTAGCTGGAGGCTTCTGTCCAATTCGATCGTCTCAAGGAAATCCAGAAGCCCATCGCCGCTCAAGGGATAGAGGGAGGCGGAACTGGCCAACTCTTCCATATTCGCCAGCTTCTGGGTGCCTGCAATGTCATCCTTCGAACGATGGAATTCCGCCAATCCTGAATCGGCGACGATGATTTCCACAAGGGTCGCAAGGCTTGCAGAGGCATCCGGTGCTTGGGCAAGGTGGCTGCGGCAGCGGGTTATGAGGGAAAGGAATTTCTCCAACCCTGTTGCTGCCCTGCCTTTCACGCTCGCAAGGCTTTCCTTGCAGGCCTCTATCAGATTGAGTCGGCCGCCTAGGGCAACTTCCATAATTCGATCCACCGCGCTGTCGCCAAGGCCGCGGGTGGGTTTGTTGATGATGCGACGGAAGGCAATTTCATCCCGTGGGTTCACTACTAAGGACAGATATGCCAAAATATCCTTTACTTCTTCCCGTTCGTAGAATCGCAAAGCTCCCACAAGGGCGTAGGGAATGCCCCGGCGGGGGAAGTCCTTTTCGAATCCCAAGGACTGGGCGTTTGTCCTGTAGAGAATAGCCACATCGGAGTAGCTGCCGCCTTCCCGGATATGGCGCCTTATAAGGGAGGCGCAGTATTCGACTTCCTGCTCCTGGTCGTCCAAGATAGCCACCAAGGGTTTTTGTCCCCCCGGACGGTTTGCCCTCAGCGTTTTACCCAAGCGGTTGGGGTTGTG
>VKGY01000030.1:0-2664 GCA_008080685.1 Spirochaetota bacterium
CGTGGCCGGAATCACGGACATGAGGAAGCAGATCAACGGCTTGTCGGTGGAGGCCCAGGAAAGAAAAGGGGACCAGATATTCCAAGGTGGATATTTTATATTCATGGGAAAAACACGGCATGTGATGAAAATCCTGTACTGGGATCGAACCGGATTCTGCCTGTGGATAAAGAGGCTCGAGACAGAAACCTTCCCCTGGACGAGGAAGAAAGCAGGCATCGTAGAAATCGACAGGCAACATTTCAAGATGCTCTCCAAGGGAATCGACATCTTCAGGGAACATGCTAAAAGAGAATATTCGATCGTGGTTTGAACGATTTAACCCAATAAACACAGGGTTTCATGATATAATGTCGTCATGCCAACGACGCTTGAAACACTTCCCGACGATGTAACAGAACTCAAGAAAATAGTACAGGAATTGCTGTCGAAGCATGCTGAACTGCAACAGTACAAAGAGGCAATAACATCCGAACTGGAACGATACAAAGCGGAACTCCAGGCAGAAAAGGAAAAATACGCCGTCCTGCAGCGGCTTGTGTTCGGACAGAAGAGCGAGAAGAAGGCCGAACGGGAGAACCCCAAACAGGAGATGCTCTTCAACGAGGCGGAAACCTACGCAACCGAGGAGACAGGGCCGAAAGAAGCCACTGTCAGTGTTGCCGCCCATGAGCGAAAGAAGACAGGCAGGAAACCCTTCCCGGCCCATCTTGAGCGGAACGAGATCGTCCATGCCATGCCGTTCGAAGCGCGGACCTGCCAGGAATGTGGATCCTTGCGTCCCGAGATCGGCGAGGAACGAACGGAGGAACTCAGGCTCATTCCCGCGAAAGCGGTCATAGACGTCCATGTGGTCAAGAAGTATGGCCCCTGTCAGTGCGGGCACTGTGGAATCCCGATCATCCAGGCGAAAGGGCCCGCCAAGATCGTCCCCGGGTCGAGATTCTCGAATGGGACGATCGCCTTCTTCCTGACTTCGAAGTTCGTCGACGCCCAGCCATTCTACCGCATGGAGGGGATTCTCTCCCGCTGGGGCGTGGATACGGGACGATCGACCCTGTGCAATCTCGCGATATCCTCGGGAAGGGCCGTGGGAGAGCTTGTCCAGGCGATTCGCGACGATGTGCTCCAGTCTCCCGTGATTGGGATGGACGAGACGACATTGAAAGTACTGCATGAAACGAACAGATCCGCGGCCTCGCAGTCGTACATGTGGGTGACGCAAGGATACCACCGGGGTAAACGGCTCATATTCTACCACTACCACCCGACGCGGTCGGGCGCTGTGGCGAGCACGTTTTTGAAAGGGTACGCAGGCTATCTCCAGACGGATGGCTATTCCGGGTACACCGCGGTGGGTGAATCTCCCTCGATCATCCATGTGGGGTGTATGGCGCATGTGCGGAGGAAATTCTTCGAGGCGGACAAGATCGCCAAAGGCGAGGGGCACGCAGGTAAGATGCTTGCCATGATCGGCGCGCTGTACCGCGACGAAGCCGCGATACGGCAGAAGTACGGACTGGCTCCGGCTGATTCCCGCGCATTCCTTGAGGAACGCCGGCGGATGCAACAGCCAAAACTGGAGGCGATGTACGCCTGGCTTGTGGCGACGAACGCGAAGGCAGTGCCGTCCAGCCTCCTGGGAAAGGCGATATCCTATGCCCTTGGGCAATGGAGTCGGGTAACGCGATACCTTGATCATGAACTTCTGACGCCAGACAACAACATGCTGGAGAATGCAATCCGGCCCTTTGTGATTGGGAGGAAGAACTGGTTGTTCTCCAACACGCCACGGGGCGCGCATGTCAGTGCGGGACTTTACAGTCTGATCGAGACCGCCAAGGCTTGTGGCCATGAGCCGTACAAATATCTGTGCCATGTGTTTGATCGCTTGCCGACTTTGACGGCCAAGGAAGATCGTCTATTGCTGCTGCCGTATATCCTTGATCCTCAATCGTATTAGGTTACGACAACGGGGAGAATTGGACGCTTACCTATAAACGGACCGCTCCCATCGACATCTCCAAAAATTCCGACTTTTACGGATGGCTCGAAAGATATGACTTACATACTCAAGCTCAACGTAATCCAGTCTGGAGCGCATACAGAACACCGATGAAAACTCAGGACAAGGCAGGAAAAGGACACGACTGTCATCCATAGATGATTGGATCCCTTCCTGTCGATCCTGGCCTCCTGTCATCCGGTCAAATGTTCTCCTTTGGCCAGCGGAGGGCGGTGAAGAAGAGGGCGACGACGGCGGAGATTTCGAGGAGGCCGAAGAGCCAGTAGTAGGACCAAGTTTCGCCCAGGAGGTTGCCGACGTTGACGAGGAGGTAGACGGCCGAGGCGGCGAGGTTGAGGATTCGGCTCAAGCGGGCGGGAAGGAGGGCGGAGAGGGGGATCATGAGGGTTGGGATGGCCATGAGGAGGGCCGCGGAGAAGAGGCTCGCGGGAGAGACATCCAAAAAGCCCATCTTGCCGCCCAGGATCGCCTGGATCGTGCCGGGACGGAAGAAAGTGAGGAAATCGCAGTACAGGTAGAGAACCATGAGGGCGATCCACAGGGAAACGGCCGAAAGCCTCGGATTCGACTTGAATTCAACAAAGGAAGATTTGGTTGCCATATTGGACTCCTTGCCGAAGAGAATACGGAAAGGAGAG
>VKGY01000030.1:2672-12354 GCA_008080685.1 Spirochaetota bacterium
GCCGAAGAGAATACGGAAAGGAGAGGAAAGTAGTCATTGATAAAAGTTAAGAAAGACCCGAAAGACGACGGCGGATCCTACTCAAGGACTCAGGCTTGACCCCGAGGAAACTCGCGATCTGATACTGGGGAATCCTCTGCAGCAGATCGGGACGGCGCCTGGCCAAATCCACATACCGCTCCTGGGGAGAAGAAGTGCGGAACCGGGCGAGACTCGCTTGAAGCCTCGCCGCCATGAACTCAGACATGGAAAGACAGACCTCCTTCAGCTCCGGATACTCAGCCAACATCCGCTCCTCCTGGTCAGGAGAAGAAACCACAGCCACCGTATCCTCAAGACACTCAAGGAAATGCTCCGAAGGAACAGAAGAGCCGTAGCCCAAAGGAAGGACAGCGTCCTCCTCGATGAAGAAATCCACCGTCCTGTCATCCCCATCCTTGAGCACATAACTGCGGACGCAACCCCGCAGGATGAAAAACGCCTTGCGCGCCACCTCACCCTCGCGCAGGAGAAAGGAACCCCTGGGGAAACTCCGCACCAGATCATGGTGGGGGAAACCTGAAATGGCGGCTGAGCCATTCTCTGAAGAAGAAGCCTCCGTCTACCTGATCGAAGAATCTCGCTTTGCCCAGGAGACTCCAAAAATGGGGCTCAAGCCCTTCTTCAGGGTAATATTCTTCTAAGAGCTCAATAGTTGGTTTACCGATGAAACCAGGTGGGCTAAAGATGTTACCTGGAAAGAATTTAACAGCTACTTCCATATTTCGTTCCAGGCGTTGGTAATAGACCCGGGTAAGGAAGAAATCGATTAGACTCTTAGCATACGTCTTCCATCCTATCGATCCTGACCTCCTGTCATCCGGTCAAATTCGATTGTGGGAGCGCGGGAGCATGGGGATCTACAGGTAAACGGTCGAAGGATGACGGCGAGCCTTGTTTCTACCATAAATATTCCGTCACGTTTCTTCATGAAATTTGTAAGCTTTAATTCTTTTCGAATATTGGCTTGACAAATCGAATAGTCGATATATTATAAATATATCTAATGTATATCAAGGATAGATATATGCAGAGGGTAAGCGACAAGCCTAATGAACGACATAGTGAAAAAGCATATAGGGTTATTAAGCTCGCAATCTTGAATGGTGAGTTTTATCCTGGAGCCCTGCTTCAAGAGCAAGATATTATCAACCGCTTTGAGCTGGGAAGAACGCCTATCCGTGAAGCCATTCAAAGGCTCATTGCCGAAGATCTCGTGTATAACATTCCGCGAAAAGGCGTATTTATAACGCAAATAAGTAATAGTGATGTTAGAGATGTATACGAGATGCGCTGCAAACTTGATACTTTTGCGGCCGAACTCGCTGCAAAAAGAGCTACGGATCAGGAAATTGAATCTTTAGTCAATTTGATAGAGAACAGCAAAAATTCCAGTGAAGCAGAAAAAGTCTTTTTTGATGATAAATTCCATTCTATTTATTACAAAGCCTCTCGGAATGCCGAACTGGAAAAAGTATGCATCCGTCTTTATCAACAGAGTATTCGTCTTTTTAGCATAAAAGGCTATCAGAGAGAATCAATGGAAAAAATGAGAAGCGAATTGGGATTAATCGCACAGGCAATTAGAGAACGTGATTCTACAAAAGCAGCTCAAGCGGCGCTAGTTCATGTTAAGTCAAGAAATTGGTTTGAAGATATACAACAATTTTAAGATCACGGAGGAGTAGAGATGAATATTAACAACGGGCTTTTTAAAAAAATTTACGGATCTATTGCCGCCGCAAATATCGGTTCAGCAATGGGTGCCGCAGTTGAATGGGTTAGTGTCCCTGGTGGCGGCTGGAAGGCGATTGATGATAAATGGGGTTGGGTGGAAGGATTCCTTCCATGGGTGCAACAAGAACGAGATGTACGGTATTGGAACAATAGCCCACTTTTACATTATTACCGAATGGAGATGGCGCCAGGAATGACCGAAGACGGCGCGGAAATACGATATCTCCTTGCTCTCGCTATCATCCAGAAACAAGGTAGAATTAATGTTGATGATTTGGCAGAAGTCTGGAAGAAAAATATAAAAAGGGAAGATATCGGACGGCTAGTAAATCCCCATATTGTCATACATTTTGATAGGCTTAATGCTGGCAATGATATTTCTCGTATCCCCCCAAGGTTGATTGGGGGTATGACACCTTGGCCTGGGCTTGTTGATGCACCTCATATGATTGGCCCAATCGGCATTATAAATGCTTGTGATCCAGAACAAGCGGCATATGACGCTGCTGAAGTTTCCTTGCTTATCCAGCCACCTGAAAGTGGAGGTACCGAATCCAGCAAGGCAATCGCAGCTGCAACAGCGGCGGCCTTTGATCCTGATGCAACCGTTGAAAGCATTGTAGAAGCTACTCGTCGATGTGTATCCGAAAAAACTCGCGGAATAATAGATGAAGCTTTAGATATTGCTTCAAAGTATCCCGACACTAAAACAATTCGAGAACCTATCCGTAAGCATTTTGCCCCAACATATCCCTACGCCGATGGCGTTGAAACAGCGGCAGAATCAATTGCTCTTTTTGTAATTACCAATGGTGATGTAAGGGAAGGAATGATAGGCGCAACCAATCTTGGTAGGGATACTGATTGCATAGGCGGGATGCTTGGTCCCATCTGTGGCGCGTTCAAAGGAATTAATGGCGTTCCCAATGAATGGGTTATACAAGTGGAAAAAGCGATTGCAGAAAATCCATACACAATGCAAAAACAAAACATGGTCGAAGTATCTGAAGGATTATATAACGCCTTATTGAATCACAGAAAAACCCTTTCGAAAAAATTGTCTTCACTGGATTACTTGGAAAGGAATTAAACCAAGCTTGGCTTGGTAATATCAAGGAGGGGAACATGAAAAAGCGGCTTTTTATTTCCATGGTATTCATTTTAGCTGTGCTCAGCGTGTTTTCACAAACACAAGCAAGAGGTAAAGCAATAAAGTATAAATTGCCACATACAGCTGCGGTTGGCGGCCATTTCGACATGATTGCAAACAAATTTGTTGATTCTCTGTCGAAATTGAGTAATGGCAGGATCTCTGGAACAGTATAT
This sequence comes from Spirochaetota bacterium, assembly GCA_008080685.1. GTDB lineage: Bacteria > Spirochaetota > Spirochaetia > Treponematales > Rectinemataceae > VKGY01. Next base: position 5,775 of record VKGY01000030.1, read on the forward strand.
CCCGCAGAACAACTTGGTAAAGAATCTCAGGTCATTCAAAGCGTTCAAAACGGAATCCTTGAATTCACTATTATCGGACATGATCCTCTTGCCCAATTTGTTCCGGATACCGCCCTTTTAAGCTTACCCTTTTTGTTTAAGGATCATAATCAAGCCTTCACAGTACTTAATAGCGAAGTTGGAGAGACTCTTAATAAAGAGCTTACGAAGAAAAAATTGCTTGTCCTTGGTTGGAGCAATAATGGAGCCCGTGTTTACACTAACAATACACGACAGCTTGAAACACCCGCAGATTTCAAAGGATTAAAACTTCGCAGCCCTGAAAATCGTGTAAATCTTGCTGTAACCCGTTCCTTAGGCGGTATACCAGTAGCAATATCTTACGGCGAAGTTTATACAGCGCTTCAGCAAAGAACAATTGATGGACAAGAAAATGCGGTAATAAACATATATCCTTCAAAGCTTCAAGAAGTGCAGAAATATATGTCTATGACAAACCATATATTGTCATTTGTAGTCATCGTTGCTAGCGAAGATTTCTACCGCTCGCTTCCCGATGAAGACAAGAAACTTGTCGAAATGGCTGCTAAAGAAGCTCAGGATTGGCACCGTGGTTATATCGATAAACTTACCAATGAGCTTATTGTTAAAATGAAAGAAACTGGGATGCAAGTATACTATCCTTCCAACATGAAACTATTTCAGGATGCAACCAAGTCCGTGCATTCTGAATATGTCGGAAAGACCATTAACAAAGATCTTTACGAGAAAACTTTGAGAATTCTCGGTAATAACTAACTGGAGATTGTAATGCGCGCAAACATGTTTGAAAAAATTACCATTACATTTGGTTTAATAGTAGAAAAACTGACTGTTGTCCTAGTTGGTATTCTATTGGTGATGGTGTTTTTCAACGTGTTCGCGCGCTATGTCTTGAAAGTTGGAATAGGATGGGCTGAAGAGTTCAGTATGCTCTTATTTGTATGGGTTACTTTTTTAGGAACATATTTAGCCTTGAGATCAAAATCCCATTTAGCCCTAATATTTTTGATAAAAAAGCTTCCATCTAATCTAAAAATAGTTAGCAGATATTTAATTATTATATTATCTCTAATACTTGCTGTGTCAGTATTTATAGGTGGCGTCGGCTTTGTCTTAAATACAATTAACCTGGCTCAAAAAACTCCAATGTTGGGAATATCTGCTGCATGGGCATATGCAAGTATTCCTGTATCATTTTTCTTGATGATTATGGAGATTTTAAAAGCAATCTTAACTAATCAACAGATTATTAAGATTGAAGATAATTGATCAAATATTATTTGAGGAATATATGGAAGCAGCAATCTTATTAACTACTTTTTTTGTATTTTTAGCAATTGGAGTTCCAATTGCCTTCTCATTAGGATTATCAGCGCTTGCATATAAGTTTCTCTTTATTCCGCGTATCCCCCTTACGCTGATTGCGCAACAAATGTATGGTGGCATAAATTCATTTTCTTTAACCGCAATTCCATTTTTCATACTTGTTGGAACTATCATGGATGCTGGCGGTATTTCAAAAAAACTTGTAGAATTCATTAGAACTCTCGTTGGTCATAAACGAGGGGGCCTAGGTTTGATAGCTCTCTTTTCTAGCGCTATATTTGCAACTCTCTCAGGTTCTGCTGTAGCTAATGTCGCGGCCACTGGCGCTACAACAATTCCCCTCATGAAAAAAAATGGCTACTCAAAAGGGTTTGCAGCATCCATAGAAGCAGCTTCAAGTAGCTTGGGCGCGGTAATCCCTCCAAGTTTGCCATTTATTGTATATGGTGGTTTGACAAATCTTTCAATCAAAGATCTATTCCTAGGAGGTTATACTCCCGGTGCAATATTTATTGTTGGCATCCTGATAATAATTTTATATAAAGCAAAAAAATACAATCTGACTATCTATGTAAAGGCAAATACTCGCGCTCGGTTGACATCATTAAAAAGTGCTTTACCAGCGCTGATTACTCCCATTCTTATAATGGGTGGAATCCTTGCTGGAATAATGACGGCTACAGAGGCTGGTGCTGTAGGGTGTGTATATGCTTTGTTGGTTTCCTTCTTCGTATATAAGGAACTCAAGCTAAAGGATCTTCCACGAGTATTTCTCGACGCTGCTATAACTACTGGATTTGTAATGTTGGTAATGAGCATAGCCTCATTATTCGGTTGGATAATGGCATTTGAAAATATTCCACAAAAAGTAGCTAATCTGCTCATTTCAGTTTTGCATACTCCTGCTGCTTTCATGATCGGAGTAATTGTACTGATGATAATCGTTGGAACGTTCATTGATACGCTTTCCGCATTAATTATTCTTGGTCCGATATTACTACCTGCTTCAACAATGCTTGGGATAGATCCCTTGCATTTTGGATTGATAATTTGCATGTCACTGACTTTTGGAGTGCTTACTCCTCCAGTTGGCACATGCTTATTTGTTGCAGCAGGTATTGCGGAAACTTCAGTGGAAGATACGGCAAAAAACGCCTTGCCATTTACAATTTGGCTATTTGGAGGGACTATGGTTATGAGCGTAGTTCCAGAAATATTATTATGGCTCCCAAGACTCGCTGGGTATAAAGGATAAAAGGGGTAGATATGCATTTTGAAAAAACAAATGTTGAAGAATTCTATTTAGTCAGATTGAACCCTAAGGATGATATTTTGACATCACTTCAGCATGCCGCTAAAAAATTAAATATCAAAAATGGCATAATTATCGGCGGGGTCGGATCAGTCAATGCCTACCATTTCCATGTTGTTTCCTCAATGCAGAACCCTCCACAAGAAATCTACCCTAAAGGAGAGGCTCCGGCTGATATTATTTCCATGTCAGGTTTTATTCTTGATGGAAAAGTACATGCGCATATTTCATTCTCAAATGATCGCGTTGCTTATGGAGGCCACCTAGAGGAAGGTTCTCGTGTTTTAACGTTTTCAACGATTGTACTTGCAAAGATTTCCAATACTATCGGAGGTTGGGATAAAATAGGCGATATTGAGCCAATATTAGAGAATACACGTTTAAAAAATTAATTGTAACAGGCGATGTAAACCAGGAACTTCGTAAGCGCTCATTTTACCCACGTCTAGAAAAAGTGGAATAATCCACCGAAACTTAGCGGTGGAGGTGAGTGATGTATATCAAACAAGATTCGACGATATTTGCAAGAATAAAGTTTACCGATATGCTAAAGCAATTCTACAGCCGGTAGCGTCAACATTCTTTCGCACATTTATCGGGAAGAAAGAGCCAGTTTTCTCCCGATGTCGTCGCCGATGATAAATTGCCCAAAGCGGCAATTTTAAATCGGCGTTGACACCCGAAGCACGAGAACGTGTAGTGCTCCCCTGCTTTTCAGACCATTATGTTGCTAATTTTTTCCTGACCTCTCCCCCGGTGTCGCATATCCGAGCGCCGAATGGGGTCGCTCAAAATTGTTATGATCAATCCTATTGGCAATCTTATTATACGCTTCGTCAAACGTTGCAAAATTATGCTGCCGGACGTACTCTTTTTTGAAGATCCGGAAGAATCTCTCTATCATTCTGTTTTATTCCGTTTTATACGGCGTTATGTACTCCTTGTGAAGATGATATTTTGTCCCTGTCTCGTGAAAACGTTTTAAGCCGAAGACAAGCCCGTTGTCGGATCGGATCACAAGACCATGCACATTCGGAATGATGTTCTCCCGGGTCAGCGGATACTCCAATGCGCCGGCGGAGATTCCCGCCTTCCCGGACCTGGAAAACCTCCAGCCGACAAGATATCGGTCGGAGCAATCGATTACCGCCACCAGATGGCACCAGCCGTCCTGTCTGGTGAAAAGATACGTCATGTCGATCGCCCAGCGGCTATTGGACTGCGGCGTCACGCTCTTCATGCCTTTCACCCTCGGTCTGTTAACATAGGGACGTTTCCAACGCTGCCATCAATGCTCCTTCACGATCCTGTGGAATTTCTATCTGTTAAAGGACTTGCTGTGCCGTCTGCTCAGTACAGCAGTGATTCTTCGAGTTCCGTATTCGGGGTACTGCTCGATCAACTTGCGTATCTCATCGACAAGCCACGTTTCGTCAGTTTTGGATCGTTTCTTATGCGGCTTTTCGGCGTAGTACAGGTTTGACCGGTTGAATCCCAGCACCTCGCAGATCGTGCGGATGCTTGCTCGAATCCCGTCTTCCATCAGTTCGCCTTGCAGGGTCAGGATTCGGTCTCGTCCGTAACGAACGTATGTTCGTTCATTCCCCACAAGGCTTTTGCTTTTTTGGTATGGCGTTCTTCACGTACAGATCGCCAATTGCCACCTTTAGTTCCATAATTTCTTTCTCGGTCTGTTCCTGAAGGTCACTGGCCCGAGCTTTTAAGCCCTTTTCACCTGCTTTCAGGAACGTGTCGATCCAATCCTGGACCTCGCTGGGCGTAAGGTTGTTCTGCCTGGCTACATCGACAACCGTGGTTGTCTGGCGAAGGATCTGCAGAATGATCTCTGCTTTTCGCTTCGCTGTCCATCGTTGCTGTTCTCCCATATCTCCTCTCCTCGTTCATTTTATATGGTCTGAACGAAGAGGGAGACACTATAAGTCCACCTTGTTTTCATACTTTTCTGTCTAGACAGTTGGACTCATTATACCTTCGCTTGAGCCCGTTATGCCATTCATTCCTGATCAACCCAAAGTGCTGGAGAAAACCCACCACAATGCCAGGCGAAACTCCAACCCTGACGGAAAAACTCCGAATGTCCGGCTCGAAGAACCTATCACCACTTACAAATTCATCCCAGTCATTGGGAGGAATGAGAACCTCGCGGGCGAAACTATCGGCTTCCTCCTCCTTGGCAACAGACAGGCCCTCGCAACCCTCGATGAACGTCTCATCCTTGCCGTGCAACAGGATATGGCCGGCCTCATGGAAAAAGGAAAACCAGAACTGGTCCTCGCCCTTGCGCAAATTCGAGAGGGCGAGGATAGCCTTCCCCTTGGAAAGCCAGCGGGTCGCCCCATAGACCCCGCATCCGGAGATGGCTGGAACAAGCACGAAAGCCACACCGCTTTGGGAGCAGAGCCCGCGAAGCCGTGGGAGGAACGACCCAAAGTCCTCCGTCGTGAGATCCCGCGCCTGCCTAACCACCCTCTCAAACACCCGCTTGTCGAACGACCCAGTCTCGACATCCTGGGCGCCAAGCTCAGCGAGCCTCAACCACGAGGCAAGCTTTTCCTGCCCCCCTTCCGCCGAAACAGCGCGACGGAACGACACCGCCTCGCCATCACCGACCCTCCCATAGAGATCCCGCCACGCTTCCCGATTCGCCACGCCGAAAAAGGAAAGGATGTCCCGGCCCGCCTCGGCGTCCTTGGCCTCAGACCGGACCACCCCCCGCTTAACCAATTCAAGCCTTGGGAAACGCTTAGCCCAGAGAGCCAGATCATCTTCAGCCTGCGACGCCGCCTTTCTGGCCAGCGCAAGACGATACCGCGACTCAAGCCCGATCCAAAGCTCCGCGGAAACCCCAAGCACCCGTTCGAACTGGAGTGCCGTGTCCGGCAGGATGGGCGCCTTGCCGGCAAGGATCAAGCTCACGGTTTTCATGGAAAGCCCCGCCCTCCGGGCAAACTCACCCTTGCCCAGGCTCCGAGCCTCAAGGGTCTCCTCAATGATTTCCCCAGGGGGAACGATGAAATCCGGTTTGTACATAGTCTTTGAATCCATCTCAGTGGTAGTCCTCTATCCCGACGATGACAATGGAAGGTACAGATGTAAAACCAGATTACGCTTCATTATCAGTTAAGTCAACAAGTTTTTACCTTAAAGGTAAAATTTGGAATCATGATAATGTTCAGCCATATTAAGTTCTATTTATTACACGCTTATTCTCGACCCCTAGCGATTGGATTGTCAACGGAAATCCTACCTGTCGATCCTGAACTCCTGTTATCCGGTCAAATTGGAAGAGGGACGACAGGATAGAGCAGGATGGGATCAAGAGATGACAGGAAGAGAAGCCATGGGAAAATACCAAGGCTCCAACCCCTTAGCGAAACGGCGCATGTGTCGGGGAAAATGTCGGAGAAAATGTCGGAGAACACCCTGCGCCTCATACCTGCGGGAAGCAAGGGGAATGAACCGTCGACAATGTGTCGACAGATGAAATTGCCCTATGCGGCCGATAATCCTGGAAATCCTGAATTCCTGTTATCGTGTCTTATTTTCTCTCCGCGCCGAAGCGGGCGAAGAAACCGCCGCTAGGGCGATACTGTCCATTGTGGCAAGAGCCGTCGCCATGGCAATATCCATGAAAGGAATCAAAATCGCGGCCATAGGTAACTTCGGGCTTTGGATGCTGCCCCTCGGCTGCCTGGTCTAGGTTTCGGGAGTATGGCGCAATGAATAAAATCGGAAAGGCAACTATCGCGATCGCGGTGTTCATAGCCTTCGCCCTCCCGGGGCAGATCTTCGCCCAATCGGGAGAGGGATCAGGCGGCCTCGATTTTTCCATAGGCGATATATGCCAGATCGCCGGCGGGGCCGTCGCCCTGGGATTTG
>VKGY01000031.1:0-8236 GCA_008080685.1 Spirochaetota bacterium
CATCACCGATGCATCGGTGGCTTTGGATCCGGCGATCACTGCCCGGACAGTATCCCTTCCCATCCTCGCCACCGCGTCCGAAGGGGTAGGAAAGAAGGTAGTGGCCAACATCGTGGCCTTGGGAGTATTAGCCGGGCTTTCCGGCATAGTGTCCCGGGAGCCTCTGCGCCAGGCGGTCAAGGCAAGGGTCCCGAAGGGTACCGATGAGCTCAATCTCAAGGCCTTGGACGCAGGGCTCCAGCTGGCCGCCAGAACTGGTGTGCCCGGTTCTACGGTTCGCTAGAGGAGAAATTTCATGGCATCCAATGAACACCTAGGGAAAGCCGTCCAAGACTGGATGGCCAAGGCAGACAAGGCGGTTTCCAAGTTTCCAGAGCGAAAAGCCAATTTCGTCACCGGTTCCAACGCCCCGGTGAATCGCCTTTACAGTCCTCTGGACCTTGAGGGACAGGACTACCTTAGCCACGTGGGCTTGCCAGGTGAATATCCCTACACTCGGGGCGTCCAGTCCACCATGTATCGGGGAAGGTTTTGGACGATGCGGCAGTATGCCGGATTCGCCAGCGCCGAGGAATCCAATGCCCGCTATAAATTCCTTTTGGCCCAAGGGCAGACGGGGCTCTCTGTCGCCTTCGACCTCCCAACCCAGATAGGCTATGATTCGGATCACCCTCTCTCCGCAGGCGAGGTTGGAAAGGTAGGGGTGGCCATCGATTCCCTGGCGGACATGGAAACCCTCTTCGATGGGATTCCCCTGGACAAGGTATCAACTTCCATGACCATCAACGCCCCCGCTGCCGTGCTCCTCGCCATGTACATCGCCGTGGCGGAAAAGCAGGGCGTCTCGGCGGAATCGCTCAACGGCACGATCCAGAATGATATTCTCAAGGAATACGTCGCCCGCGGAACCTACATCTTCCCGCCGGCGCCGTCCATGAGGCTCATCACCGATATTTTCGACTACTGCTCCAAGGCGGTACCCAATTGGAACACCATTTCTATCTCGGGGTATCACATTAGAGAAGCAGGATCCACAGCCATTCAGGAAGTCGCCTTCACCCTTGCCGACGGGATAGCCTACGTAGAGGCTGCGGTGGCCGCAGGCTTGGATGTGGATGATTTCGCTCCCCGGCTTTCCTTCTTCTTCAACGCCCACAACGACCTCTTCGAGGAAGTGGCCAAATTCCGGGCTGCCCGGCGGGTCTGGGCGAAGATCATGAAGGACAGGTTCGGCGCCAAGAATCCCAAGAGCTGGATGCTTCGGTTCCATACTCAGACGGGAGGTTCCACCCTCACGGCTCAGCAGCCTGAGAACAACGTGGTTCGGGTGGCCATTCAGGCATTGGCTGCTGACAGATCCTGGCCAATGAGTCAGGAGTCGCGGAAACCCCAGACCCTCTGGCCGGCTCGTATTACGTGGAAAGCCTGACCAATTCCATAGAAGAAGGGGTCCTCGCCTATATCAGGCGCATCGACGATCTAGGCGGTGCTGTCAAGGCGATAGAGCAAGGATACATACAGCAAGAAATCCAGGATTCCGCCTATGCCTGGCAAATGGATGTGGAAAAGGACGAAAGGATCGTAGTCGGCCTCAATAAATTCAAGGTGCAAGAAGATCCCCCAAAGGGCCTCTTGCGCGTCGATCCCTCGGTGGGAGAAAGGCAGGTAACCAAATTGGCGAAGCTCAAGGCGGATAGGGACGGCTTTGCTACGGTCAAGGCCCTCTATGCACTGGAAAGGGCAGCCCTAGGAGACGAGAATCTCATGCCCCCCATCCTTGCAGCGGTCAAGGCATACGCCACTCTCGGCGAGATCTGCGACGTGCTACGTAAGGTATTCGGCGAGTATCGGCCAAGCGTGATGTTCTAAGCCAGGAGCCAAATTATGGAAAGAAAGATACGGGTCGTAGTAGCAAAGCCAGGATTGGACGGCCATGACAGGGGCGCCAAAGTGATTGCCCGGGCCCTAAGGGACGCGGGAATGGAGGTTATCTACACGGGTTTACGCCAGACGCCTGAGCAGATTGTCCAGACGGCCTTGCAGGAGGATGCGGACGTAGTGGCTCTCTCCATCCTCTCAGGAGCCCACAACCATCTTTTTCCTAGGGTCGTGGAACTTCTCAGGGAAAATGGCGCCAAGGACATCATGGTCTTCGGGGGCGGAGTGATTCCAGAAGAAGATATTCCCTTCCTCAAATCCAAGGGGATCGCTGAGGTCTTTGGACCCGGCACCCCAACCTCCGTAACCGTGGAATTTATCAGGACCCACGTTCGAAAGGAAATCTAATCCTCCATGAGCGCAAGCCTGGGAGACCGCTGCGTAGCCGGGGATGTTCGCGCGATAGCCCGCCTCATAAGCCTTCTCGAAGACGGGGATGTTTCCGCCTTCCATGCTTTGCCGGCCTTCCTGGAGAGGGCGGGCAAGGCCCATGTCATCGGTATTACTGGTCCTCCCGGCGCGGGCAAGAGCACGTTGACGGACAAATTGATCTCACGGTTTAGGAATAAAGACCTAAAGGTGGGGGTGATCGCCGTGGATCCCTCCAGTCCCTTCTCAGGCGGCGCCATATTGGGCGACAGGCTGAGGATGCAAAACCATGCCACCGACAAGGGGGTGTTCATCAGATCCCTTGCCTCTCGCGGGCGCCTTGGAGGCCTATCCAGGGCGACGAATTTTGGGGTAAAGGTCCTGGAGGCCGCAGGCTACGATATCGTCGTGGTTGAGACCGTGGGGGTAGGGCAGTCCGAGATCGACATCGTGAGGATAGCCGATACAGTGGTCTTGATTTCCGTACCCGGCTTGGGTGATGAGATCCAGGTGATCAAGGCCGGCATCATGGAGATAGGGGATATCTTCGTGGTCAACAAGGCGGATCGCGAGGGGGCCGACAGGGTTTTGAGGGAAATCCGGACGATGCTCGAAATACAGGCGATGTTGCGGCGCGGAAGCTCCCTCGCGCCAACTCTATCGAAGGGGATTGGCACGGACTTGCACCACGGGCTGGGAGCGATAACAGGCCAGGGTTCGTTGCCTGGTCTAGAGGCAGTGGAAGCGGGAATGGAAATTCCTCCAGTTTTGAAAACCATAGCCGAAACCGGCGAAGGAGTGGATCTTTTGGCTCAGACTATCCTAGAGCGCTTTGATGCCGTGGCGAAGAACGGGAGCCTTGCGATCCGACGCTTCGAATCAGTGAAATACCAGCTCAAGGACATGGTTTCATCCCATGCCATGGATTTCTTTTCCGGCGAATCCGGGGAAAGCCGCTTGGATGCCTTCGCCAGGGAAGTGAACGAAAAGAAAATCGATATATATGCAGCTTCAAGGGCTCTTTTTTCAGCCCTGATAAAAGGAGAGACTCGATGAAAGTGGAGAAATTGGATCATATCGGCATCGCCGTGGAAAAAATCGACCTAGCCTTGCCCTTTTGGGAGGGAACCTTGGGACTCGTGCTCCACGGAACTGAGGAAGTCAAGGAACAGAAGGTGAAGACCGCATTCCTGCCTGTGGGAGACACGGAGATCGAGTTGTTGGAATCCACCGATCCCGAAGGGCCGATCGGGAAATTCATCGCCGCGAAGGGGCAGGGAGTCCAACACCTGGCTTTCAGGGTGGAAAATATCGATGCGGCGCTGGCTGAACTCAAGGATAAGGGCATCAGGCTGATAGACGAAACTCCAAGGTACGGCGCAGGCGGCGCACGAATAGCCTTCTTGCATCCGAAGGCCACCGGAGGCGTCCTGATCGAGCTTTGCGAGCGGAAGTAGGACTTCTTTTGCGTTTCGGGGTATAGATATTTATTTATCCCAGCTATATAATCGCCAGAACTAAAATCTAACAAGGATGGTCGGCACAATATGGATGGAAAGCTGAAAGAGCTCGAAGAACGGCGTGCCAAGGTGCTAGCCGGCGGCGGACCTAAGCGCATCGCGGCCCAGCATGCCAAGGGCAAGAAAACAGCCAGAGAAAGGATTGAGGCTCTCTTGGATTCTGGGTCCTTTGTCGAACTCGATGCCTTCGTGGAACATCGCTGCACGGACCTGGGAATGGAAGGGGTGGAAGCTCCCGGAGAGGGCGTGGTGATCGGATACGGAACAGTGAACGGCAGGACCGTGTACGTATTCGCTCAAGACTTTACCGTCATCGGCGGATCCTTGGGGGAGATGCACGCTGCGAAAATCTGCAAGGCCATGGACATGGCCATGAAGGTTGGCTGCCCTTGCATCGGCATCAATGATTCCGGCGGAGCCAGGATCCAGGAAGGCGTGGACGCGCTTTCCGGTTACGGCGATATTTTCTACCGGAATACCCTCGCTTCTGGGGTCGTGCCTCAAATTTCCGTGATCATGGGACCTTGCGCCGGAGGCGCGGTCTACTCTCCCGCATTGACTGATTTCGTCTTCATGACCGAAGGCAGCTCCAATATGTTCATCACAGGCCCGCAGGTCATCAAGGCGGTAACCGGCGAGGACGTTTCAGCGGAAGACTTGGGGGGCGCACGAGTACATACCGAGGTGTCCGGAGTGGCCCACTTCCGATACGCCTTAGAAGACGCCACCATCGAAGGCATCCGCAAGCTCCTTTCCTTCCTTCCCCAGAACAACATAGAAGACGCGCCCATTGTTTCCACAGGGGATGATCCCAATAGGCTGGATCCAGAATTGGCGGCTATAATGCCCGATTCGCCCAACAAGCCCTACGATGTGCGAAGTATCATCTCCCGGGTGGTGGATGCCAAGGACTTTTTCGAGATCCAGCCGGACTATGCCAAGAACATCGTCACCGGCTTTGCGAGGCTTTCCGGCCGCTCCATCGGCATCATTGCCAACCAGCCCCAGGTGATGGCCGGCGTCCTGGATATCAACGCCTCGGACAAGGCCTCGCGCTTTATCCGTTTTTGCGATTCCTTTAACATCCCCTTGGTCACTTTCGCGGACACCGCGGGCTACCTTCCCGGCGTAGGCCAGGAGCACGGCGGCGTCATCCGCCACGGAGCCAAGCTCCTTTACGCATATTCCGAAGCTACAGTTCCCAAGTTGACTGTAATTTTGCGAAAGGCCTACGGCGGCGCCTATATCGCCATGTGCTCCCGCCATCTGGGCGCCGACCAAGTCTTAGCCTGGCCCACCGCTGAGATTGCTGTGATGGGCCCCGAGGGGGCTGCGAATATCATCTTCAAGAAGGAGATAGACGAAGCTTCTGATCCCGCAGCGACTAGGGCGGAGAAGATCGCCGACTACAAGAAGAGCTGCTTCGCCAATCCTTACAAGGCTGCGGTACGAGGCTATGTGGACGACGTGATCGATCCGCGGCTGACAAGGGCGAGACTGGCTTCCGCCCTCTCCATGCTCCTTGGGAAACGGCAGACCAACCCGTCCAAGAAGCACGGCAACATCCCTGTCTGATCCGGAGCGCCCTATGCATGATAAATGGATAATCCTGGTCGCAGGAGTCTCGACGGTTTTCGTTGCCTTGGTTGGCTTGATCTTCCTGGTGAACCTGCTGAAGTTGATATTTGGCACTCGGCCACAAAAGGTCAGGAAAGGGTTGGCTCCTTTGCCTGAGATCCATAGCCCCGCAGTCGCCCCAAAGCCCGTAGACTCCAAAAAGTCTGACGCCAAGGCTGGGCTTTCCCGAGAAATCGTCGCCGCGATAGCAGTTGCGATATCCGAAGCTTCGGGCATACCGGCCTCTCAATTTAGAATAGCCTCTATCACACCCGCAGAAGAGGGTTTCAACACCCCTGTGTGGGGACGCATCGAACGTTTTACAAGAAAATAATAAGGTAAGGAGCACCCTATGAAGCAGTATAAAGTAACCGTTAATGGACAGAGCTTTGATGTATCGGTAGAAGAAATGGGCGCTTCCGCCGCCCCGCGACTCCAAGTCGCCAACACCTCCGCACCAGCAGCCCCCTCCGCAGCCCCCTTAGCGCCGGTCTCCGCTTCCTCCGCTGCTCCTGTCGTCTCCTCAAGCAGCGCTTCCGCAGGAGCCATCAGCGTGAAAGCTCCCATGCCCGGGACGGTTATGTCGTTTAAGGTGACTGTCGGACAGGAAGTTAAGCGCGGTGATGTCCTTCTCATCCTTGAGGCAATGAAAATGGAGAATGAAATCGTCGCCCCCCAAGCAGGAAAAGTAGCTGCCTTGAGGGTACCCGTCAGCGCCTCGGTCAACACCAATGATCCATTGGTCGACCTCGAATAAGGGGGGAAGAAATCCCCATGAAACAATTTTTGGTAGAGTTTCTTCAATCCACAGGGTACTTAAATCTCAGCATGGGGCAGCTTCTCATGCTCATAGTGAGTTGCATACTTCTCTATCTGGGAATCTTCAGGAAATACGAACCCCTCCTTTTGGTGCCTATCTCGTTCGGGATGTTGCTTGCCAACCTTCCTCTTTCGGGCATCACCGACCCAGGGATCAACGGTCAACCCGGAGGTCTGATTTACTACCTTTACCAAGGGGTAAAGCTGGGCATCTATCCTCCCCTCATTTTTATGGGCGTCGGCGCGATGACGGATTTCGGCCCCCTTATCGCCAATCCTGCCAGCCTTCTCTTGGGCGCGGCTGCCCAGATCGGAATCTTCATTCCCTTCATCCTGGCGACCTATCTCGGGTTCGATCTCAATTCTGCAGCGAGCATCGGCATCATCGGCGGAGCCGACGGTCCCACAGCGATTTTCCTTACCTCAAGGTTGAAGCCTGAGCTTCTGGGTCCTATCGCCATCGCCGCATATTCCTACATGGCCTTGGTGCCCATTATCCAGCCGCCGATTATGAGGGCACTGACAACCCCCAAGGAGAGGGCGGTGAAGATGGCCCAGCTTAGGGAGGTTTCAAAAACCGAGAAAGTTGTATTCCCCATCGCCGTCACCCTATTTGTTGGACTCCTGCTTCCAGCTGCGGTTCCCCTTGTCGGTGCACTGATGCTTGGCAACCTGTTTCGGGAGACTGGCGCGACGGATCGACTTTCCGATACCACTCAGCATGCACTCATCAATACCTTGACTATTTTCCTTGGAGTTTCGGTTGGCTCAACCGCCAGCGCCGAAAGATTTCTAAATCCTGAGACTCTGAAAATTATTTTCCTTGGTCTTTTCGCCTTCGCCTGCGGGACCGCCGGGGGCGTGTTGTTTGGAAAGCTGATGTATTGGGCCACAGGCGGGAAGGTTAATCCACTCATCGGTTCCGCGGGTGTTTCTGCCGTACCGATGGCGGCTAGGGTATCCCAGGTTGTGGGCGCCGAAACCGATCCGACGAATTTTCTTCTCATGCATGCAATGGGACCGAACGTTTCTGGAGTGATTGGGTCGGCAGTAGCCGCCGGAGTCCTTCTCTCCGTATTGGGTTGACATAGGGATTGTTTTTGCCTTTTGTCCTCTTTAGGCGACCCTCCAAGGGTCGCCTTTTTCCTTAGTATCCACAGGGAGCAACGCACATGAAAGTATACAAATTCGACTCGGCGGCCTTGATCGATTCCTCTGCTATATCGCGTGCGGTCAACACAGTCGGCCAGGAGAAGCCGGACATCATTGTTGTTTCAGCTCTGGGAGATACGTCGGAAATGCTTAGGGACGCAGCCTATGCAGCGCAGGATCGGAGAGAATACGCCTCTAATCTGCAAGGAATTTTCCTTTTCCATAGCGCTGTCGCCAAGGATCAGTTGACCGCTCCAGCCCAAGAAGCAGCCATATCCAGCATCAAAGAGTTGTTGCAGGAATTGAGAGATTTGCTCCATGGAGTCCAACTGCTCAAAGATCTCTCCACCCGGATCATGGACCAGATTCTTAGTTTCGGCGAAAGACTGGCCGCACTTCTTTTTTCCTCCATTCTCAAGATTCATGGGGACAATGTCGCAGTGCACGACTCGAGGGATTTCATCAGGACCGACGCGCATTTCGGCCAAGCCCGCTGCCTTGAGGATGAATCGAGGAAGCTTATCGTCGCGGCATTCAAAAATGGCGTTGAGCGCAAATCAGTAGTGACCGGATTCCTAGGATCGACCAAAGAAGGCTATACAACGACGCTTGGGTCAGGAGGAAAGGAATTCGTGGCATGCATGATCGGCGCCAGTCTAGGCGCCGATGAAGTCCACATCTGGACCGATGTGGCGGGAATGCTAACCGCGGATTCCCGCCTTGTTCCCGATGCCTTCCCAATTGAGGAGATTTCCTTCGAGGAAGCCTTGGAGATGACCCATTTTGGAGCGCGCGTCTTGAGCCCAGCCTCCATCCACCCC
>VKGY01000031.1:8242-18377 GCA_008080685.1 Spirochaetota bacterium
GCCGGAGTCCCTCTTCAAGGGGCACCATGATAGTCAAGCGTGCCCGTCCAAGCGATTACCCAGTGCGGGGCCTCGCTTCCATTCCCTCGGTTTCGCTCCTGAGTATCCACGGCCTCGGCTTGCCAGGGGTTACGGGAATCGCGGCCCGAATGTTCGGCGCTCTTGCGACGGTTAAAATAAACGTTATCCTCATCACGCAAGCCTCCAGCGAGCTTTCCATTTGCTGCGCAATCAACCCAATGGATTCGGAAGCGGGGGTGAAAGCCCTTGGGGAGGAATTTTCCATGGAAATCGACGCGGGGCTAATAGCCCCGCCCGAAATCAATGGAGACATGAGCGTCATCGCGGTGGTAGGCGAACAAATGCGCCAACGCACCGGAATCGCCGGTAGGGTTTTCACTGCGCTGGGAAGAAACGGGGTCAATGTGGTCGCCATCGCCCAAGGATCCTCCGAACTGAATATCTCCATCGTCACCTACGCCAAGGACAGGGCGAAGGCCCTCAACGTCATCCACGACGCATTTTTCTTGGCCGGCATTCGGACTGTAAATCTATTTCTCTGCGGAACTGGACTTATCGGCAAAACGCTATTGGCGCAAATCGAAACCCAAGGCAGAAAGCTGCTGGAACAACATTCCACTAGGATAAAAATCGCCGGCATCATAAATTCTCGTCTTATGATGATCGACCCCAAGGGAATCCCGGTGGGCCAGTGGAAATCTAAGCTTGAAGAGGGGGAAAGCGCCGACATGCCGGCCTTCGTCGATCTGATGAAAGCATTGAACCTTCCCTCTGCCTGTTTCTGCGACTGCACGGCAAGCGACATGCCCCCAAAATTCTACGAAGGGATCTTCGCAGCCTCCATCTCCATAGTAACGCCCAATAAAAGGGCCAATGCCGGGCCTGCAGACCGCTACCGCGGGCTGATGGCCAAAGCTAGGGAGAAGGATGTGGTCTATGGATACGAGACCACCGTCGGAGCGGGCCTTCCCGTGATCGGAACCCTCCACGACTTGGTAGCGTGCGGAGATTCAATCTCGCGCATCGAGGCTGTCCTGTCGGGCACCATAAGCTACATTTTCAACAATCTGCGGCGCGGCATGTCGTTTTCTGCCCTTGTCCTTGACGCCAAGTCGAGGGGCTACACCGAACCCGACCCACGGGACGACTTGGGAGCGGTGGATATTGCGCGCAAGACCCTCATTCTAGCCCGGGAAGCAGGCTTCGCCATCGATTACGAGAATATCGCGATCCAGGCTCTGATTCCGGAAAAACTCGCCAAGGCTCCTTCCGTCGAAGAATTCCTAGCCCTCCTGCCCGAGGCGGATGTCTCCATAGAGGAAAAGGTTGCTGCCGCCACTTCAAGAGGGAAGGTCCTGCGCTATGTGGCGACCATCACTCCTGAATCCGCGGCATTGAAACTCCAAGAATATGGACCGGAAAGTCCCTTTTTCAATCTCAGCGGAACCGACAACCTCGTCATGTTTTCCACTGCCCGGTATTCGGCGAATCCCTTGGTTGTCCGCGGTCCCGGCGCCGGTGCTGAGGTAACAGCCGGCGGTGTATTTGCGGATATCCTGAAGACTGCGCAGTCGTACTTGTAAAAAGGGCTGCCCAACTTAATGGACAGCCCCTTTTTGCCGTTGAATAATGCTTTTGTTTATATGGCGGTTTTTTTCTTCCTCGCATACTTGATTTGCTGGACCACAAAGACAAATCCGCAGAGCCCTAGGCCGATCACATCGGTGACAAGGCCTGGATCGATCATGAGAAGGCCACCGACGAAGGCGAAGACCTGCTCGTAGATGGATAGGGTTGTCCTGAACCATTTGTTGACCGAAGCAGCGATGGAAGTTATTCCGATTATGGAAGTGATGAGCATCCATATCAAGCCGAAGGGAGTGATGTTGAACAGCAGCATCTGTGGATTTAGCACAAAGATGTAGGGAACCAGGAATGCCGCTATAGCAAGCTTTGTGGCATTGAATCCGGTTTTCATCGGATTCGCCTTTGCGATACCGGCTCCAGCGAAGGCCGCCAAGGCTACAGGCGGTGTGATGTCAGCAATTATGCCAAAATAGAACGCGAACATATGGGCTGGCAAGATTATGTGCGCGGGAGCGACCAGGTTGGGGTCGAGGCCTGCCTTCTGCGCCATGATCATGACTATGGCGGGCGCGGCTATGGTGGAGGTAATCACGTAGTTGGCGGTGGTGGGCACGCCCATGCCGAGCAGGATGGATGTCACCATGGTGAAGAAAAGGGTGATAATCAGGTTCCCGTTGGCTATGTCCACCAGCGTCGACCCAAGCTTGAGGCCAAGGCCAGTCAGGGTAACTACACCGATGATGATGCCTGCGCAAGCTGTGGCGGCGATTACCCCAAGGGCGCTCCTAGCGCCGGCCTCAAGGCCTTTTACGATATCGATCGGCTTTATCCTGGTTGATTTTCTCAGCATGGAAGAGAGGATCGAGAGGATGATGGCCCAGAGAGCCGCCTTCATGGGAGTAAACCCAGTGACAAGAAGGTAGATGATGGCCAAGAGGGGGATTATAAGGTGGCCGCGTTCGAAAAATATTTTTTTGAACTTGGGGAGGTCTTCTCGGTTCAAACCCTTCAGACCCATTTTTTTGGCTTCGAAATGGACTCCCGCCCATACGCCGAAGTAATAGAGGAGGGCGGGGATAGCCGCAGCGGCGATGATCCTCGCGTAGGGTATCGAGGTGAACTCGGCCATGAGGAAAGCCGCCGCCCCCATTATCGGCGGCATGAGCTGGCCGCCCGTCGAGGCGGTGGCTTCGACGGCGCCGGCGAACTCGGGCCTGTAGCCGAGCTTTTTCATCATCGGAATAGTGAAGGATCCGGTGCCCACGACATTGGCCACCGAAGAGCCTGAAACGGTTCCCATAAGCGCGCTGGAGAGGACGGCGACCTTGGCGGGCCCCCCCGCCGCCCACCCGGCGACTGCGTTGGCCAGGTCGATGAAGAGTTGGCCCAAGCCGGTCTTTTCCAAATAGGCTCCGAATAGTATGAAGAGGAAGATGAAGGTACTGGATACACCCAAAGGAATTCCGAAAATGCCTTCGGTAGTAAAATAAAGGTGCTGTACCAGAGTATCCACCCTAGCTCCGCGATGCGCCATTTTGCCGGGAATATAAGGTCCGATGAAGGCATAGATGATGAATATGAGGGCGATCACGACCATGGGAATGCCCACCACTCTCCGCGCTGCCTCAAGGACAAGGAGTATTCCGATTATGCCTGCCACAAGATCCATGGGTGTGGTCTGGCCAGCCCGCTGGACCAGGAACTGGTAATTAAGCACGATATAGATCGGTGCCAAGACGCCAAGGACAGCCAGAACCGCATCCAGCGGGTGGAGCTTGGATCTCGACCATTTCTTGCTTGTTGGGTAGAGGAGGAAAATAAGACAGAGGCCGAAGGATAGATGGATGGATCTTTGGATCATCGCATCAAGAACCCCGAATACCGCGGTGTAGAGCTGGAACACCGAGAAGGTAATGGCCATGGCCGCCACTACTTTGCCGAAAAAGCCTAGATAGGTCCTGTAATCAGCTTCTTTATCGAATTTCTTGAGGATTTCTTGGCTGTCAACCGGATTTTCATCGTTTCGAATCGTTTCGCCCATAGGTGAGCAACCTCCTAATGGAAATGGAAAGTCCGCGCCCCGCGCGCAGTACAACAAGGGACTCGGGTTTCGCGAGGGGGGCAAAGGGGCGCAACTCCCCGTCGATCACAAGCCCGTGGTCAGGAACGTGGGAGACTCTGATATCGAGTCTATCGAAAAACCGCTCCATCCGCAGGTGGAATCGGTTGTCTTTTACCGTGAAAGAAAGACCCTCGTCGGTGGGCATGCCCACGCCATAGCTATCGTAGGCGATTCCGGTGAGCTTCAGCCGATTTCCTTCGACGACGAAATACTCATCCACCGGGGTGGTGTGGATGGAGTGGATAAAGTGGTGGACGAACTCCCCGTCCCTAAGGACGATGCTTTCGTCGCTTCCATCTTCATAGGAAACCACTAAAACCGGAATTTTTTCAAGCGAGAGGGCAAGGACAAGCCCCGCCGCGACAAAGAAAACCCCAAAAACCTTAAGCCCCCGGGAAAGGGATCTGGAAACCATTCGCCTTGCCTTATACACGAAAAGCGGGCGGCCCGGCTGGAACCGAGTCGCCCGCTCCGCGTTCAAGATGGCGGCGCCTCGGCCGACTTACTTAATTTCCTTGTAAAATTTCTCGGCGCCGGGGTGGAGGGGAAGGGACATGCCTTCCAGGGCGGTGGCGAGCTTAATGTTGGCGCCTTGGGCGTGGGCGGCGACAAGCCTGGGGCCGTTCTCGAACATGGTCTTGAGCATCTCGTACACCAGGTTGGCGTCTATCTTGGTGCTTACCGCGAGCATGGATTTGACCGCTACCGAAGGAACGTCCACGTCGATACCGCTGTAGGTCTTGGCGGGGATAATCGTGGGAGCGTAGAAGGACCACTTGTCCATGAGTTTCTTGAGCAATTCCTTGTCTACCGGCACGAGGACTGTTTTCTTGGAGATGGCGAGGTCCTGGATGGCCGCGATGGGGAAGCCCCCGGTGGTGAAGGCGGCGTCGATGTTGCCATCCTTGAGGTTGGAGGCGGATTCGGCGAAGGAGAGATACTGAACCCTGATATCCGCGTAGCTGAGGCCGGCGGCTTCAAGAATCTGGCGGGCATTGGCTTCAACGCCGGAGCCTGCGGCGCCCACGGAGACTTTCTTGCCTTTGAGATCGTATACGGTCTTTATCCCTGAGGATTCCAGGGCTACGAGCTGGACGGTTTCGTTGTAGAGACAGGCCATGCCGCGAAGGTCCTTGAAGGGTCTGTCCTTAAAAAGCTCCACGCCATTGAGAGCGTAGAAACCAACGTCGTTCTGGATGATGACTACATCGACCTTGCCGTCCCTAAGCAGGTTGATATTGGCGGCGGAAGCGCCCGTGGATTGGGCGGTGGCATTCATCCTGGCGATATTCCTGTTCCAGATCTCGGCCATTGCGCCACCTAAGGGGTAATAAGTACCGGCAGTGCCGCCCGTGCCGATGGCGATAAACCTTTGCTGGGCGGAAACCGCTCCTACAGTGAGGAGCAGGCAGAACGCTACGATCATGAATTTCTTCATCGATAACCTCCATGGAAATTTTGAAACTTCGACGCCACAGTATAGAATGGTTTTCTCCATACTGCAATCGAGAAATTTATATGGGAAGGCTTTTCCGGAAGAAAACTGGCGGTGGATGCACACAGTGGATAAAGGTTAAAAAAAGAAGGCTTCCGGAGAAGGAGGCACAACCCGGAAGCCTTGGATCCGGAACGGGAAGCTATTACTCCTCGATGCCGGTTTGCTAAGCAGAATATAAAGGATAGAGAGAATTTGGTCAATATATATCGATAAAAAATTCTTATATTAACATCTTCTTGCGGGGCTAAGGATCGATTGAAATTCCTTGGTGCCTCGGTTATGGTATGCCGCTGTAGGGGAGGAGCGCAGTGGTACGCATGGAGCCCTGGCACGATGGATTTGCCATTTTTTTCGAGGGGAAACATCTCTTTTGCCATTCTTCCCGCTCTCCCGCCCTGCAGGTCGGCAGGGTTGGAAACAGCCTGCTCTCCCGATTGAAAGCGAAAGCATCGGGCAAGACGAAGGCCTCGGGCGAAAGCCTGGTATGGAAACCCGCCGGGGCTTGCTCGATCTTGGTACATACGCCCGATGCATTCCACATCCGCTTCGATTGCGGCCTCGGGCTGCGCGGCCTCCTGACAAGCGAATGCCTGCACCTCGGCATTGCCCAGGAATCAGGCTCTCAAATTAAAGCATTGCGGCTGTCTTTTATATATGAGGGAGAATTAGGCCCTGTGGTTCAGGTTGGCGAAAGGGGATTCCGTTCGATTTTAGTCAATTCCGACAGGGGTCCTTGGTACGGTTTTAAGGCCGAGGAGCGCATTGCGGTCTCTCAAGGAAAAGAGCATCTCAAGATCCAGGTCATGCCGCTTCCCCTTGAGGTCGAGATCGCCGCTGGCGCAACTAGGCTGGCCAGGATCTCCGCATTCACGGCGCGACGTTGGAACAGCCATGTTTCAGGACAGGATGCGGCTTTACTTGCCATGGAAAAAGCCCACTTCCTCCAGGCTGGCCAAGGGTCCTTGCCTCCTGGGATCACTGAAATACTCGCATCCCTCCTGAAAGGACCTGAATCCTTCGTTTCCCTGGAAGTCGGGGGGGAGAGGATAGCGTGGATTGACGAGGGAGATTCGAAAGATCCGGGAATATATAGCCTGTTGAGGAAGTCCTTTATGGAGGGATATGGCTTCTCAGTGCCGATACTGCGGGAATTTCCCAGCGCCGCATCGGATCTTGCCATGTTCGGCCCATGGTTTGTCCTGCCTTCCCTCGATGTGGTCGCACCCAGGGGAAAGCGCGCCTTTTTGCGGGCGGCCAGCATTTTCGTCGCGCTGGAACGTTATAGGAACTGGAGAAGGGAAGCCTGGAGGAAGGACGGCATTCCCTTTTGGGCTCCTTCCTCCCTGTACTACGAGGGAGATCCGGCTCTATTGGATCGGATCGACAGTCTTATGTGCGGGCCCGAGCTTTTAATCGGGATACCAAAGGAAAAAGAGGACCGGGTGCGCGAAGTTCTTCTACCGGAAGACACATGGATTCATCTTTGGACATCCCGGCAGCACGAAGGCGGGAGGACCGTAGTGGACGCTCCACGGGGCTTGCCAGCGGTGTTCTATAAAAAGACTGGGAAACATGCACCTTACTTCGATTCATTGCGAAGGATCGCCTGCCGCCTGCCTTGAACGAGGAGGACCACGGCACGGGTTTCAACGGCGAGGCCTTCGCCCACTTCCCCGAAGCCCTCGTAGCTCTTGGCTTTCACGGAGATTTTTCCTGGTTCAAGGTCGAGGACTTCTCCCATCCTTGCTTGGATAGCCTCCCGATAGGGCTGGAGCCTCGGCTTTTCCAGCATCACCGTGCAATCGATGTTGCCAATTTCCCATCCCTGGGCCCTCACCAAGGCGACGGCCTTAGCGGCCAAGAGGCTCGAATCCGCATCTTTCCACTTTGCATCGGAAGGAGGGAAATGGCTTCCTATGTCGCCCAATCCCGCTGCGCCTAGAAGGGCGTCGATGACCGCATGCCACAAGGCATCCCCGTCCGAATGGCCTGCCTCGCCGCGAGGAAAATCAATGCGGTAGCCCCCGAGGAGAAGCGGCCTTCCTTCCACGAGGGGATGGATGTCCCATCCCTCGCCAATTCGGCATCCTGGCATTTCCATGGGTCCAAGGTCCTCCCGATAGGTTATTTTTATATTTTTCCGCTCCCCGGCCACATAGTATACCGGGCCAATGTAACGATCCCATAGGGAAGCATCGTCGGTGCACGCCCAGCTTTCCTGTGCTGCCATGCGATGGGCTTTTGATAATTCCCCAAGGGAAAAGCCCTGGGGCGTCTGGGCCGCCTTGACCGCCGATCTTTCCGGATGCCCTTGGATGGCCAGGCCAGAGCCTAGGATTTTTGGTGTGTCCGCAAGATCGACCAAGGGTATACATGCCCCATAAAGCCGCGTTCCTTCCAAAACGGCGCGCACGAGAGCCTCGCTGACCCAAGGCCTAGCCCCGTCATGGATAAGGACGATAGGGGAGGGGAAGGTGTTGCGGAAGGAGAGGAATTCGAGACCCTTTCTGACCGATTCTTGGCGTGTCGAACCGCCTTCGACAAAGGCGATGCCCAAGGCGAGTTTCTGTGTCAAGCCAGCGAGGCTGTCCATCTCAAGGCTGGCGCGCAATTCCTCTTCCTTTCCCTTGGGAACGGTTATCACTATGCCGCGCAGGTTCTGCAGGGAAATAAAAGGCTCCAGAGCCCGCCTTAGGACTGAAATTCCATCAATGGAGAGGCATTCTTTCTTGCCTCCCTCAAAGCGCACCGACGATCCGGCGGCGGTGAGGAGAAGGTAGCAGGGAGAATCCGTTCCAGCCATATTCCTTCAGCTTTCCAGCCTGGCGTGGATGAGTTCGGCGATTTCTTCTTTGGATCGAGTGAGGGAATAGGCGACTTCGTCTTGGAGGAGGTTGATTGCGGAGTCGTAGAGTTTTCGTTCCAAGATGGGAAGCTCCTTGATCTTGGAACGATGGTAAAGGGATCTGACCACGGAAGCGATATCCATGATGGAACCCTTCTTAAGGAGGTCCAGGTTCATCTGGTAGCGAAGCTTCCAGTCCGAAGGGATGGGGGCGTAGTCTTCGGAAATAAATGCCAGGGCGCGCTCCGCTTCTTCATGGGCAACGATAGGGCGCAAGCCCAGGCCAGCCGCCTTGTCAACCGGAACCATGACGGTCATGTCGGAAAATTCGAGATAGATGATGTAGTATAGAATTTTTATTTCTTTAAAGGTTTTCTCTCTTATCTCAAGGATGCGACCGACACCCTGGCTGGGGTAGACAACCCTTTGATCAATTTGGAAGGCGGGGACCATGGTATTCTCCATAAGGAAAAATTATAGCATGAAGAAAGGACCGAAGTCAAAGCATCGCTCCTATCGATCTTGCCGCTAAGGACTTGGTCGAGTATCCTGTCCTGAGCAATGAATCACAAGGTTTTAACGCGCCTCAAGGCCGCATTCTTCCCTCTCATGCTCGGAGGGATTGTCGGGGTCGGCCTTTGGCAGGGCGAAGCGATACTTGCGTTTTTTGGGAACAGGGAAGCCTTGCGGGCTTGGGTGGACTCCAAGGGGCCCTACTCGCCCTTGGTTTTTATAGGCATACAAATTTTCCAAGTGGTGGTGTTCATAATCCCCGGCGAAATCACCCAAGCCGCGGGCGGGTTCCTCTTTGGCTTTGCCGAAGGCGCTTTACTTAGCCTAGCGGGCATCCTCCTGGGTTCGGCCGCCAACTACGCCCTAGGCAAGGCTTTGGGAAGACCCTTCGTCAGGGCTGTCCTGGGAGAGCACGGAATCGAGAGAGCAGAAGCAACCTTGCGTAACCGCAAAAAGGAAATGGGGTATTTCCTGCTTTTTTTGATACCGGGCATTCCCAAAGATGTGCTTTGTTATTTCGCGGGCATGGCCAGGGCACCTTTAGGCACATTCCTTGCCGCTTCCATGGCTGCCCGGCTGCCTGGGATCATCGGCAGCTCCCTCATTGGACAATCGGCTTTCAAGGGAGACCTGCGATTCGCCCTAGGACTGACAGCCCTCGCGAGTCTTGCATTCATATTTGGCCTTCTCTGGAAAAAGCCCATGGAGGCATTCATAGCCGAGAAAATAAATAAATCGTGATTATCCCCAAATTTTGCCTTGCATCGGGATTAATGTGTATCTTATCCCCATACCTTGTTTAATGAGTTTTTCGAGGAGCGCATAGGTGAAAATCCAGGAAAATCCTAAGAAACCTTTCTTTTATTATTATTTTTTGGTTCTTCTCGTGGTCATGATCCTCAACGCCTTCATTTTCCCCTCCATGATGAAGCCTCAGATCACCCAAGTGGACTACGGAACCTTCCTGCGCATGGTCGCTTCCGGGAAAGGTGGAGATCCAAGAGCTCCAAATAGGTTTTATCGCCGTCGAGGGAGATGGAAAGGAAACAACCTATCTTACCGGGCGGATCGAGGATCCCGGCCTTGTGTCCAAGCTCTACAATGCCGAGGTTGAGTTTTCCAAGGCCATTCCGCGTGAGAATTCTCCCCTTCTCAATTCCCTCATCAATTGGATTCTTCCCATGCTGCTTTTCATCGGCCTTGGCCAACTTCTCATGGGGCGCTTGGCGGGCAAGATGGGCGGCATGGGCAATGCCATGTCCTTCGGCAACAGCAAGGCGAAAATCTACGTGGAGGCTCAGACGGGTAAATCTTTTGAAGACGTGGCGGGGCAGGAGGAAGCCAAGGAAGCCTTGCAGGAGATAGTCGAGTTTCTCCATAATCCAAACAAATACAAGGAAATTGGCGCCTCGGTGCCCAAGGGAGCCCTTTTGGTAGGCCCGCCAGGCACGGGCAAGACTCTTCTAGCCAAGGCGGTGGCTGGCGAATCCAAGGTTCCCTTTTTCTCGATCTCCGGCTCGGAGTTCGTCGAGATGTTCGTGGGTATGGG
>VKGY01000032.1:0-18162 GCA_008080685.1 Spirochaetota bacterium
AGAAGGAAAAAGCCCAGGACTGCCTGGACCCAGACGGACCGGAGGGCTTTTCTCCACCCAAATACGGCATACCAGGCGCAAAAAGGAATGATCAGGACCGTGCCCGCGGCAGTCCAATAGGAGAGGATGAAGGCCAGGGCGAGGACTGGCGGGGCGATCCGGCCGGAAATCCCGAGGACCCCATCCCTATCCAATTTTTTCAACCTTTGCCTCCTCTGCAAGCCAGGATGGCTGCGTCGCGCACATAGGCCGCGAAGGCCAAGGGAAGCAGGCCTATCGCCAAGGCTTTCCTCATGCCGCCGACTTCAGCCAAGGCAGGGAATACCCGCCCGGCGTGGAAGGCGAAGCGGCCCGCGTTGACCGCCTCCCTGGCCAGGGCGGAAAACGGCAGGTCCAGGGCCAGCTTTTCCTTGTAGAAGAGGGCTGTGCCCTTGGGGTTGGCGATGCGGAGCTCGAGGCTCCGGGCGCTCAATCCCTGGGCGAGATACCGTGCCGTGTAGATGACCTCATCCAGCAAATGCAGGGTCCAGCCCGCCCGGGCTATCCTATTCCACACCACGCCTTCGTTTATGAATTTCTCCCCTTCGAAATCAGGGAAGGGGAATGCCCTCAGCACCGAGGTTTTGAATACTTCCGCCTTGTCCGCCTTAAGCCCGTATCGGTACCTCAAGGCTATGGAATCGCTGAAGGCGACCGCTGGAGGAAATCTCCCCCCCAGGGGACGTCCCTCCCCATCTCCCTTAAGACCAACCACCCCTCCGCAGCTTTGGACCCCGGTGGTTTCGGCGATGGCGCCGGCGAGGATCCTCAAGGCGCCGGGAGGCAGGATATCGTCCGAGTCCACGATGAAGGTCCACTCTCCCTCGACGAGGTCCATGCCGCGGTTCAAGGCCCTGTGCTTGCCGCCGTTTTCCGTGCGGAGAGGGGAGAATCCATAGGGAACCGATTCCCGCCAGGATTCCAGGAGCTCCTCCGTGTGGTCCGAGGAGCCGTCGTCCACCACCACCCACTGAAAATCCCTGAAGTCCTGGGCATCCAAGGAGGCTTTGAGCTCCCCTAGGAGCTGAGCCCTGTCGTAGGTCGCGGTAAGGATGCTGACGAGGGGCTTTTTTTGTTTCGAAGCCATTGGGTTCACCTCCCCAGCCTGAGGGCGGCGCCGGCGGAGAAGAGGAGGTTCCATCTGGCGAGGCCGCCCACCGGTTCGTAGAGCCAGATGCCCGAATCCGCCGGCGCCGCGGTTGCCACTTCCGCAGGATCAAGGATGGGAGAGCGGAGACCCAGGGCGTCGAAGGCGATGTTGCCGCTCAAGGCTGCGCCAAGAACCCAATTCCCCCTCTCCCAGGAAAGGCAGAACATGGCGCCGAAGCGCTTTTCCAACACCGGGTCGTCAAGCCAGCGGGTTCCTTCCTGGGGATCCCGGGTCAGGTCTCCCCAGGGGTTGGCGGGGCTGTTCATGCCCTGGAGGCGGAACTCGAGGCCGCTCTTCAGTCTGAAGTCCCCCGCCGATCCTGCCCATTCCACGCGGAGCGCCAGATTGTTGGCCCCGTACAGATATCCCACGTTGTTGTCTTCTATGGAAATCAATCCTCCCTCAAAGCGGGTGTCGGGGTAGTAGGTATACCCGTAGGCCGACATTCCCTGGATTGCGGCAAGGGTGTCGGCGTCAAAGTCCCCCACCTGGCGGGGCTCGAAGGTATGCCTCGTCGCCCCGGCCAAGAACAGCCCCACCGTGCCGATGCCCGTCTCAAAGCGAGCCCCGCCCGAAACGGCGAACTGCCAGGGGTTGTTCTGCCAATCCCCCAAGCCAAAGGCCCCGAAATCGTCCAGGAGGAATTGGGCGTAGGCGTAAAAGGAGCCGGGGCGGTTCCAGTCCCAGAACAAGCCCATGAGGCTGTTGTCGTCGTACCCTGTGGACCAAGGGCGGCCGCCCTGGCCACGGACGTACTGGGTCAGGTATTGGGGCATGGGGCTGAGGAAGTACTCAGCGTCGAAGCTCCTTAGGGAATACACCGCGATGTCCTGGTACCCCAGGCGCATCTCGCCGAATTTGGCCGCGTAGACCTTGAGGTTTGCCCCCCGGTCGGGAAATCCGCCGAATATGGCCTCAGGCCAGCCTTCCGTCGCCATGGCCGAGTCCTGGGTAAGGGAAATCCACCGGTTCTCGTAGACAAAGCGGCTGTCCTCGTACCGCAACCGCGCCAGGAAGGCGCTGGCGCCGCGGCTATTCACCGCCAAGGAATAGGGCGAGTCGACCTCGTCGTAGTGGCGGAACCTCCCCGCCTGGACCAGGCTTTTCCCTATTTTAAGCATCATGCCCCCCTCCTCCATCATGGCGTAGAGGGACCCGAGGGTGCCCGAGGGGGTGTCAGCCAGGATGGGCGCAAATTTCCCATCCGTATTGGCCGAGCCCGAGGCTTTGAGTAGAAAGGGGCCTGACTCAAACTTGATTCCCAAGGCCAAGGCGGGAGAAATCGCCTTGGGATAGAATTCCGAGTCCAGGTCTCCTGCCCGGAAGGCGACGGACGGTTCGACCTGCAGGGACAGGGAAGACTGGGCTTCCGCGGGAAGGGCGAGGATCAATAGGAGGGCCAGGGCGGCGCAGAGGTTTTTCAAAATAGGAGTCCTATGCCCAGCCAGGCTTCGATGTCCCCCACATCGAAGGCCGCGCCGCGCGCCAGGGGCAGGAAGTCATAGCCCACGGAGAAGCGATACACAAAGGAACGGGCGAAGCGAGGGAAAAGGATGAGCTCCGCCCCCGCGGCGGCAAATCCCTGGGCAAGGAAATCCAAGGGCGCCGCAGGATCGGTCCGCACGAATCCGAGGTCGATGAAGGGCGAAAAAATTATTTCCGCTTCCAAGGCCGGCAGGGTGAAAAATCTGCCTTGGGCGAAATTGAGGGGCAGCTCGATATTGATCGCCGCCCCTAGGTCGCCGTAGAGGTCCCCCGTGACGCCGCGCAGATAATCGGCCCAATCGATGGCGGTTGGGTCCCAGGTCTGCCCAAAGATGGTCCAGCCCAGGTCCCATCGACCGGTGAATCGCAGGTTCGCCCCAGCGACATTACCGAAGGCCGCGAAGCCCTGGGCTTGCAAGGTAAGCGCGGCATCCCGGCGCAGGGCGGGGTTGTCTTCGTTCCAGTAGGATAGGTATTCGGCGGCAAGGTTTACGGAACTGCCGCGCCTGAAGCTTCCCGCCCAGTCCACCGCCCCATATCCCGACTGGAGCCGAAGCCCCACGTAGGGATCCGCCGGGCTTCCTCCCGGCAGGTCGAGGTTGAGGGATGCCAAAAGGCTTGGAGAGGCCGAGAAGGTTGCCTTTGAGGCAAGGCGTGCAAGCGGGAGGGTGAAGCCCAGGGAGGCGTCGTTGGTCCAGGCATGGCGGAGGCTGCCCTCCGCGGTCATCCGGTATCCCGAGGAGAGGGAAAAGATCCAGTCCAGGCTACCGCCGAAATAGCGGACGCCTTTCAAGCCGGCGTCAAACGTGGGCGCGGTCTCCCCGATTTTGTAGAGGTGGCGCACAAAGGGATGCAGGGACCACCTCCTTTCCAGGGCGCCGAGGCGGTATTCGCCGGAAAAGGAGGCCGAAACCCCATCCAGGGTGAAGTTGTCGTAAAAAGGCGCCTCGGCGCCGTGGTTGGCGCGCAAGGCCCCGTCGAATGAAAAATCCCAGGGAGCGCCGAGGAATTCCAGGTCCAGTCCGAAGGCTGCGCCCAAGGTGCTTCGCTTCAAGACAAGGTAGTGGTCGAAATTCAGGGTGAGGGGAACCAGGGTGCCCGCGAAATTGAAGTCCTTGTACCGCAGGGCGAGGGAGGCGCCGTCGTCCACGGAGAATTTCGGGAATGGCAGGGCGAGGATGGTCCAGGTGTCCTTCGCTTCCACGACGATTCGGATCGGCGCCGGGTCTCCCTGGCCCATAGACTCAAAGCGGACCGTGGAATTGGGCTCGAAGACCCGATTGTCCCGCAGCAGCCTCTCCTTTTCCGCCACGTAATATTCCAATTCCAAAAGGGAATCGAAGCGGCGGCCCTCATGGATGTCGAGATAGTCCTTGAGCGCCCCTATCCGGGTACTTCCTTCGATTACAAAAAGGGCTTCGGCCACCATAAAACGCTCCCCGCCCGAAAAATCCTGGGCGTAGGCGGGAATAAAAGCCAAGGCCCCGGAAACCCACAAGGCGGCCAGGGCGGCGAGGAATTTTCGCTTCACCGTCCCTCTCCTCGAGTCAGGGAAGCGTAGAGCTCCAGGTAGCGCAGGGCCATGCGATCGGCGGAGTAGTGCCCTTCCCAGGCTTTCCGAGCCGCCGCGGCCGCGGCGCCATGGGTTTTCCCGTCCCCTAGGAAAACCTGGATCGCGTCTGCGAAGGTCTTGGCTTCGTTCCTCACCGCCGCGCCGCGATCCGTAAGGCTGCAGGATCCCAAAGGAGCACGTGCGCCGAGAAGCTCGGGGATGCCTCCCACCGCCGAGGCCACCACGGGAACCCCCGCGGCGAAGGCTTCCAGGACGGAAACGGGCATTCCTTCATGATCCGAGGCCAGGGCGAAGAGATCGGCCCTGCCTACAAGGGATGAGGCGCCGCCGACGCGCCCAAGGGCTTTGAAATTCCAGGGATCCTCAGGCTTTGGATCTCCGCCTATCCAGAGGAAGGTAGCCTTTCCGACCAAAAGCCTGGCCGCTTCCCTCAGGATGTCCATCCGCTTGGGTTTGGCGTCCCGGGCGATCGCCATGACAAGGGGCCTTTTGTCCCGCCGGGCTTTTTCGATTTTCATCTCCGCTTCCTGATTTCCCGATGCGGAATAGCCTAAGGGATCGGCCACCCCGTTCGGGATCAGGATGGGGCGATACCCGTCCCGGGTCATCTCAAGGCAATCCGATTGGGACACCGCCACCAGCGCGCCGCAGCGGTTCCTGAGCGCCCGGTCTAAGGGAAGGAAGGCCTTATTGCTGGCCGTAGCCGTGCATGGTGTAGACGATCCTCGCCGGATCCATCCCCTTGGCCAGGCGGCCCAAGGCCCCGGCCTTGGAGGTGTGGAGATGGACAATGTCGGGCTTGAATTTATTATAGGCGGCGGAAATTTCCCTCACCGCCCTGAGGTCGCCCAGGGGCGAAAGTCCTCGGCCCAAGGAGGGTACCCCGATGCGCTCGATCCAAGGGCTTAGGCCTGCCCAGGCTTCTTGATTCCCTTCGGGGCCGCTGGCTATCCCCACGGCATGGCCTTCCGCAGCAGAACGTTCGGCAAGAAGGGCCGCCACGGTTTGGGCGCCGCCGGCTTCGGAGCGGGTGATCACATGGAGTATTCTCAAGGTTCTATCCTTTCTTCAAAGCCACGCGCATAGACCCCCGCGTAGGCTTCGGCGGCGCGGCGGATGGAAAACTCCCGAGCCCTCTCCCTGCCTCTTTCCACGGCGGTCTCGCGAACCAGGCGGTCTTCCAGCCTGAGGATCTGTTCAGCCCCGGCGCGTTCATCCCCCGGGGGGAATAAAAGGCCGCAGCCCTCCACTAGGGCGCCGAGTCCCGGGGCGTCGGCGGCAGCGACCGGCAGGCCTGCCGCCATGGCCTCCAGCGCGGCGATCCCAAAGCCTTCGATGGTCGACGATTGAAGGTAGGCGCGGCAGGCCGCCAACACGGCGGGTATGTCGGATCTTGCGCCAAGGAAACGGCATCGTGCCTCCAGGGACAGCTGCACGGCCAGGGATTCGATTTCCCGGCGCTCCGGCCCATCCCCGGCTAAAACAAGGGCGTAGTCGGAAGGCATGCGTGCCAGGATCCTCAGCGCGGTGCCATGGTCCTTTGGCTTTACAAACCGGGCCACCATGGCGATCCCCTTCCGCCCCGCCAACCACTCGGCGACGTCAGCCGCGGGCGGA
Organism: Spirochaetota bacterium; assembly: GCA_008080685.1. Taxonomy (GTDB): domain Bacteria; phylum Spirochaetota; class Spirochaetia; order Treponematales; family Rectinemataceae; genus VKGY01. Next base: position 5,865 of record VKGY01000032.1, read on the forward strand.
ACAGGGGCTGAAAAGGTATCCAGGGCTATGCCGTTGGATATGATCCGCGTCCTAGCCGCGCCCGGCCCAAGCCAGCCAGCCAAGGCCTGGGCGACGGAGGGGCTGACGCAGGCGATGCAATCATACCGGCGATAGGTCCACCGCTCGATTCCCAATAGGATCGGTTTTTCCATGCGCCGGTTCCCCGAGGCGTGCTCCGTGCTTAAAAGGACCGTCCCCGGGCTGAACAGGGTGGCGAGGGCGCACCAATGGAAGCTTGGGGCGAGGTGGGCGTGGACTATGTCGGGCTTTGTGCGCCGCATAGTCCTGAGAAGGCCGAAGAGGGGGAATTTCCGGGATTCCGCGTACTCGACGGCGATTCCTCTCTCCAAGAGCGGCTTCCCATACACTTCGCCCCGGGCGTCCAAGGCGAATACCGAGACCTCGTACCCCTGTCCCTGGAGTTCCGGAAGGAGCTCGGAAAGGAATTTCTCAGCCCCTCCTGACGCCAGGGAATTGATGACATGCAAGACCGTCTTCTTCCGCGCCGAATCGGGTCCCGGCTCCTCGTTTCCAAGGGTCTTCTTGGTTCTTAGGGCGGCTTTCAGGTACGGATCCCCAAGGCCGAAGAGGAAGAGGGCGAAACCCCCTCCTCCCAAGACCGCGGAGAGGGCGAGGCGGAGGAACCCGGCTTCGAAGAAGAGCCGCGGAAACCGCGCGACGAAATAGACCAACACAGCGCCGACGGCGTAGGAAAGGATCCTCCGCCCATCGAGGATGCGATGGAGCTGGTCCTTGCCGCACAGCTTCGCATGGGCGACGAGCACCACGATTTCTCCCAGGACCATGCCGATGGATGCCCCTATTTGGCCGTAGGGCTTAGTAAGGAGCGCGAGCGCCAGGGCGGCCGCCCCGGCGCCCAGGCCGAAAGACACGGTCATTGCCTTTTCTTTTCCCTTTGGCACAAGGACTTGTATTTGGAGGAAGTTCGAGGCGGCGAAGACGGGTATGACAAAGGCGAGGATCTTGAGCGAATCCTCGACCCCCCTGAAGCCTGGTCCGGCGAACACCAGGGCGGCATCGTCGGCCACGGACAATAGCCCCGCCGCGGCGGGCAGGGCGAACATGAGGATGTAGGTCGAGGAATGGCGCAATAGCCTTAGGTACTCTTTCGGATCCCGGTCGACCACGAAGGAGAGCCGCGGCAGGAGGACAGTACCGGCCGTCGCTGCCAATGCCGCAACCATCCGGACCAGGCGTATGGCCACCGAGTAATATCCCGCCTCCCTTTCGTTGGACAGGAGTCCGAGAAACAGTAAATCCAAATTCGCATAGGCTGAAAGGGCGAAGAGGAAGAGTCCGAAGAGGGCCATGGGCCTCAGGTGTCTCCAGGGCGGAGACCGGAAGAGTCGGAAAGGGGCGAGCTTTCTGGCCGCCCTAAGGTTGATCCCGGCGTTGACGGCCAGGGCGATGGAAAAGAGGGAGGCGTACGCGCGGTAGTCTTCTCCTTCCCTGACAAAGAAAAACAATGCGGCCACGAAGCCTGCCTTGACGGCCACGTTCCTGAGGCCGATGAATTTGAATTTTTCCATTCCCTGGAAAAACCATTCCACGTTCAACGCCGCGGCGGGCACGCCCAGGCCGAATATAAGGAAGAGCGCGAACTCGGACCGATAGGCGGGCACGAGGAGGATCGCGATGACATAGGCGCCGAAGGAAATCGCCGCGGAGATCGTCCCCAGGGAGATCAGCTCTCCTGTGACGGAAGCGAGGGCTTTTGGATTCCGAGAAGCCCGGGCTACCGCCCTGACGCCGTAGATCGGCAGGCCGAGGAGGGAGAGGACGATAAAATAGTTGGACAGGGCGCCCGCCACGCCTAAGAGCCCCAGCTTTTCAGGCCCCAGGACCCGGGCGATATAGGGATAGGTGATGATGGGGGTGAGGATGTTGAGAAAGCCGGAGAGGCTTGCGTAGATGAAATTGCTCATGGGCCCACCGAGGCGAGTATCCAGCCCTGGATGGCCCTCATGCGCTTTTCCACGGCGGAATAGATGTCCACGAAGGATGAGGCCAGGGGGGAGGGTTCGCCCATGAAAAGGCCGGAGAACAGGATGCCTTCGGTTACAACCTCCGCCAGGAAGCGAAGCTCGAAGCCCCGGGCGTCGAAGGCTTGGAAGAGGGCCGATCTTGGTCTCATACCATGTGGAGCCAAAATTCACGTCCCGTATATGGATGACCGAGGTGTCGGAAAGGGGCATGGCGGCGTAGGATTTGCCGGCCAAGGGCGACTTCGAGCCAGCCGCTTCCACCCGGAACACCTGGTCGAAAAGTACGGTCACTTTTTTCCTTGTATGGGAAAAATAGGTCACCCCCGAGAGGGTTTCCACCTGGGCGAGGCGATTCACCATGCGGAGTAGAAAGTCGTCGGAAACCTTCGCGCTGGGAATAAGGAACAGCCCTTCCAAGAGAAGCCCCTTCGGGGCGGCCAAAGCCTCCCGCCTCAATCCCTCGGCTTCTGGCGATTTTCCCAGGAATCGGAACTGCCTGTCTATTCCTGCGTCCCGTATGAGGCTCCGCCCCTCAAGGACTTCGGCGCGCTGAGCTTCGTAGAGGCGGGGAACGTAGGCGGCCAGGGAGACCGCTTCCTGCCCGTAGCCCTGGGAGGCGGCGAAAAGGCAAATGGCCAAAAGGCCTGGGAATCGTCTAGAGAGGAAACGTTCAATAGGCACCTTTGCCCCCAAGGATCACCGATGCAGTCTTGAAGGCGATATACAGATCAAGCCAGACCGACCAGCTTCTGATGTAATAGAGATCGAGGGCCACCCGCTCTTCGTAATCCGTCTCCGATCTTCCGGAGACCTGCCAGTATCCGGACACGCCGGGGTGGACGCTGGCCACCATCGGATAGGCGTCCCCGTACTTGTCCACTTCGCCCTGTACGATGGGACGCGGCCCCACGAGGCTCATGTCCCCCTTGAGGACATTCCATATCTGGGGCAATTCGTCCAAGCTCGAGGCGCGGAGGAATTTGCCCAATTTCGTGACCCGGGGATCATCCTTCAACCTCCCATTCCTCCCGGATGGCGGAATCCTGGGCCAAGAGGGTCTTAAGCCGGGCGTCGGCGTCGCGGTACATGGTCCGGAATTTGTATACCTTTATGGGCCTGCCAAACCTTCCAAGCCTTGTGTGGGCGTAAAAGGCCGGCCCCGGAGATCCTAGGCGGACAAGGAGGGCGATCACGGCCATAAGGGGAAGGGCCAAAAGGCCCAGGATCAGGGAAAGGGAGATGTCCATGACCCGCTTGAGGAAGAGGTTGCTGGGTTTGAGGAGGTTGCGGTCGTTGTACAGGCCGAGAATCCCGTCCATGTCCCGCACGGAGGTCCAAAGGCTGGGCATGCCTTCAAGGTTGGGAACCGTGATGCTGTACTTGAACCCGGAGAGATAGGCGCCTGCCTTGGGGGTGGCCGCGATGGCTGTGTTGATTCCCGATTTTCTCCTGAACTCCTCGCCCTGGGTCAGGCCGCGGAAAATCGGTATGCCTCGGTACCGTTCGCCCGGTTTCGCGTTGTCGTCGAATATCGCCGCAGGCACCAGGCCGATCGCGGGCTTGTCCAGGAGCTTGTCCACCACGGATCTTCCGATCTTCCCACCGCCGAAGACCGCCGCCGGAACCCCCCAAAAACGCGATGTGCTGAAATGGCGCCGCGCCATGGCCCTGATGCCGACGAAGAGGGGGATGCTCGCCACGAAGGAAAGGGTGAAGGCCAGGGAGATGTAGAGATCGTCCCTCTCCTGGATGCTCAAGGCGATGAGGACTCCCGCGTGGCCGATGAAGGAGGCCAGGGCGAAGCGCCGCAGCTCCTCGGCCTGGGCGTAGGCTATGCCGGGATAGAGGCCGAAAATCCACAATTCCAGGATGAAAAAGGGAAGGTAGGGCCAATAGAGCACAAAGGACTTGAAATTGATGGCCGTCTTGTCCAGGGCGTTTACGATGAAGAATCCGATGCCGAAACTTATCAGCACCGCGGCCAGGTCGGAGACGGCGAAGAGGGTGGCCATCCGCAATCGGCCGTGCTTGGCGTTAACCGCGCTTTGTAGCGCTTGTGTATTGTGAAACATGGGGCTTCCTCGTATTCCACGAGGCGTCCCGAGGCTATATCCGGGAGCGCCGCGATCGTCGTTACCTGGATATACCTTCGATCGCGGCGGCTGGTTGCGGCCTAAAGCTTCAAAAAATCCTTCAGAAGGCCCGGGGCAGCCGACCGGCCCAGCCCCGGGCATGACAGCGGTCGAGTATCGCCAATGTTTCCTCCAGGGGCAAGGCAATGCGCCTGTTGCCGTCCCGGCCTACCATGGTCTCCGCCGCGAAGAGGGAATTGATCACCGCTTCCTCGATCGCCTCCGCCTGGGCGGCGAAGAGGGCGGACAGGGCCTCGTCCTGCATGACTGTGCGGTATAAGGGAGCAAGGCCTTCGCCCCGGTGGGGCGCGGGATTCGCCACGCTGAAGGCGATGAAAAAGTCCCCTGAGCCGCTGGAGGAATAAAAGCCCGTCCTGGCCATGCCAAGCCCTCCCCGCCTCGCCATCCTGGCGAGCTGCCGCGAGTCCGCCGGAGCGTCCGTGGCGATCACCACCATGCAGGACCCAAGGCAATTATTGGGGTCTGACCCCAGGAATTGACTTTTGGGCGGGCTGAAGTCGAAAATCCCCAGTTCCCGGCCCACCGGCGCGCCGTTGACGCTTAAGATGCCTCCGAAGTTGGTTTGGACTAGGACGCCCAGGATCCAGCCCCCCAGGCGCGCCGGGAGCCTGCGCGAGGAGGTGCCTATCCCCCCCTTGAACCCTAGGCAGGAGCAGCCGGTTCCGCCGCCCACGTTGCCTTCCGCAGGAAGGCCGCCTGAAGTGAGATTTTGCTTCGCCGCCTCGAGGGCCTCGAGCAGGTGTTCCTCCTTGACGTGCCGGCCTTGGATGTCGTTCAAAAACCCATCGTTGATGTCCCCCACCACCGCGTTGACCGTCCCGGTGGTGATGCCGATCTCCGGGCTTTGGGCGCAGGCGTAGCCGATCAAGGCATCGGCTACCTGCGGCACCGATAAGGTGTTGGTGAGGGCGATGGGTGTCTCGATGGTGCCCAGCTCCTGGATCTGGTGGAGGCCCGCGGATTTCCCAAAGCCATTGAGGACAAAGCAGCCCGCCTGGACCTTCTCCCTGAACAGGTTGCCCCCGTGGGGCAGGATCACCGTCACGCCCGTACGGACCGGGCCCTTGCCCGGCGCCAGGGCTCCCTCTCCCGCTATCAGGGTCGAATGCCCTACGCCCACACCCGGCACATCGGTTATGGCGTTCCGGGATCCCGTATCGAAAATGCCTATCTCCACCCCGAGATCCCTCGCCCTCTGCCTTGCCATAATTTCCTCCCCGCGCCTATACTTGCGATATGTACATATCCAACCTTACCTCCGCGCGTTATGCGGAATTGTCCGGCAAGATCGATACGGTCGTAATCCCCGTAGGCAGCCTTGAAGCCCACGGCATGCACTGCCCCCTCGGAACCGACAACATCATCCCCGAGCGCATGTGCGCCGACCTGGAAGCCGAAATCGGCGATGAAATCCTCATCGCCCCCATCCTGAACTACGGCTACACCCCTTCCCTGGCCAAATTCCCCGGCACCATCACCCTCCCCGCCGAGACCCTCATCTCGCTCTACAGCGAGATAGCCTGCGGCTTCGTCCGTTGGGGAGCGAAATACATTGTGTTCATGAACGGCCACGGGGGCAACATCGCATCCCTCACCCTAGCCTCGGACATGGTCGCCGCCCAGGGAGGAACCGTCCTCACCTTGAGCTGGTGGGCTACCTTCGCCTCGGACATCCTCAAGATATGCTCCACCCAAGGCCATGCGGGAGAGGACGAAACCTCCGCCGTCCTGGCCATCGACGCATCCCTGGTGGACGATTCCAAGCGCGGCGTCCACATGAAGAAGGCCTTCTGCCTTCCCCTTTCCGGCCCCGGCCAAGTGGAACAGCGCTATCCGGACGCCATGAACGGAGACTCCACCAAGGCCACCAAGGAAAAGGGCGAGAAGCTCTACGCCATGCTCTTGGAAAAGAACATCCAGTTCATCCATAGGCTCCGCAGCGGAAACCACACGGACCCCATAGCCTGAGAACCAACAGGGCGGGCTGGGGCTCAAGCCCTCGCGCCCGCCCTAACCTTAGCCCTAACCTTAGCCCTAACCTTAGCCCTAGCCGGCGAAAACCCTCAGGAAGTTCCTGAAGGCGATTTTTTCTATGTCCCCCTCCGAATACCCCAGGCCTCGGAGGGCATCCAGGATCGCCTGGGCCTTCGATGCGTCCTCAAGACCGCGCACCGGCGGATATTGTTCCTCAGTATAGAGATATTCGCAAAAATGCATGCCAAGGCCAACATGTTCCACTCCCGCGGCATCGATCATGTGCGCGAGGTGGGCCATGTATCGCCCAAGGCTGTGGTTGTTCCGGTCTTCCAAGGGCGCCAAGGCCGCGGGGCTCGTCATGCAGCCCAAAAGGCCGCCCCGATCGGCGATCGCCCTCATTTCCCGGTCGTCCAAGTTCCGCCCGTTGTCATACACCGCTTTGGCGGAAGTATGGGAGAGCATGACCGGTCGGGTGGATGCGGCCAGGACGTCCTTCCGGGTTTGCGGGCTTGCGTGGGCCATGTCGATGAGGATGCCGAGTTCATTCATCTTCGCCACGGCGGCGCAGCCAAGCTCCGTAAGGCCCCTTGGTCCCTCGGGCCCCGAGGCGCCAAGAGCGCCGGCGCCGAATGGGTTGTCGTTGTTGTGGGTAATGGCGGCGATCCGCACATGGGCCTCGCGGTGCAGGCGTTCGATCCAGGACAGGTCGCCCAAGGCGGGATTGAGGCCCTCGTAGCCCACGACTACGGCGAAGGGCGCAGGCCTGCGGGCCCCGCCTGAATCGCCGGAATCACCGGAATCGTCCAAGCCTTGGGCGGCCAAGAAGACCTTGTCCAGGTCCGCCGCGGTCTTCGCCACAAGGACCCTGTCCCCCGCTGCCTCAAGCTCGAGGCGCACGGTGCGGATAAAGCGCTCGAAATCCCCAGGCTCGGAGGACTCCCCCGCCATGCGGCAGTCAATCAGCCCCGCGCCCGCGATTCCGCCCGCCCTCATGCGCCGCAAGTGCCGGGCTTCAAGCTCCGGCCCCGAACCCCGGCGCACCAGATCCATGAAGACATCGGCGTGGAGATCGAAAATCGGAACAAAACCCATCCGCCCCTCCGGCCTCTAGCGGCTGTAGCTGAGAATATCCCGCTCGAAGACCTCTCGATCCATGGACCTCAGGAAAGCCAAGGAGAAATCCTTGGCCGCCGCGTAATCCCTATAATCCATTATGGAAGAATTGGTGTGGATATAGCGCGACGGAACCCCCACGGTCATGGAGGGGCATCCCGCCCGGGACGTGTGGATCTCGCCTGCGTCCGTGCCCCCCAAGGCCATGAAATACTGGAAGGGAATCCGCTTTTTCTCGCAGAGTCCCGTGGCGTACATGAAAAGCCCCCGGTGGGTGATGGAGGTCCTGTCCACGAAGCGCATGAGGACACCCTTGCCCTGTTGGCCCATTTCCTCCGCATCCCCCGTGTTGTCCCCCGCGGCGGAGGATTCGAAGACCAGGGAGAGATCCGGCTCGATCATGAAGGCCGAGGTCTTCGCCCCCCGCAAGCCCGATTCCTCTTGGACCGTGGCGCCTATGTAGAGATCCACCCCCAGGTCCTCTCCCGCCACAGACTCCAGGACATCCATGGCCATGGCGCAGCCGAAGCGGTTGTCCCAGGCCTTGGACAGGAGTTTCTTGCCCCCGAAAAGGGGAACGAAAGGCCCGTCCACCACAATCATGTCCCCAGGGCGGATACCCGCCTCCAAGACTTCCTCGCGGCTTGCCGCGCCTATGTCGATCAACATCTGATCAATGGAGAGAAGCTTTTTCGCCGCGTCCTCGGGGAGAAGGTGGGGAGGGATCGAGGCTACGGCGCCGGGAAAGCCCTGGCCAGAGAGGCTTGAGTAGACCATGACCCTCTGGGCCATGACCACGTGCTCCCAGGTCCGTCCCAGGGGGAAGAACTTGATGAGCCCCTTGGGGGTGATCTGCTTTACCACAAAGCCCACTTCGTCCATGTGGCCGGACATCATAAGCTTGGGAGCCCCGGGTTTCTTGGACTTCTTCACCGCGAAGACGCTGCCCAACTTGTCGAAGACAAGCTCGTCGGCATGCTTGGCCAGTTCTTTTTTCATGTACTCCCGGACCCGCATTTCATGGGCGGCGATGCCGGGGATTTGGGTAAGCGCCCTGAAGCGCTCAAGTTGCGTGGCGTTGGGTACCATGCTCGTGCTCCTTGTCAAACAAATTCTTCGGCGAAGTGGCAGGCGACAAAACGCCCGGGAGCCACTTCCCTCAATGCCGGATCGGATGCCAGGCACTCCGCCCGGGCATGGATGCACCGGGGGGCGAATCGGCAGACCGGCTTGGGATCTATGGGCGAGCTGACCTCGCTCTTCAGGATGATGCGTTCTTTCCGTGAGTTGAGCTTTGGGATGGGTATGGCCGAAAGCAGGGCCCGGCCGTAGGGATGGATGGGCTTTTCAAAGAGGGGCTCCGTGGGACCCCGCTCCACAATCTGCCCCATGTACATGATGACGATGTCGTCGGAAATGTGCTTGACCACCGAGAGGTCGTGGGTGATGAAGAGATAGGTGAGGCCCAGCTTGTCCTGCAAGTCCATGAGAAGGTTGAGGATCTGGGCCTGGATGGAAACGTCCAAGGCGCTCACCGGCTCGTCGCAGACGATGAACTCGGGGTCGAGGGAGAGGGCGCGGGCTATGCCAATCCTCTGGCGCCGGCCCCCGTCCAATTCGTGGGGATAGGCATCGTAGAGCCTCTGGGCCAGCCCCACGGTGTCCATGAGCTCTTTCACCCTGTCTTCGTATTCCGAGGTGCTCTTAACCTTCCCGTGGATCTTCAAAGGCTCGCCTATGATGTTGGCCACGGTGTGCCGCGGATTGATGGATGAATAGGGATCCTGGAAGATCATCTGCATCCTGGTGCGGAGCAGCTTCAAGGCCGCGGGGTCGGCCTTGGTCACTTCCTGGCCGTCGTAGATTATGGAGCCCGCGGTGGCCTCGTGGAGCCTGACCAAGAGCCGGCCCGTGGTGGACTTTCCGCAGCCCGACTCTCCCACCATGCCCAGAGTCTTGCCCTTGGCGATGTCGAAGCTGATATCGTCCACGGCGTGGAGATTCCCTCTCGCGGTATGGAAATACTTCTTGAGGTTCTTCACCGCCAGGATGGGAGTCCCCTCGGCGCCCCGGACAGTCTTTTCTTTTTTCGCGCTCATGCCTTCCTCCCCGCCCCGCCTTCCTTGTCGAAGAGGTGGCATTTGACCAGGTGTCCGCCCACGTCGATATCCTTGGGATGGGCGGCCTTGCAGACTTCCATGGCGTAGGGACAACGGGGCTCGAAGAAACAGCCCGCCGGAAGGGCCGTGGGATCGGGCATGAGGCCCGGAATCGGCTTGAGCCGCTTGGTCGCCTCGCTCAGGTCGGGCAGGGAACCGAAAAGTCCCTGGGTATAGGGATGGAGGGCCTTGCCGAAAACCTGGTCGATGGTTCCGTATTCCACGATTTCCCCGGCGTACATGGTGGCCACTTCGTCGCAGTTTTCCGCCACCAGGCCCAAGGAATGGGTGATGAAGAGCACAGAAGTGCCGTTGTCCCGTATTAAGGTGCGCATAAGGTCAAGGACCTGGGCCTGGATGGTGACGTCCAAGGCCGTGGTCGGCTCGTCGGCCAGGAGTAGCTTGGGATTGCAGGCCAAGGCCAGGGCTATGACAACCCGCTGCTTCATGCCCCCTGAAAACTGATGGGGATAGTCCTTGGACCGCTCGGCGGGAATGCCTACGGTCAGGAGCATCTCCTCGGCCCTTTTCCACGCCTGGTCCTTGGTGAGGCCCTCGTGCTTCAGCACCGTCTCGGCGATCTGTTCGCCCACGGAGAGGACGGGATTGAGGGCGGTCATGGGATCCTGGAAGATCATAGCCACATCCTTGCCCCTCATGTCCCGCAGCTCGTGCTTGGACATGGAAAGGACATCCTTTCCTGCGAAGGAAATGGAGCCCGCCTCGATCTTGCCCTGGGGAGCCCGGATCATGTTGAGGATCGAGAGGGCCAGGGTAGTCTTGCCCGCCCCGGTTTCTCCCACCAGCCCCAGCACCTTGCCCGGCGAAAGATCCAGATCCAGGCCGTTGACCGCCCGGACCGTTTTCCTGTCCGAATAATAGCGGACCTCCAGGTCCTTTATCTCTAGTATTTTTTCCATTGTGTCCGCCTAACGCTTCAGCTTGGGGTCCAGGGCGTCGCGCAGCCCGTCGCCGATGAGATTGTACGCCAGCACGGTCAGGAGAATGGTGATCCCCGGCGCGAACAGGAGGTGGGGGGCGTACTGGATGAATTCCCTGGCCTCGGAAAGCATGTTTCCCCACTCGGGCTTGGGCGGAAGGATGCCCAGGCCGAGGAAGGAGAGGGAGGCCGCCCAGTTGATGGCCGAGCCTACGTTCAAGGTGGCCTGGACGATGATGGGACTGGTGATGTTGGGCAGGATGTGCCGCAGGACGATGCGCAAGTCTCCAGCGCCGATGCAGCGCGCGGCCTCGACAAACTCCTGGTCCTTCACCTGGATGATGGAAGCCCGGACAATCCGGATATAGCCTGGGATCATGGAGGTGGCGATGGCGATGAGGAGGTTGAAGAAGGAGTTCCCCAGGGCCGCCACGATGGCGATGGCTAGGAGGATGGTCGGGATGGAAAGGAGGATGTCCGTGGCCCGCATGATGAGGGTGTCGAAAAGTCCGCCCTTGTAGCCCGCGATGGCGCCAAGGACTCCCCCTATGAGGATGGCTATGGCTACGGTGGCGAAGCCTATGATCATGGAGACCCGGGCTCCGTGGACCAGCCGGCCCAGGATGTCCCGGCCGTAGTTGTCCGAGCCCAGGATGTAGGTGTGCTCGATGTCCTTCTCCTGGTAGTACACGATGCCGCTCTCTCCAGGCTTGAGGAGGGCGTTTTCCAGGGAGTTGGACGTGACGAAGTCGTACTCGTAGAGCAGGTCGGCGAAGATTGCCACCAGGCCGAAGGCGATCACCATGGCCAGACTGACCACGGCGAGCTTGTTCCTGGAGAGCTGGCGCCAGAATTGGCCGAAGTTTCTCGCGCTTCGCTTGAGGAATCTCTGGAGGTTGGGGTTCATGCGCGGCTCCTTGCGGCGGCCGGTTTGGCCTTCTTTCTGCCGAAGGTGGACTTGATGCGCGGATCGATGAAACCGTAGAGAATGTCCACCAGAAGGTTGATGATGGTGAAGGTCAGGGCTATGAAGCAGACCGATCCGAGGATCTGGGGCGTGTCCTTCTGGTAGATCGCGTCCACCATGATGGAACCCAGGCCTGGGTAGGAGAAGATCTTTTCCGTGAGCACCGCACCCCCCAAGAGTTGGCCGAACTGGAGGCCGGCCACGGTGACCACGGGGATGAGGGCGTTGCGCAGGGCGTGCTTGAAGATGACCACTTTCTCGTCCATGCCTTTGACACGGGCGGTGCGGATATAGTCCTGCTCCATCACGTCAAGCATGGAGGAGCGGGTCATGCGCATGATGATGGCCATGGAATACATGCTCAAGGTGACGATGGGCAGCACGAGGGACATGAAATCCCGAGGATTCGACATGGCGGGGAAGATGCGCAGATTGTTGGCGAAGGTGTAGATGAGGACCATGGCTGCCCAGAATACAGGCATAGAAGCCCCCAGCAAGGCAAAGACGGTGAAAACCATGTCCCAGGCCGAGTAATGCCGTGTGGCCGAGAGTATGCCTATGGGCACTCCTATGACCAGGGCGAGGAAAAGGGCTCCTGCGGCTAGGATGAGGGTATTGGGAAACGAACTCAGGATAAGTTCGAAGACATTCCTGTTTGAGATGTAAGAGCGGCCCAGGTCGCCGAAAAGGAGGCCTTTGTAGCCGAAAATCGGGTGCTGGTAGCCGAAGAGAAAGCGGATGTACTGGACAACAAACGGCTTGTCCAGCCCCATGTCAGCCTTCATTTGGGTATAGGCTGCAGGCGTGGCGTTGGGACCCAGCATCATCTGCGCTGGATCGGAGGGGGTAATGTACAACAGGCCGAACACAATAAGGGTGACCCCGAAAAGGACGGGCACCAGCATGAAAATTCGGCGCAAAAGGTATTTGCTCATACGTGGAAGGTCCGAGGGAAAAACGCC
>VKGY01000032.1:18213-24828 GCA_008080685.1 Spirochaetota bacterium
CGCCGGCCCTCCGGGAAGCGGAAAGGCGGCCGGGTAAGCCCTTCAGTGCTTTTCCCCCGGCCTTGCCTTCCTTCGGTTAGAACTGCTTGGTCAGCAGATGAAGGTCTACAAGCTTGGTTCCGAAAATCGCCCGGTCGATGTTCCCGACGCGGGGATGGGTTCCAAAGAGGACGTTCTCATACACCATCGGGAAATACGGCTTGTCGGTCATGAGCTGGGTCTGGACCTTGTCGTAGGCTACCTTGCGGGCTGCCTGGTCCTGGGTGTAGCGGCCAGTGGCGATGTTGGCGTTGACAATGTCGTTGTTGTAGAGGGCGCCGTTCATTCCCGTGCCGATGGAGTCGCCGTTGTAGATGATGCAGGTGTAGTCCGGGTCTCCCGTGGGGGTGAACCAGCCGGTCACTACCATGTCGTAGCCGTCGCCGGTCTTTGACATTTGGATGATCTGGGCGTTGACCATGGGAATTACCTTGATGAGGTCTACGCCCAGGGTGGTCTTGACCTGGTCCTTGACGTTGTTGGCGATCTTCACCCGGTCAGTGATGTTGCCCACCACGAGGGTGATGGACTCGGGAACCAACTTGGCCTTGAACTCAGGGCTGATGGAGGCGAACTCGGCCTTGGCCTTGTCGCGGTTGAAGTACCAGGACCTCTCGTTGAACTCCGCGAATGGGGATCCAGCGGGGGCGCTGGTCACATGGCCCAGGAATCCGGGCTGCATCATCTGGTTCGCGGGGATGGCATGGCCGTTGAAGAGGTCTACCTGGCGGATGAAGGGCACGGAGTTGATGGAGTAGAAAATCGCCCTTCGGAGCTTGGTGGTGTCGCTCTCGGTGTAGGCGCCGGAGAGGTCGAGTTTGCCGTTCATCTTCTGTCCCACCAGGTTGGAGTTCATGTTGAAAACGCCGTACCAGATGGTGAGTCCCGGCTTGGAGGTGATGTTGATCCCCGCCTTCTCGATGCTCTTGGTGTCGAGCCTGGAGAGGTTGAAGGCCATGTCGACTTCGCCGGTGATGAGGACGTTGTTGACCTGGGGCTGCTCGGACATGGCCCGGAACTGGATGTTCTTGAAGGCCAGGGTCTTGGCGTCGCCCCACCAGGCGTCGTTGCGGGTTACGTTGACTTCCTGGGGATTGGGCCAGGAGACAAACTTATAGGGTCCGGTTCCGGTCACTACCTTGGTGCCGTAGTCGGCGCCAGCGGCTTCCACGGTTTCCTTGTCCTCGATGCCGGAGCAATAGTGGGCCAGGATATTGAGCGCCGGTCCGTAGGGAGAGGCTACCATATATTTGGCCCTGTCGGCCCAGGAGGTGAGGGGGACGGTGGCGTCTTCGGGGTTTCTAAGCCTTCCCCAGGTGATCTTCACGGTGTGGGAATCGACTTTTTCCACCGAGAGGATTGAGGAGAACATGGACTTGGACGAGGACTTGGGGTGGTGCAGGATGCGGTTGAAGGAGAACACCACGTCGTCGGCGTTGAACTCGTTGCCGTTGTGGAACTTCACACCCTTGCGGAGCTTGAGGGTGTAAATCGAGCCATCCTTGGAGACAAGGCCGTTTTCCAGAGTGGGGACTACTTCGGCGAGCATGGGGTAGAATTTGTAGTCCGGTGTCATTCCCATCAGCGTCTCGTTGATCTCGCGCATGATCTGGGCTTCGTTCAGGGTGGTGTAGATGTTCGGATCCAGGGGCTGGGGCACAGCCGCAAGGACAAAGACCAGGGTTTCCGGATCGCGGTTGCGCAACGCCGGTCCCTTCGCTTGGGCGAAGGTGCTCGTGCCCAAGATCAGGGCTGCGAACAGGATGGCGATTACTTTCTTCATGCCAATTTCCTCCATGGAAAAGGTGTATTCTGAAGGCCGCTACGCGACCTCGCTGGACCGATTTCAATACGGTTCTTGGATGGTTATATAGCCGTTCTCCTGCATGGAGATGGTTTCCCGCATGCTTTCTATGGACGTGTCCTTGGAACATAGGAACAACATGTGGACGATGATGTTGAGGGTGCAGAGCAGGCTTACATAGGAGTTGGCCAGGACCAGGGAATTGGTGGAACACTTCACCACCGTTTCCGCGAGGTGGTAGACTGGGCAGGCCGCCGAATCGGTGAAAAGAATCAAGGTGCCGCCCCTCTCCTTCACGACCTTGGCCACATGGCGCACCTCGTCGGAATAGGGCGGAAAGGTCATGAGAAGCATGATGTCGTCCTTGCCGAAGAACTTCAGCGACGGCGAATAATCCGAAACCGAGCCGGTCACCATGGACATTTCCTTGTTGAGGGAGCCCGTGAAGGCATATTGGAAGGCTTTCACGACATGGGCAGTGGCACCGAACCCCGAGGCGAAAACCTTCCGCGCCTCGTAGATCCTGGAGACGATCCTCAATACATCATCGATCTTCATAGCTTCCGAAGTAATGCGAAGATTGTTGATTTCGTTCTGGAACAATTTTTGAAGCCGCTTTTCCGCAGGCAGGGTGTCCAATTCCTGGAGGGCAACCTTTTCGAAGGGGGAAAGCCTATACCGCATTTCCTCTTGGATTTCCCGCTTGAACTCCTGGTAGCCGCTCAGCCCTAGGCTTTTAGCGAACCGAACCAGGGTGGCGTTGCTCACTCCGATGACTTCGCTGATGTTGTAAATCGAGGAAAAGGCGACGGACTGCTCGTGATCAAGGATATACGCCCCTATCTTGCGGAAGCCCGGGGCCATTTCGGGCAGTTTTTTCTTGATTTTTGCGAGAATCATAGTGCCTTGCCTTTTGAGAACCTTGAAACCTTGGTGTCTCCGTATTTCGAAACTATTGTTTCACGAGTCTTACACGGCGAAACACAGGTGTCAAGTGCAAATCTTCCTTTTTATCCTGCCGCCTGCGCCTCCCAATACGCCACGCGGTTCCGCCATCCTATCAATCTACCCTTACATAAATAAAGACAAGATAACAGGATATCCAGGATTTACAGGATCCTGCTCAACATGGGGTCAGACCCCACTAATTGACTCTAAACCGTGATATACTGGGAACTTGATTTTTTATGAAGCGCCAGTTCAAATCTGAAGTGCGAATAGAGGGATAGAGAATGGCACCGTGTTCTCTGGTAGAATGTGGTTACCACAACTACATCGAACCAGGAGGACGACGATGCCGTACCGACACTTTACCAGTGATGAACGCGATGCGCTACAAGTCTTTATCGATAAAGAACTGACAATCGATTGTATTGCCAGGATTCTAAAGAAACACATTTCAAGCCTGTATCGAGAGATAGCAAGAAACTCTCAGGAAGGAATCTATCTTTCCCGCTATGCAGAAACAGTATCCAAGAATCGAAGAGCACATGCAAAACCTTGCCCGAAGCGCCGCCCACGGCAGATTGATAGCCGTCGTGCTGAAGGCCAATCAAAGGCTGAAGCCCGGAATAAGCATTCCTTTCTTTCCCACTTTGAGCCAGTCGGCAAAAACAGGAAGAAGACTCAAAGTCCGAACAAGATGGGGATTCTTTTATCGCCATAGTTGGAGGTGAAATTGAAGAACATCTCCGGGGAAATAACCTTGCAGCCTCCCCAAAGAATCAACGAAGGGCAAAAAAAGCCCCGTTACGATATCGAAGACCGGGGGTAGGGTCGCCGCGGGGGTTGGGGGGTTGCGGCAAAGGGTCCGGCTCCGAATACCGTATCGGGGCAATTACACAATAGCAAAGAATCGAAGCTTAGGCAAGAGAAGCTTCAATTTTTCTATTTCCGCTTCTTCAGCAGGTCAGCGAAGGGGTTGTAGGTCATGCCATCGTCTTCCTTGAGCCTGCGGTCGCGATCCCTGTCTCTGTCCCGGTTGGGCTGGAAGCCGCGATTCGCCGGGGCCGCGTCCCGCCTCGGTTCGGAAGCCCGCCTCTGCTCGGGCGCGGGCCTAGGCTCGGAGTTCTGCCTTGGTTCGGGCGC
The DNA here is from genome assembly GCA_008080685.1 of Spirochaetota bacterium. Classification (GTDB taxonomy): domain Bacteria; phylum Spirochaetota; class Spirochaetia; order Treponematales; family Rectinemataceae; genus VKGY01. Next base: position 22,145 of record VKGY01000032.1, read on the forward strand.
CGGTCTCGGCTCGGGCCTGTTCCGGGGGCCCTCGTTCCTCCGGGCCGCCACGCGGACTATCCGACGGGGCTCCGGCTTTTCCTGTTGATCTTGCCCTATCCTGGTATCCTGTCCTTTTTTCTCATCCTGCCCCTTCTGCTTCGCCGCCTTCAGTGAAAGTCCTATCCTGCGACGGGCCGGGTCGAGGCTGATGATCACGAACTCCTTCACGTCCCCGACCTTGATCACCTCCATCGGGTCCCTGACGAACTGGTTGGACAGCTCGGACACGTGGATGAGGGCGCTCTCCTTGATGCCTATGTCGATGAAGGCTCCAAAATCCACCACGTTCTTGACCTTGCCCGTCACCCTCATGCCTTCCTGGAGGTCCTCGAACTTGAGGACGCCCTTCTGGAGGATGGGGGGCGGCAGGTCTTCGCGGGGATCGCGGTTGGGCTTCTTCAATTCAACGATGATATCGTCCAGGGTTGTGTCGCCAACCTGGTACTTTTCTTTCAAAGCGCCCCGCTGTTCCTTGGAAGGATCGGCTCCGGCCTTTATGAATCCCAGGATCTCTGCCGCCAAGGCGTAGTTCTCGGGATGGACCCAGGTATTGTCCAGCTCGTCCGGACTTTCGGGAATCTTGAGAAAGCCCGCGCACTGCTCGAAGGTCTTGGCCCCCATGCCGGGAATGTCGATGAGCATGGACCGGGAGCCGATCGTCCCTTTTTCCTCCCGGAATTTGACGATTTTCTTGGCCAGCCCCATGTTGATGCCCGATACGTACTTCAGGATCGCGTAGCTGGCGGTGTTGAGATTGACCCCGACCTTGTTGACCACGGATCCCACCACCTCGTCCAGCCGCTCGGTGAGTTTCTTCTGGTTTACGTCGTGCTGGTACAGGCCCACACCTATGCTCTTGGGATCGATCTTGACCAGCTCGGCCAAGGGATCCTGGAGCCTGCGACCGATGGAGATGGCTCCTCGGACCGTAAGATCCAGCTCCGGGAACTCTTCCCGGGCCAAGTCCGAGGCTGAATAAACCGAGGCTCCGTCCTCATCCACGGCAGTGAACTTGCAGATCAGGCCGTTCTCCTCGATCGAGGCGGCCACCACCGCCTGGACTTCATGGCTGGCGGTGCCGTTGCCCACAGCTATGATCTCGATGTTGAACTTCTTGACCGAGGTGGCTATGGCCTTCTTGGCTTCTTCCGGCTTGGTCTCCTGGTTGATGAGGAAGTAGTCCAGGAACTTCCCCGTCTCGTCCAAGGCCGCGCACTTGGTGCCCGTCCTTATGCCCGGGTCTATACCCAGGACCCGCGAGCCCTTGAGGGGCGGTTGCATGAGGAGGTTCTTGAGATTTTCGGAAAACACATCGATGGCGTGGGTCTCCGCGTGCTCGATAGCGTCGGATCTGATCTCCCGGATGACCGCCGGGGACAGGAGGCGGGCAAGCCCGCCCTCGATGGCTTCGGCGTGGTAGAGGTTGTTGATGAGGACTCTTTCCTTAAGCCGCGCCAGGGCTCCTTCGGAATCTACTTCTATGGTCACGTCCAGGGCGCCTTCCCGCTCTGCGCGGTTCACCGCCAGGACTCTATGGCTTTTCAGGGTTGAGATTGGCTCGGAGTAGTCCCAATACATCTGATAGGTGGATTTCTCCCGGGCGGCCTCGTCTCCCACGCCTTTGGTAACCAGTTTTCCTGTCTTGAGATACCAGGACTTGACCGCCGCGCGGGCTTCGATGTCCTGGGATACCCGCTCCGCGAGGATGTCCTTCGCTCCTTCGATCGCCACCGCGGCGTCGGCCACGGAGAGTTCGGGGTGTTCCTCATCCTGCCGTACGTAGTTTTCCTGGGCCATCATGCCCCGGGTTTTCTTCTTCTTCTTGAAGGGAGCCCAGAGATCTTCGAGCTCCGTGAGGGTTGAGGCTTTTGCGATGTTCGCATAGAGGGTTTGATCGAGCTTGCCCAGGGCGTGAATGCCTTTGGTGACTTCGATCCGGCGTTCCTCAAGGTTCTTGAGGCTTTCGAACTTGTGGACGCAGTCCCTGACCTGGACTTCGTCCAGGCTCCCGGTCCGCTCCTTGCGGTAGCGGCTGATGAAGGGGACCGTGCATCCTTCCGCGGTCAGGCTGATGACTGCCGAAACCTGCGGCACCTTGACACTCAGGTCGGCGGCGATTCTTTGCAGGATGGAGATTTCGTTGACGGCGATGCTTTCGATGTCGGGCAATAGGCTCATGAAGCGATACGGTACGCAAAGTGCGCTCAAATTGCAAGCCTAATCATCCGGGCCGGCCTGGGGGTTTTGGGAAAAATATCGTATAGACTTTATGGAATCCATGTTTTATGCTTATGTCCCATGGCTAAAGCGGAAAAGCGGATCAGGATTTACTCTGCCCTGGAGGTGGCCAACCTCTGCGGCGTGGTAAATCAGACCGCGATCAACTGGATCAAGAACGGACATCTCAAGGCTTTCACCACTCCCGGGGGTCAGTTCCGCGTCTATGCCGAAGACCTGGTAGCCTTCCTGGAATCCAGGAAAATGCGGATTCCCGCCGAGCTCGACGTGGAAGTGAACGCCGATGTGGATACTGGCCTTGTGCTCATCGTGGACGACGACCGCGACCTCAACACCATTCTCAAGCGGTTGGTGGAGCGGAAATCGCCCCATCTCCGGGTCGCCCAGGCCTTCGACGGCTTCGA
>VKGY01000032.1:24860-25926 GCA_008080685.1 Spirochaetota bacterium
TATGGACGGCCGCAGCCTTTGCACTAGGATTCGCCTCGATCCTTCCATCGGCATGCCCTTTGTCATTTCCATGACAGGTCTGGACAGCGCGGATGTCAGGGATTCCATGATTGCCGCCGGCGCCGACGCTTTCTTTCCCAAGCCTTTGGATTTCGAAGGTCTACTTAAAAAAGCCGAGGAGCTTCTATCAAGCCGCGCTCAAGTTTGAACCCTTGAGCCGGGGGTGCCGTATGGATGGATTTTCTGCCTTAGCCTCCCTTTTGGGAGGAAGACTCATGGTCGATGTGGGCGATATCGTCCTCTTCCAGGGCGATGCCCTGCGGCATGGTCAAGGCCGAGGCCAAGGGCAAGGGCCAATTAGACAAGATACCAAAGATTTTCAGGATTCACAGGATTTGGAGCCCACATACCCCAACGGCCTCCCCGAGGGACAGGCGGTGGTCGAACTCCTGGCCAATGCGCTCCATATCGAAAAGAACCCCTCTCCCCACCCCATCAATATCTTTATCCATTCCAAGACCGACGCCGACGCATTCCTCGCCGCCATAGGCGATTCGGCAAAGGACAGGCCATGAACCGCCGCCACGCCCCGCGAAGATCCCTCCTTCTGCTCCTTGTGGTAATCGCCACCGCCTGCCCCTTCGCCCAGGTTTCCCTGGACATCAACCTCGTCGGCTACGTGGAAGACCGGTTCGAAATCACCATGCCCATCCAATCTTACCTTGGCACCGTGGCCCCCCAGACCCAGACCCTCTGGAACCTGGGAGAAATCTCCCTCAACAGCAACATGAGGTCCTGGAATATCCAGATATCTTCACTTTCCGGCGCGGGCACTGGGGGCTTTCTCATCAACAGCGAGTTCCCCAACCAGAGGTTGGAATACCAAATATCCCTGGGCAGCTTCTCCCCTCAGCCCATGCCTCTGCCATGGAATTCCGGCTCCTTGGGCAAGACTCCCTCCTCAGGGATGACGATCCCCATCGAGGTCCACATTCTCCGGAACGAGGATGATGACATATTCCAAGCCGGCACCTACTCCGACTTCCTTGTCATCACCATCGTCCAA
>VKGY01000033.1 GCA_008080685.1 Spirochaetota bacterium
TTATGGCGACCGTGTGCCGCTATGAATCGAGCCGTTTACACAAAAATATTTACAGGCTCCACAGGAAACCCGATATTGTTTTATTGATATTCTTTGACGAGTTGGAAAACTTCTAGACAAATTCGTTACTGTATTTTTCCACTCTTATCGTTCATATAGGTATGCATTATTTACTTTATTGGTAATGATTTTTGGCATTTCTTTAGCTTCAACAGAGTGTGATGCATCATGCCACGGGCGACCTATCGCGGCCGAAACACGCTGACACTTCGCGAGCGCGGCTATGTAACTGAGCGTTCGGAGAAAGGCGAATGCGAAGGATCACACAGTCTAGTATATTTTTACTCGTTTTTCGCCATTCCGGGGCCTAGGCCCGCCGAATGTTCAATGTTTGAACATTCTAGGTAGAGTATCGGCAGGACGCAAGAGGGCCCGCATGAAATTCGGTGAGAAAATGTTTCTGGGGGAATTGGACAGGATCAACATGAGGGAGAGGATATACAGGAAGGATTCTTTGGGGGCAACCTGTGGATCATGGGAATCATCGTTATCCTGTCGTATTGACAGCTGGAGGACTTTGTACATACTAAGGGATATCGGCATCAATTGCTTAAACGATAGAAAAATACGAGGGTTTTAGTATGGTATTTGGACGATCAATTTTGCATGGGAGAGCTGTTCTCATCGCGCTTGGGCTTGCGGGGCTTTTGGGGTTCGCGGGCTGCGGTCTGGGCGAAGCGCTTGTTGTGGATGTCCAGATTGGAGGGCTGGGGGGTTCGGGCGCCAGGGCGGGGTGGGGGCAGCTGGTGAGTTGGGTGGACATCCGCGTCCTGGATTCGAACGGTGTTCTGCGGGGGCAAGGCGCCCTGGCGCCCCAGGGCGACTATTGGAAAGGAAGCGTTGGCGTGGAAGTGTCCGGCCTCATGACCTTCATAGCCACCGCCGGAGCGAGTACCGGCGAGGTGCAGTGGATAGGAAGCTCGAACCTCAACGTGTCTTCATCGGGACTCTCGTTGACCATAGGAGTGACGGCGCCGGCGGTGGGGGATGAAGGACCTGCCAGAGGCGTGGTGTTTTACGACAAAGGCTCCTACACCGACGGCTGGCGCTACCTCGAAGCCTCTCCTAGCGACCAATCCTCCGCCGCATCCTGGAGCAACGGAACCACCTACCTGACCACCGGCGCAAATAATGTAGAAATTGGCTCAGGATCAGCGAACACCCAAAGCATCACCACCAGCCAAGGCACAGGAACCTACGCCGCTTCCCTCTGCGCCAACCTGACCTACGGCGGTTTTAGGGATTGGTTCCTACCCTCTCGGGATGAACTGTACGCCCTGTATTCCGCCCACCTCACCAACGCAAGTCTAAGCTCCTCGGCCTACTGGAGCTCCTCAGAGAAGGACCAATACTGGACCTACCGGGTCCACCTGGGCACCGGCGCACGCACAGACCAGATAAAAAGCGAGCCCTGCAGAGTACGGGCAATACGAAAATTTTAGAAAAAACAGATCTAGAGGACCATCATGGAAGAAGAATCGCAGGAAGAGGAAAAGAAGAAGGAGTACACCCCGCCGGAGATACACTACCTTGGAGACCTCAAGGACATCAAAGCCGGATTCAGCTTGGATGTGATCGTCGGAGGTTAATTCGGGGTCAGACCCCATGAGTTGACTTTCAATGGGATAGGATAACGATGATTTTCAGGATCAACAGGATTATCCTGTCCTATTCGCTACGAAAATTTGATGCGATCAACTAGTGAAGAGAAAAAATCCTTATCCCAAACATTAAGATCCTGAGGTCTCGGGATAAACCGCTCCACATCTCGTCGCGCACTGACAAAATCTACAGTAGATATCCTACCAAGAAGCAAGTGTTTTAGCCTTTCCGGAGACAAAGCAACCGTTTCAGTGAAATGCCCCGTCTGGCGTAGACGCGCTTCCAAATGTCCCAAGGAAAGAGGGATTCCTTTCCTCACATAGAAAATAAAATCATACCAATCCCTTCCTTTTACTCGATTTCCCCAAGCCCTGGCTAAAACTGCGTGCAACTTTCCCGCGAACAACGAAGGAAGATCATAGGACCGAAGGGAAAATGGAACAGGATCATACACATACTCAAAAACAGTATCGGCGCCGCCAGGCGGATTGACATCAACCTCGATTTTGACCTTCGTAAGCGAGGATTGGTGAAACCTCGCAATTAAATCAGCAGGAACACCTATGGAAATCAGGAGAGTAACCGTATTCGCTTTAATGAACGCCGATTCCGTTGTGGACTCGAATCGCTTCTCCTTCCCCATCACCTCCGCCGGAAAACCAAAACTCTTCAATTCCGCAGCAATGCAGCCAAAATAATCTTGCAAATGGAAGTCGGAATTCTCCGTCAACAACGAAAAATCCAAATCCTCGGAAAATCGATCCAAGCCATGGAGAAGCCTCAAAGCAGTTCCACCATAAAATGCCGCCATATTGAAAAAATTGCTTCGAGAAAGCCCCAACAATGCGACAGATTGGATTATTTCTGCCAATCCCCGCTCCCATAGACCCCCATTTTGCCCAACCTTCTCCTCAAGCAACGCAAAAAGCGCTTTATTCATCACCTTGACCCCTCTATATACCTAAGGAAAACATCAAGCGTTCCGCTTCTATATAACGGCGCCAAAGAGGCCAATCGCTTCAAATCCAGCCTCTCAAATTCCGTCGTATCAATCCTCAAATTCTCAAACAGAAGAATCTCCAAGGACTTCTTGCTGCGAACCTCGGAATTAATTGACAATTCATCACAGAGCGCCTTCTCCGCAGTGGCCGCCAAAAAACGCCACGGACCCGAGGAAAGATAGATGACATCCTCAGAATAGGCCGCCTGAGCGACATCTCGATAGAAAAAAGATCCAAGCGGAGTATCGAAGCGCTTTTGCCGCCGCTTTGCGAAGGTCGCCGACGTCGGATGGGGCGCCAACTCCGGAATGATAGAATACAACTGAAGAGCGTATGCAAAGGAAATATACGAGGGTCCGTACAAGCAGTTCCCAATCAAGCCGGGAGGAAAGCCCTTATCCAAAGCCTCACGCGTTACATATAGACCACGCTTAAGCCTCACCAGCCTACCCTTTTCGCACTCCCGGGCAATCTTATCCTTGGGATTTGCATATTCCCGGTACATATCAAGAAGATATCCATAACTTGGCATCGGTATTGGTATTGATATTGGCTTCATAATATTGTCAATTTTCTCCTGCAAGTACGAATATTATAGACTTACTGGAGAATTTTTACAATATTCATTGCGGTCAACTTGGGGTCAGACCCCGCATTGACTCTACTCCAGGAGAAAATCACGGATATTCTTGTGGATTATACCGTTTCTGCTTCGGTCTATCTCGTCCATGGAAAGGACAAGCTTGGGATAGTTGTCCGGGATGGATTCCAGGGAGGCAAACTCCCTTTCCATCGTCGTGTCGTCGGCTAAAAGATACGCAACCTGGACATAGAGCTTTTCTCCACCCCGGAGGGCGGAAAAATCAACCTCCAAGGTCCCCACCCGCCCGACCTTCACATCATACCCCCTGCGGACCAGCTCCATGTACACAATATTCTCAAGCGTCTGCCCGATATCCCGCAGATTGTTGCCATATATGGCCTGCCGGATGCCATGATCCGTCAGATAGATCTTTTCCTGGAAACCAAGCAGCCTCTTGCCCAGCAAATCCTCCCTGGGGACAAGGTGCAACAAACAGGAATCGATACAATATCGAAGGTAGTTGTAGAGCGTTTCGGTGGACAGAGACCTGCCCTCGCCCTTTAGATAGCGGATCACCGAAGCGGAGGAAAACGTATTCCCCGCGTTGGCGATCAAAAAAAGGATAAGACGCCTCAACTGATCGATGTCCCTGACCCTGTTGCGCTGAGCGATATCCTTCAGGATGGTGGAATCAAAAATGTCGCCCAAGTATTGCCTAGCCGAAGCGTCATCGATGGAATGGCCGTACAAAAAAGGCATTCCACCCAGGACAAGATACCTTAAAAAGGCATCGCCCTTGGACAGAGACACTTGCCCGCCACGCTGGGATTCATAGGCCTCCCGAAAGGAAAAAGGATACACCTTGATCTCCACATACCTCCCGCCCAGATACGTGGCCAACTCCCCCGACAACATCCTCGCATTGGAACCGGTGAGGAAAATATCGATATCGAAATCGACAAGACAGGAGTTTACCAATTTCTCCCAGCCCTCAAGCTCCTGAACCTCATCCAAGAACAAATACAGCCGCCCCCCCGCCCTTCCTGCGGATTCCCGAATATGGGCATGGCACGCCTCCCGGTTGCGAGAGTAAGGCTCCAACGAGGATTCAAAATTGATGGACAACAACCGGGACGGATCGACGCCCCTGGACCGCAAGTCAATCTTGATGAGTTCGAGCAACACAGTCTTTCCGCACCTGCGCATCCCAGTGAGCACCTTCACCACCGGAGTGTCGATGAAAGGCCTGATCTTCTTCAAATACACATCTCTTTGGATCATAGATAGACTATACTCAAACTATATCGAAAACTCAATGCCAATATTGCAATAGTTTTCGTTTTATCGAAAAGTCAATATTATGGGATCAGACCCTATGAGTTGAATTGGACAGGATGACGATGATCTGCGGGATCAACAAGATTATCCTGTCGATCTTGGGCATCCTGTTATCATGTCTTATTCGAATTTTCAGGTACCACCATGAAAAAAACATTGTTTTTTTCATGGTGTGCCATTAAAATATCGGTATGATCTATAGAGACATCCTCGATCAGATACGGCCATGGCTCAAGATGGACAAAGTCGTCATCATAAAAGGGGCGAGGCAGGTGGGGAAGACCACCATATTGAAACACCTAGCCCAGGAAATCGAAGCCGAGGGAAGACCAGCGCGGTACATCGCCGCTGACCTGGACTTCGCCGACCCGAGCTTCGGAGACCCGCGATTGTTCATCCTCAGGCTCAAGGATCTATTCGGCGGGAAACCGGGTACCGTGCTCATCGACGAATTCCAGACCATCCCGCGCTGCGGATCCTTCCTCAAGGCAGTGTACGATCAGACAAAGGAACAATACCGATTTGTCGTCTCCGGCTCCTCGTCTCTGGAATTGGCAAAAAACGCCGAGTATTTGACCGGCCGCAAGAGGGAATTCCTTCTTAGGCCCTTCTCGTTCCGGGAATTCTTACGATCCCGGTTGCCGGAAATCCCCCTACCCCATTTTTCGCCATCCGAGATCAAGGCCATGGAAGATTACTCGGCCTTGTATGGACAAGGACTGAAGGCCGCATACGCGGAATACCTCGCCTGGGGGGGCTATCCCGAAGTTGTTCTCTCCCCTCCGCAGATGAGGAAGGAAATCCTCAAGGAACTCCTCTCGACATACATCCATAAGGATGTCGCGGGATTCCAGAGAGTGGAAAACATCTCCGGCTTCAACAACATGGTGCGCGTCCTGGGATCCCAGATCGGCGGCCAAGTCAATAAAAGCGAACTTGGAGCCACCTTAAGGCTCAATGCGGAAACCGTCAACAGATATCTCGACATCCTCGAGGGAACCTATGTCTTCAGCCTCCTGCCCCCATGGTTTTCCAACCCCAGAAAAGAAGTGAGCAAGATGCCCAAGGCCTATGTCAACGATCCGGGAATCCTCATAAGCTCCGGTGCATCCTGGGGCGGCTTGGACGGCTTGGGCGCTGAACCCGCGTACCACCTGCTGGACGGCCACCGCGTGGAGAACGCCATATGGTCCACCCAGTCCGCCCGAGGAAAGGAAATCCGGTACTGGAGAACCTCTGGCGGCGCGGAAGTGGACTTCATCGTCCTGGATGACCAAGGCCCCCTTCCCATCGAAGTCAAGTTCACCGCCTCATCCCCGACCCAGCCCGTGGCCATGAAAAACTTCAGATCCGCATACCCCCGCGCCCAGCCCGGCATAGTGGTCTCCCGCGACACCCTGAAGCATGAGGAAACCTTCATCGTGCCCGCCTACCTCTTTGAATTCGTAGTCAACTAGGGGTCAGACCCCATGAGTTGAATTGGACAGGATAACGATGATCTGCAGGATCAACAGGATTATCCTGTCGATCTTGGACATCCTGTTATCCTGTCCTATTCGAATCTTCTCGACCTCCGTAGGCGATTACCTCGAAATATGAATGTTGTAGTTTCATTTTTACATGCAATATGCTAAATTAAAAGCATGACAGCATATAATAGATGGTACGAAGCCCGGCTTAGGCGCTTCTTGGATAAACCATTCGTCCACATACTGTTCGGAGCGCGACAGACAGGGAAATCAACCCTGATCAAGCGCTTGCTTCCCCCCGATGCTCTCACCATCAATCTCGCCGAGCCCCTGGAACGCATGAAATACCTAAGCGACCCGCAGGAGCTGATCAGAGCCTGCAGGGCCCTCGCGAAAGCCAACGGCCCTCGCTTTGTCTTCATCGATGAAGTCCAGATGGTCCCCGACCTTTTCAACGCCATCCAAAGCCTCTATGATGCCGATACAACAGCCTTCCGTTTCATCCTCTGCGGAAGCTCGGCGCGCAAACTCAAAGCCACAGGGGCAAACATGCTGCCGGGAAGGAGCATCCTGCATAGGCTCTTTCCTCTGATCAACGAAGAATACACGAAAGAAGCAGAATCCTTCGGGACCGAATTTTCCCCCCTCCCCTTGGAACACTCCGCGAACCTACAGAATTTTCCCCGGCGCAACCTCGAAGACCGACTTGCCTATGGGGACTTGCCGGGGATAGCGGCGCTCGACGATATGGAAGCGCGACGGGAACTACTGAAATCCTATGCGGCCATCCACCTCGAAGGGGAAATCAGAAGAGAAGCGAGCCTGCGGGAACTACCTGCATTCTTGCGATTTCTAAAGCTCGCCGCCGTCAATTCGGGTTCCATGGTAAACTTCACGGGACTCTCGAAGGAAGTCGGGATCTCAACTCCCACCATTCGCTCGTATTACCAACTTCTCGAAGACATGTTCATAGGATTCACCGTGCCGTCATTTTCCGGGAGTGAGCAAAAATCCCTCGTATCGGCGGGACGATTCTACTTCTTCGACATGGGAGTAAGGAACGCCGCGGCGGGCGTCCGCATCGACGGATCCATCGTATCTCTCAACCCCGGGCATTTTTTCGAGCAATGGGTCGGCATGACACTCTTCCGAAAATTATCATACGCGGGAGAGGGGAGGCTTTCGCATTATCGAACCAGGGGCGGCGCCGAAATAGACTTCATTCTGGAGCGGGATGAAGAGTGGATTCCCATCGAGGCAAAATGGACCCAGTCGCCTTCCGCCAAGGACGCGCGGCATTTGCGCAGTTTCATGGAGGATTCCAAAGGCCGCGTGAGAAGGGCGTACATCGTTTGCATATGTTCGCGCCCCCTTCGGCTGAGCGAATCAATCACCGCGATCCCATGGCACATGCTTTAAGCATGGTCAATGGTATGGGGTCAGACCCCGCATTGACTTTATCCAACGACCACACCTTGACGTTTCTACCCCGCGCGCGGAGGATGGGTTCCTGCATTTTCTGCAATTCCACGACCATGCGGACCTTTTCCTCGAAAGGCAAGGCGGCAAGACGGGATCTGCGGGACAGCTTTTGACTTAGCAGGCGATCAATGCCTGGCCTCACTGGATCCATGCTTCCCACCTTCCCTTCAAGTCATATCGGGACAAAATTTCCATCAACAATGTGGTGTTCAACCCAGAAAAAGACATAAGCATCTCCACCCTGCCCCTATCCTTGGGTCGCCCAGCCTGAACCGCGATGGCAATCAAATACTCGCAGCCCAGAACCCTTGTCGAAGTGCCGTCATAAGCCACCTCCGCCGCCTTCAGCAGCGCCTCTTCCACCAAAGTGTCGTAAGCGGGCAAGAATTGGACAGGAATTCCCTCGATATCAACGCACTCCCCGGATTCACGATAGCCGCGTGCTGCCAGGGCCTCATACAAAGGAGCGAAAGCTACGAAAATGTCCAAGTCGAAGGTACTTACCGGCTCCGCGTAAAAAACCGCAGCCATCGCACCGCCAATGGCATATCGACCGATGACCCCGTCCCGCTCCAGGCGGTTGATCGCCTCCAACGCTCCCTTCATGCGCTTCATCATATAATACTATCGCCATAAAAACAGCGGTTTGATTTTTCAGGGATAGGACATGATGACGATGATGCACAGGATTTACAGGATTATCCTGTAGATCTTGGATATCCTGTCATCATGTCCTATTCGGTCAATGTTATGGGGTCTGACCCCACATTGACCACATTGACTTACCAGAAGGCTGAGGACATGCGCTCGATTTGGGATTTTGGAATGCCTGCATCCAGGGCAAGGGATCTCCAGGACTGGATAGCGTGGACAAGCTCCTGGAAAATTGATTTGGCCTCCTTCAAGGAAAGCCCATAATAACCGCACGTGGAAAATGCGAGCTCCGGATCTGCCGCGCTGTCGTCGGCCACGATGGCGGTGGAGAGAACGCGGGCCTTGATATCCACAGGCACAGGATTCAAATCATAGGCTGGGGAAAGAACCCAACCCTCGGCTCCATAATGCAAAAATCCATGATTCCTAAGATGGTCATCCACATTGTTTATCAAGACCGAAAACAGCACCCTACGCCACAACTCGCGCCCATCTCTTTCCGGAAAAGCCCCATATCGGCGAAGAACCTCCATGATCTCCGGATAGCTACGGCGATCCCCATCCTGGGCATCCAGCATGCTCATGGCCGAGAGAAAAGGAATCCGCGAATCCGCCGATCCGCCCCTATCGAACCTGTGGACAATAAGTACAGGCTTGCCCAACACCACCTCGACACGATGCGGCGGCACCCTGATGCCAGCCCTTTGGGCTAGGGAAAGCCCAACCTCCTCCCATCGAACCACATCGATCTCGTCTTCCAGGGAAGGGAATTTCGCGATGGCCAAACGACCGTCGAAATCCCTCAAGACAGCCTTGGGACGCGCGCCACCCAGGGAAGAACCCGGAGCCAGAAGAAGTCGCAAATCCTCCGCATCCTCCCTCTCCTCCTCAAGTCGCACTGTGGCGGAAAGAAGTTTGGGTAGATCGATGAAAAGAGGAATCCTTGAGGTGGCGTCGTTGGGGGCGAGAAATGGACCACCTTCCTCGGCACGGAACCTAAGCGCTCCCAGCCGAGTCTCGTCGTTCACCAAGAGCAAAAAATCCGCTTCCGTCAA
>VKGY01000034.1 GCA_008080685.1 Spirochaetota bacterium
GGTTTATTCAGGATCGTTTACCCGCGGCTGCGGCCAAGGTGAAGCGATAAATCATAGGCCAGTAGCTCTAATGGTAGAGCGCCGGTCTCCAAAACCGGATGTTGAGGGTTCGAGTCCTTCCTGGCCTGTCGCCAGCGCGTTCGATAGCATCAAGGAGACGTCATGAAGAAAATTGTTCAGTTCTTCAAGGATAGTTACGCCGAACTGGCAAAAGTAGTATGGCCCAGCAGGGACGATGTCGTTTCTTCCACGAAAGTCGTTGTGATTTCTGTGGTTTTTATGGCACTCGTGCTTGGCCTTATCGACTTCCTTCTCGTTATGGGGATCGAAGTCGTGTTCCGCTGAAGAAGGGTAGAAGATGGCAAGAGCCTGGTATATTCTTCATGTCTATGCGGGGTATGAGAATAAGATAGAGAAAACTATCCACATGATGGTCGATACGGGTGAGTTGTCCCGAGAGATTCTCACGGATGTCAAGGTTCCTACCGAAGAAGTCACGGACGTCAAGGACGGCAAGAAAAAGACGGTAACGCGCAAGATTCTTCCCGGCTACATCTTGGTGGAAATGGATCTGCCGGACAACGGCTGGAAAGCAACCTGCTCCAACATCCGCAAGATCACCGGGGTGACGGGCTTTGTGGGCGCTAACGCCAGCAACAAGCCTCAGCCTATCCCCAACGAGGAAGTCAAGCGGATCCTCCAAAGATCCGGCGAGCTCAAGGGCGAGCGCCAGGTCAGGATGAAGCAGTCCTACGCCCAGGGCGAGCAGGTTAAGATCATAGAAGGCCCCTTCGAGTCCTTCTCGGGAACGATAGAAGAAGTGAATCCCGAAAAGAACAGGCTCAAGGTCATGGTGGGAATTTTCGGCCGGTCAACGCCGGTTGAAGTCGATATGGCCCAGGTCGAAAAGATCTGAAGCCGGGCGCCATTTTTGGCGCCGCATTGTTTTCGGGCGGATCCCTGAAAGGATCCTTCCTCGGTTCTTTTTAAAAGCAGCGTTGGCCCAGGGAGTGATGCTTCCGCAGCCGCGCTTCTCAGATAAGGGGTTTCTACTCCACTGATGGGAGCGCTTTCCCGCCGGCAGGCTGGCGGAGAGGGCGCGCTACCCCGGCGCGTGAGCCGTCGGGTATACCACGAAAGGAGAAAGGCTATGGCCAAGAAGAAGATTACTGCGATAGTCAAATTGCAGTGCCCCGCCGGAAAGGCGACGCCGGCTCCTCCCGTAGGACCGGCCCTCGGTCCCCACGGCGTTTCCGCGCCCATGTTCTGCACCCAGTTCAACGAAAGAACCAAGGGCATGGAACCGGGCCTCGTCATTCCCGCGATCGTCACTGTCTATCAGGACAAGACATTCACCTTCATCCTGAAGACGCCTCCCGCCAGCGTTCTCATCAAGAAGGCCTGTGGGATCGAAAAAGGATCAGCGATTCCCCACACCCAGAAGGTCGCCACCCTCCCGTTGGACAAGCTTGAGGCCATAGCGAAGCTGAAGCTTCCCGACCTCAATGCGAACGACGTGGCCGCGGCCATGCGCGTTATCGCCGGAACCGCCCGCTCCATGGGCATCGAGACGGAGCTCAAGAAATGAAGCACGGCAAGAAATACTTAGATGCGGTCAAGAAAGTCGATCGCAGCGTCGAATATCCTCCCCAGGATGCCTGCGCCCTGGTCAAGACCTTGGCCAGCGCGAAGTTTGACGAAACCGTCGAAGTCCATGTCAGGCTCAACCTCAAGAAGAGCCAGTCGGTCCGCGACACGGTGGTCCTTCCCCATCAGTTCAGAGGTGAGAAGCGGGTTCTTGTATTCTGTAAGCCCGAGCGCGTGAAAGAAGCCATGGAGTTCGGCGCAGCCTTCGCCGGCGACGCGGAGCTCATCGAGAAGATAAAGGGCGGCTGGCTCGATTTCGACATAGCCGTCGCCACTCCCGACATGATGAAAGACGTCGGCAAGCTGGGTATGGTCCTCGGCCGCCGAGGCCTCATGCCCAACCCCAAGACCGGCACGGTGACGAACGACCTAAAGGCTGCCCTCGCGGAGTTGAGAAAAGGACGCACCGAGTTCAGGTCCGACAAGACCTGCATTGTCCACCTGGCCATTGGAAAAATTTCCATGGCGGCGGAGCAGATCGCGGAAAACTTGACTGTCATCATCGACGAGATCAACCGCAAGCGCCCGGCCGACGCAAAAGGCGAGTTCGTGACCTCGGTATACCTGGCGCCCACCATGGGGCCCAGCGTCCGTGTCCTCACGGCCAAGAACGAGAAGAGGTAAGCTATGGCGATGAGAGCAGAAAAACTACAGCCCGCGAAAGTCGAAGCCATCGATATGCTCAAGGGCATGATCGAAGGGGCCAACGACTTCGTCTTCACCGAATACCGCGGCTTGACGGTCGAGCAGATCTCCAACCTGCGCAAGCAGCTCAGGGAGAAGGGAACCGAGCTCCATGTCGTCAAGAATAACTTCGCCCGGATCGCCTTTGAGCAGCTAGGCTATACCACGGAAGTGGAGCCCGTTCTCAAGGGACCCACCGCCGTCGCCTTCGTCAAGGCTGACTCCAACGAGGTTGCCAAGGTTCTCTTGGATTTTGCCAAGGAAATTCCCAACCTCAAGATCAAGGCCGCCTTGGTTGACCGCGGATTCATGAACGCCGCCCAGGTGGAAGCCTTCTCCAGGCTCCCGGGAAGGAACCAACTCATCGCAATGCTTATGTCTGCGATGAACGGTCCTGCCCAAAACCTCGTGTACGTCTTGAGCGCCATCCCCACCAAGCTGGTGCGGACTCTCAAGGCTATCGAGGAGAAAAAGGCCGCCGAGGCAGCCCCCCAGGCCTAAGGGCCCTGGGAATGTATCGCAACCCCGCCGTCAGGCTTCGGACTGCTGCCGTTCCTGTCGGCTTTGGAGAGCCGCCCGTATGGGCAGGCAATGGAATTTAAGGAGAAGATAATATGGCAGCGCTCAGCAAAGATCAGATCATCGACGCTATCGCCTCGATGACCGTACTCGAGATCGCCGATCTCGTGAAGGCTATGGAAGAGAAGTTCGGCGTAACCGCCGCCGCCCCTGTCGCCGTCGCCGCCGGCCCCGCCGCCGCCGCCGCGCCTGTGGAGGAGAAGACCGAGTTCACCGTAGTCCTCAAGGGCAACGTCCCCGCGGAAAAGAAGATCGCGATCATCAAGGAAGTCCGGGTTATCACCGGGCTCGGCCTCAAGGAAGCCAAGGACCTCGTCGAGGCCGGCGACAAACCCCTCAAGGAGAATGTCTCCAAGGAAGAGGCCGCCAAGGTCAAGAAGCAGATCGAAGACGCCGGTGGAGCTGTCGAGATCAAATAATTTGGAATCCGCGCTATGGTGCGGAGTTTCCCCAGACGCCTCGCGCTTCCTTTCTTAGGACGGACGAAAGCCCGCCCGAGGGAGGGAAGCGCGGTTTTCCAGACGCGTTCGGCGGCAACAGAGAGGCTGCGAAGAGCGGGTCTGGATGACCTTATGAGATTTACTGCGCACCCAGGGGCTGGAAAGCTTGAGCATCGGGTGCCCAGACCGAACCGACCCGCGTGCCTTCGGGCAACGCAATGCCCGTGCGCCAGGCGCGCACTCAGGAGGGGTAACGGATGGCATATACCGAAAATAAAATCCAGCGCCGCTATATAGGCAAGGATTTCCAGGAAGCCATGGAGCTTCCCGACCTCATCAATATCCAGCTATCGTCCTTCGAGCGCTTTCTCCAGAGGGAGAGGCTGGGAGAGGGCTTGGCCCCTCTTGAGACTGGCCTTAAGGAAGTATTCGAAGGCACCTTTCCCATCGAGAGCCAGTCCGGCGACATGGTGATCGAGTTCGAACGATACAGCTTGGACGAAAGCGCCATGAAATACACCGAGCTCGAATGCAAGCAAAAAGGCCTCACCTACTCAATACCGCTCAAAGCCACGGTCAACCTTGTTTTTCAGAGGACCGGAGAAATCCGCCAGAAGGAAATCTACCTCGGCGACATTCCCCTAATGACCGATCGGGGAACCTTCATCATCAACGGCGCCGAGCGGGTGGTGGTATCACAGATCCATCGTTCTCCCGGCGTAGTATTCAGCCACGAGAAGGGCGTTTTCTCCGCCCGCCTCATTCCCTATCGAGGAAGCTGGCTGGAATTCGAGATTGACCAGAAGAAAGAACTCATATTCACCAAGATCGATCGCAAGAAAAAATTCCTTGGCACCCTCTTCCTCAGGGCAATAGGCCTGGGTAGCAGGGAAGATATCATCGAAGCCTTCTACAAGTCCAAGACTCTCGAACTCTCGGAAGGCCAGGAAAACAAGGAAGAATTCGTAGGCAAGGCCTTAGCCAAGGCGGTCTACATCGATGTGGACGGAGAGCAGAAAAAGCTGTTCCGCGCAGGTGAAAAACTCCACCTCCATGAAATCGACGAACTGGTGAACCTCGGCATCGACACTATCGAGATCATTGATTTTGAACACCCTGAATCCATGCACAACGAGATGATCCTCAATTGTTTCGAGCGTGAGGACGTAAAGCTTGAAAAGGAGACCGCTGAGCAGGACGAGCCTTCCAAGGCCGACGCCCTTGCAGCCGTGTACTCTACCCTCCAGCCTGGCGAGCCCATCACCGTGGAAGGGGCGGAGAAAGATCTCAACTCCATGTTTTTCTCTTCCCGCAAGTACGACCTTGGCAAGGTTGGACGCTACAAGCTCAACAAGAAATTCAACTACCCGGTTCCCTACGCCGAATTTACCCTCACCAAGGCGGACATTGTTGCCACCATGAAGCACCTCATGGATGTGTACTACGGCGAAGCCTACGTGGACGACATAGACCACCTGGGCAACCGCCGCGTCCGGTCGGTGGGCGAGCTTCTGGCCAACGTCATGAAGAGCGCCTTCTCAAGGATGGAGAGGATCGCCAAGGAAAGGATGGCCTTGAAGGAAACCGAGACCGTGAGGCCTCAAGACTTGGTCTCCATAAAGCCCATCGTCGCGGCCATCAAGGAATTCTTCGGTTCCTCCCAGCTTTCCCAGTTCATGGACCAGGTCAACCCCCTGGCGGAGCTCACCCATAAGCGCAGGCTGAACGCCCTGGGCCCAGGCGGCCTGTCCCGGGACCGCGCGGGATTCGAAGTCCGCGACGTCCACTATACCCATTACGGCCGGATGTGCCCCATCGAAACGCCGGAAGGTCCGAACATCGGCCTTATCGTCTCCCTGGCCACCTATACCACCGTGAACGACTACGGCTTCCTGGAAACCCCCTACCGCAAGGTCAGGGACGGCCTCGTTTCAAATGAAATCGAGTATCTCTCGGCCATCGACGAGGACCGCTACTACATAGCCCAGGCTTCGGCCCGCATCGACGTGGAAGGGAATTTTCTGGATGATTCGATTTCCTGCCGGCACCAAGGCGACTACACCATGAGGACTGCCAAAGAGCTCCAGTACATGGACGTCTCTCCCAAGCAGATCATCTCGGTCTCGGCCTCCCTCATTCCCTTTTTGGAGCATGACGATGCCAACCGCGCCCTCATGGGCTCGAACATGCAGCGCCAGGCTGTGCCCCTGGTCTTCCCCGAGCCACCCAGGGTCGGCACCGGGATGGAATGGAAGACCGCCTACGACTCGGGCGTTCTGCTCAAGGCGCGGCGGATCAGGACACCTGCTACAACCAGAGGCCTATAGTAAAGGCCGGGGAAAGGGTGCTTAAAGGCCAAGTCATCGCGGACGGCCCAGCCACCCACGACGGCGAGTTGGCCTTGGGGCGCAACATCCTGGCGGGCTTCGTTCCTTGGAACGGCTACAACTACGAAGACGCCATCCTCATCTCCGAGCGCGTGGTCAAAGAGGATATGTTCACCTCCATCCACATCAAGGAATTCCAGACAGAGGTCCGTGAGACCAAGCTTGGCCCCGAGCGCATCACCAGGGACATCCCCAACACCTCCGAGAAGATTCTGGACAACCTGGATTCCGAAGGCATCATCCGCGTGGGCGCCAAGGTCAAGGCCGGGGACATCCTAGTCGGAAAGGTCACCCCCAAGAGCGATACGGACACAACCCCAGAATTTAAGCTCCTCAACTCGATCTTCGGCGAAAAGGCCAAGGATGTGCGTGACTCGTCGCTCCGAGTGCCCCACGGCATCGAAGGCACCATCATCGATGTGCAGCGCCTGAAGCGCAGCGCCAACGACGACCTTTCTCCCGGGGTCGAGGAGGTGGTCAAGGTCCTCATCGCCGCCAAGCGCAAGCTCAAGGAAGGGGACAAGATGGCCGGACGGCACGGAAACAAGGGCGTCGTAGCCAGGGTCCTTCCCGTGGAGGACATGCCCTATCTGGACGACGGCACTCCCTTGGACATCTGCCTCAATCCCCTGGGCGTTCCTTCCCGAATGAATATCGGCCAGATCATGGAAACTGAGCTTGGATGGGCGGCGAGCACCCTTGGCGAGTGGTTCTCCTGCCATGTATTCCAGTCCCCCAGCCAGGAGCAGATTGAATCGAAATTGATTGAAGCCGGCCTTCCCGCCACCGCAAAGTGCAATGTCAAGGACGGACGCACTGGAGAATATTTTAAGAATCCCGTCACTTGCGGCGTGGTCTATTTCATGAAATTGCATCACTTGGTGGACGACAAGATGCACGCCCGGTCCACCGGTCCCTACTCCTTGGTAACCCAGCAGCCTTTGGGCGGAAAAGCCCAGTTCGGCGGCCAGCGCCTAGGGGAAATGGAAGTGTGGGCATTGGAAGCCTACGGAGCGGCCAATACCCTCCAAGAGCTTTTGACCATCAAGTCCGACGACATGACGGGCCGCGCAAAGGTCTACGAAGCGATCGTGAAGGGCGAGCCCCACACCGCCGCCGGCATTCCCGAGGCCTTCAACGTCATGGTCCAGGAGCTGCGCGGACTTGCGCTGGATATTCGGGTGTTCGACGCCAAGGGCAAGCAGATAGCGCTTACCGAAAGGGACGACGACATCATCAATAAGAATACCAGTGCATTTTGACGATCGCCGGAGTTTCAGCCGTCGATCATAGAACCGATTCCGTAGTTTCGCGACTACGCCACCACATTCCGATACGCGGAATTTGGTGAAGTTTCAGGGGGTAGCATGAGAGATATCCAGGACTTTGACAGCATTTCGATTCGTTTGGCCAGCCCGGACATGATCCGCGCCTGGTCCTACGGCGAAGTCAAGAAGCCTGAGACCATCAACTACCGTACGCTCAGGCCCGAGCGGGACGGCCTTTTCTGCGAAAGGATCTTCGGCACCACTAAGGAATGGGAGTGCTACTGCGGAAAGTTCAAGTCCATACGCTACAAGGGCGTGATCTGCGACCGCTGCGGCGTCGAAGTTACCCACTTCCGCGTCCGCCGGGAACGCATGGGCCACATAGAGCTTGCCTGCCCGGTCTCCCACATCTGGTTTTACCGCTCCGTCCCGAGCCGCATGGGGCTTCTGCTCGACCTTCCGGTCGCCGCCCTGAGGTCCATCCTCTATTATGAGAAGTTCATCGTCATAGATCCGGGCGAGACTGAACTCAAGAAAATGCAGCTTCTCACCGAGGAAGAATACTATGCCGCCCAGGACCGCTTCGGCGGCGCCTTTACCGCCGGCATGGGCGCCGAGGCGATTCGCTCCCTCCTGGAACAGATCGACCTCGATCTCCTCGCCATGGAGCTGAGGGAAAAGATGATAGCCAAGGGCGCAAAGGCGGACAAGCGTCTTTTGAAGCGCATCGAGATCGTCGAATCCTTCAGGAACTCCTCCAACAAACCCGAATGGATGATCCTCGCAGTAATTCCCGTCATTCCGCCAGAGCTGAGGCCCATGGTCCAGCTGGACGGAGGCCGATTCGCCACCAGCGACCTCAACGACCTCTACCGCAGGGTCATCAACCGCAACAACCGTCTGAAGCGCCTGCAAAACCTCAACGCTCCGGAAATCATAATCCGGAACGAGAAACGCATGCTCCAGGAAGCGGTGGACGCCCTTTTCGACAACACCAAGAAGAAACGGGTGGTAAAAGGCGCCTCCAACCGCCCCTTGAAGTCCCTTTCGGACATGCTCAAGGGCAAGCAAGGCCGGTTCCGCCAAAACCTTTTGGGCAAACGCGTAGACTACTCCGGTCGTTCGGTCATAGTCGTCGGCCCGGAGCTCAAGATGTGGCAGTGCGGGCTTCCCACCAAGATGGCCTTGGAGCTCTTCAAGCCCTTCATCATGAAGAAGCTGGTTGAAAAAGACGTAGTCTACAACATCAAGAAAGCCAAGATGCTCGTGGAATCCGAGACTCCCGAGGTTTTCGCGGTCTTGGACGAAGTGGTTAAGGAGCATCCTGTCCTCCTGAACCGCGCCCCAACCCTCCACAGGCTCGGAATCCAAGCCTTCGAGCCTGTCCTAGTGGAAGGCAAGGCCATCAAACTCCATCCCCTGGTATGCAAGGCCTTCAACGCCGACTTCGACGGCGACCAGATGGCGGTCCATGTCCCTCTCACCAACGCAGCACAGGCGGAGTGCTGGACCCTCATGCTCTCAAGCCGAAATCTCCTTGATCCGGCGAACGGAAAGACCATCGTCTATCCCTCCCAGGACATGGTTCTTGGCATCAACTTCCTCTCAAGACCCAAAAGGGGTGTCCAGGGCGAGGGCAAGCGATACTCAAGCTCCGAGGAACTCCTCATGGCCTGCGAGTCCGGCGCCTGTGACTACCAGGCTGAGGTCAGGGTGCCCGCCGCCAAGGACATAGTCTGGAACAAGGTGGGAAAGACCCAGGACCTGGAGGCCAACCGGCTCATCAACACCACCGCCGGCCGCATCCTTCTCAACGAGGCACTGCCGCCCGAGGTTCCCTTCGTCAACTACTCTCTGACGGACAAAGACATCCGGAACCTCATAGAGCAGGTCTACAAATACTACGGTCCCTTTGTCACAGTGAAGATGCTCGACGCCATCAAGGACATGGGCTTCCGCTACGCCACCTTCTTTGGCGCCACCATTGGCATGGACGACATCGTCATCCCCAGCGAAAAAACCAAGATGATCGAGGACGCCAACAAGCAGGTCGACTCCATCCAGAAGCAGTACCTAGCCGGACACATCACCCAGGACGAACGGTACAACCGAGTCGTGGAGGTCTGGTCCAAGACCAATGAAGACCTCACCGCCGTGATGATGAAGACCCTGGAGCGCGACAAGGACGGCTTCAACAACATCTACATGATGGCCTATTCCGGGGCCCGAGGAAGCCGAAACCAGATCCGCCAGCTGGCGGGCATGCGAGGCCTCATGGCCAAGCCATCAGGCGACATCATCGAGCTGCCCATCAGATCCAATTTCCGCGAAGGCCTCTCCGTCATCGAGTTCTTCATCTCTACCAACGGTGCCCGGAAGGGCTTGGCCGATACAGCCCTCAAGACCGCCGACGCAGGTTACCTTACCCGAAGGCTCGTGGACATAGCCCAGGACATGGTGGTCAACGAAGACGACTGCGGCACCATCAACGGCGCGGTCCACATCGCCATCAAGGATGGAGAGGAGATTATTGAGCCCTTGCGCGAGAGGATCATTGGCCGCTTCACCCTGGATCCCATCCGCCATCCCATCACCAACGAAGTCATCATCGACTCCAACGAGGAAATAACCGAGGAGGTGGCCAACGCCATCGACGCCGCAGGCATTGAGGAAGTCACTATCAGGACTGTGCTCACCTGCGAAGCCCGCTATGGCGTGTGCCGCAAATGCTACGGCCGCAACCTGGCTTCCGGACGCACGGTGGATATCGGCGAGGCGGTGGGCATCATCGCTGCCCAGTCCATCGGCCAGCCGGGAACCCAGCTGACTATGCGCACCTTCCATATCGGAGGCGCGGCCACCAACATGACCCAGGAAAACAGGATTTACCTCAAGTATCCTGTCCTGGTGACCAAGGTCCAGGGAACCTACGTCTTCACCAAGGAAGGCCATTACCTCTTCACCCGCAAGGGGTATATTTTCGTCTGCAAACTCTTCTCCGAATATTCCATCGCAAAGGGCGACACGATCCTCGTGGACGACGCCGCCCGGGTGCTCAAGGGTTCGGCGATCATAAGGAAAGCCGACGGTTCGGAAATCATTTCGAACGACATCTCCTACGCCAAACTCCTCAAGGGCGAAAAAGGAGCGGCGACCAAGCTTCTGCTGATCGCCCAGGAGCAACGCCTTGAGGTTCGCAACGGCTCCGAGCTGGCGGTAAAGGAAAATATGATCCTCGGCGCCGACCAGACCCTGGCCACCTTCGACCCCTTCGCCGATCCCATCATCTCCGAGTACGACGGCTACGTCCGCTTCGACGACATCATCCCCGGCTCTACGCTGAAAGAAGAACTCAACGAAGAAACGGGCAATATCGACAAGAAGATCACCGAATTCTCCGCGGACCGGGATTCCAAGCAGCCCAAGATCATGATCACCGACGAGGCGGGCAACGAGATTTTCGTCTACCTCCTCCCCGACGGCGCCTACCTCAATGTCGAGGACGGCGAGATCATCAAGGCGGGCAAGACCCTGGCAAAATTGCTCAAGCAGAGCGCCAAGGCGATGGACATAACCGGCGGCCTTCCCCGGGTATCGGAGCTCTTCGAAGCCCGGAAGCCCAAGAATCCCACGGTTCTTTCCATGGTGTCCGGCAAGGTCCTCATCAAGGGCAACATCAAGAACAAGCGCAGTATCGTGGTGATCGACAAGTTCGGCAAGGAATACAAGCACCTGGTGCCCATGGGCCGGCGCCTCCTTGTACGGGACAACGACCAGGTCGAGGCGGGAGACCTCCTGTGCGATGGCAACAGGAACCCCCACGACATACTCAACATCCTAGGCGAGCAGGCGTGCCAGCGCTACCTGATGGACGAAGTCCAGCAGGTGTACCGCCTCCAGGGCGTCACCATCAACGACAAGCACATCGGCGTCATCATCCGTCAAATGATGAAAAAAGTTGAAATCGTTCGCCCGGGCGACACTCGCTTCATCTACGGCCAGCAGGTGGACAAGTACAAATTCCACGAGGAAAACGATAGGGTGATGAAGGAAGGCGGACAACCCGCCGTGGCCCGCCCGATGCTTCTTGGCATCACCAGAGCCTCGCTCAAGATCGATTCCTTCTTTTCCGCCGCCTCTTTCCAAGAGACCACCAAGGTTCTCACCGACGCGGCCATCGCTGGCGCCGTGGATGGCCTGAGGGGCTTGAAGGAAAACGTTATTATCGGCCATCTGATTCCCGCGGGAACCGGCATGCGTTTGTACAAGAACATCAAGCTTTCCGACGGAGAGCACGAAGACCTAGACGGCTACGTGGAAGAAATTCTTGAAAAGCGCAGGCAGGAAAAGGAACTGACCCCCATCCCCGCACTGGAGGATAGGGCTGATGCCTCATCCTTCGAGGAAGAGACGGTATTTGACAACGATTCCGGCTTCGAGGCGGTTTCGGACGTAGACTGACTGAAGGTCCTAAGGTCCTAAGGTCCCAAGGACCCGACGGGTCCTTGACATGATAGGAAACCCAAGGGTATTCTAGAGCGCCCCAGTAGCGTCACCGCACTGCTGGAGCTTCGAAACCCGAATTTTTAGAATCGGTCCGCGCGATGCTGACGCGCGAAGGCCACATAAGGGAGTCTAGAGCAGATATGCCGACGATCAACCAGCTTATCCGTCTCGGTCGCAAGCCGAACGTATGGCGGACCAAGGCCCCGGCACTCGATGAGTGCCCCCAGCGCCGCGGCGTTTGCACCCGCGTCATGACCGTAACGCCGAAGAAACCCAACTCGGCGCTTCGTAAAGTCGCCCGTGTACGCCTCACCCACGGAATCGAAGTCACCGCCTATATCCCAGGCGTCGGACACAACCTTCAGGAACACTCTGTAGTGCTCGTTCGCGGTGGCCGTGTCAAAGACCTCCCGGGCGTTCGCTATCACATCATCCGAGGCGCCAAGGATACCCTGGGTGTCGAAGACCGCAAGCAGGCACGCTCCAAGTATGGAGCCAAGAAGCCCAAGGCCTAAGGGGAATACGCATGGGCAGAAAAAAGAAAAGCATCGATCGCGGCCACCAGCCCGATACGAAGTACAATTCCGTAACCGTTACCAAATTCGTTTGCAGGATGATGTGGCAGGGAAAGAAATCCACCTGCGTAGGCATCATGTATGACGCTTTCGAGACCATGCAGAGGAAGTCCGGCGTTCCAGCCTTGGACGTCTTCACCAAGGCCCTCGAGAACGCCAAGCCCATGGTGGAAGTAAAATCCCGCCGTGTAGGCGGCGCGACCTACCAGGTGCCCATCGAGATCAGGGAATCCCGCAGGGAAGCCCTGGCCATGCGCTGGCTCATCGCCGCCAGCCGCGCCCGGAGCGGAAAGTCCATGGCGGACCGCTTGGCTGACGAGCTTTTGGACGCCTTCAACAACACAGGCACTTCTATCAAGAAGAAAGAAGACATGCACAAGATGGCAGAGGCCAACAAGGCCTTCGCGCATTACCGCTGGTAAGGGCCGCATCCATCCTTTAGTCCCGCAAGGGATCAGGGAGTCCCAGGAAACTGGGACTCTTTTTTATTTTACCCACGGAACCTATAATGCCTCCCAGATGGCAAGCGACAGTATAGAGTCTTCCCCTTCGCCGAGGGATATGAGAAATATCGGCGTCCTCGCCCACGTGGACGCGGGCAAAACCTCCATCACCGAAAAAATCCTGTTCTTAGCGGGATTGAGAAACCGAGAGGGCAGGGTGGACGAGGGGACTACCATGACCGATTACCTCTCGGTCGAAAAGCGCCATGGGATAACCATCAAATCCGCGGCGGTTCGGTTTACCTGGAAAAATACCGCCATCCACCTCATCGACACTCCCGGCCATGTGGATTTCGGCATCGAAGTGGAAAGGGCCTTGCGCATCCTCGATGGGGCTGTCATCGCCCTTTGCGCGGTATCCGGTGTTCAGGCCCGAACCGAAGTAATCGTCAAGGCTTGCATAGCCCGGTCTCTCCCCAGGCTATATTTTATCAATAAAATGGACAGGAGCGGCGCCGATTTCAATGGGGTTGTCGAAAACCTCGCGGCCGACCTGGAGCCAAGGGCGGCAGCGATCCAGTACCCTATCTACGAAGGCAGGGAGTGGAAAGGCGTGTATGATTTAATCGCCGAAGAGCCATGCTTCCTGGATGGGCCAGATGAAGGTTCGCCTATGTATGATTTTCAGCCCACCCCGGAAATCCAAGCGCATCGGGATAGGCTTGTTGAAAAAATCGCCGAAGGGGATGAACAAATATTCGCCCTCTACGCGCAGGATGAGGAGATTCCCCGGATCCTCTTGAATGAAGCCCTGGCTAGGGCAGTCAAGACGGGCAGGCTGATCCCTGTGCTCTGCGGTTCGGCCTTCGCCGACTCCACCATCGCCCTCCTTCTGAACCATATCGTTTCCCTCCTGCCCTCTCCCGCCGAGGCGGCGGTACCCGAAAACCTTAAGGGCGAAAACCCGGAAGCGCAAACCCTGCGGCCGGGTGACGAAAGACTCTCCGCCTTTGTCTTCAAGACCTTGGGAGATGGTTTAGGCGATGTTGTCGCCTGGACCAGGATATGGACCGGAGTCCTCAAGGCGGGGAAGAAGTACTTCGACGCCCGGTCCGGGAAAGACGTCCTCGTCAAGAATATTTTCGGGATACTTGCCGACCAACTCATCAATCTCGAAAGCGCTGGAGCGGGCGAAGTAGTAGCCTTGCGCGCATCGCGTCTTGAGCCTGGGGCCAGCCTTTGCCAGCGAGGCCAACCTGTGCTTTTCGAGATTCTTGAGACTCCCGAATCCGTGGTGAGCCAAGTGATAGAACCCTCCAGCGCCCAGGAGATGTCAGGCCTGCGGAAAGCCCTGGAAACCCTGGCCGTGGAGGACGGCTCCCTGGAGGTTAGTGAAGAGAGGGAGACTGGAAGGTTTATAATCTGCGGTCAAGGCGAACTGCACTTGGACATCATCGCCGAGCGTCTCAAGCGGGAGTACGGACTCTCGGTGAGAGTAGGGAATCCAAAGATCAATTGCAAGGAACGTCCTCTCGCAAAAGCTCAAGTTCGGGAACGCTTCGATAGGGATTTCGGTGGAGAGCGTGTCAGGACGGAGGTGGAAGTCCGGCTTGAACCCAAGGCCAATGGGGAACTCTTGCTTCAGGTTGCGGAATCCTTACGGGTTCCCGCGCACTACCTTGCTTTGTGGTGGATATTGTCCCTCCCCCTTCCGGTACTGGCAAGAACGGAGAACTGGCGGTAGAGGCGGCCGCTGCCCTGGCGACGCGCAAGACCCTTCTGTCCGCCCGCTGCGCCCTCTGCGAACCGGTAATGCGCCTGGACATAGAATGTCCCGAGGATTGCTTCGGTGCCACCCTCGCCCTGGTCAGTTCACGGGGTGGCCGCATCGAATCGGTGGATGATCGGATGGCCATCAAGGCCGTTGGGGTAAAAATTCCCATGCGCGCACTCTTCGGGTTTTCCGGCGACTTAAGGGCGGCGACAGGTGGCCGCGGCCAGTACCAGGCCCGCTTCGAAGCCTACGAAATCATTGAACAAGCCATTGAGGCATAGAATATAAACTGATTTTTCCTCAAGGCGCAGCCTCATCCACTTGATTCGCAAAGCGAGTTCTTTTATAATCCGAGAGCCTTTACAGGAATACATATGGCAATACACCCGGCGGCACCGATGCCGGCGGACGGTCTTCCAGCGTCATTTTAGATTAACGCGAAGAGCCGGTGACGAAGCCAAGGAGGAGCCCAATATGGCCAAAGAAAAATTCGAACGTACTAAACTTCATATGAACGTTGGTAC
Source organism: Spirochaetota bacterium (assembly GCA_008080685.1). GTDB lineage: Bacteria > Spirochaetota > Spirochaetia > Treponematales > Rectinemataceae > VKGY01. Next base: position 14,828 of record VKGY01000034.1, read on the forward strand.
GATCGGACACATCGACCACGGAAAGACGACGCTCAGCGCCGCCATCACCCAGTACTGCGCCCGCAAGTTCGGAGACAAGGCCCTCAAGTTCGACGACATCGACAACGCACCGGAAGAGAAAGCCCGCGGTATCACTATCAATACCAGGCATCTGGAATACCAGTCCGAGCACCGCCACTATGCCCACATCGACTGCCCGGGCCACGCCGACTACATCAAGAACATGATCACCGGAGCTGCCCAGATGGACGGCGCGGTTCTCGTAGTTTCCGCTCCGGCAAGACTCCCATCGTCAAGGGTTCGGCGTTCAGGGCTCTCTCTGAGCCGGACAATCCCGAGGCCACCAAGTGCATCCAGGACCTCCTGGACGCCATGGACACCTTCTTCCCCGATCCCGAGCGCCTCACTGACAAGCCCTTCCTTATGCCCATCGAGGACGTCTTCTCCATCTCCGGCCGCGGCACCGTCGTAACCGGCAGAGTGGAGCGCGGTATCGTAAAGGTCAATGAGACCGTAGAAATCGTAGGCATCAAGCCGACCAAGAGCACCGTCGTAACCGGCGTCGAGATGTTCAACAAGCTTCTGGACGAAGGCCGCGCGGGCGACAACATTGGAACCCTGCTTCGCGGCGTGGACAAGAAAGAAGTCGAGCGCGGACAGGTTCTTGCCAAGCCGGGTTCGATCACCCCACACAATAAGTTCAAGGGCCAGATCTACTGCTTGAGCCAGCAGGAAGGCGGACGCCATTCTCCCTTCTTCACCGGCTACAGGCCCCAGTTCTACTTCCGCACCACGGACATCACTGGTTCCGTCTCCCTCCCCGAGGGAAAGGAAATGGTCATGCCTGGCGACAATACCGAGATCATCGTCGAGCTGATCTACCCCATCGCCATGGAGAAGGGGCTTAAGTTCGCCATCCGCGAGGGCGGCCACACTGTTGCCTCCGGCCAGGTCACCGAAGTTCTCAGCTAAATTCAACGTGGGGTCAGACCCCATTAATTGACCGAAAAAAGGCTGTCCGGACCCATTAGGTACTGGACAGCCTTTTTTATATCTGCGATAATACCTTGCTCTGTCGGCATTATGCCGCCGGGGTCATAGTGATCGCATGGCTTGAGCCGTGCGACCCGCGGGGCTCCCAAGCCCCGTCGCGCATGGAGTCGGGCGCGCCTGCCAGGGTACGGCTCGATGGAACCTGCGCAAGGGATCTTTGGAGGACACATGAAAGAGAGAATCCGTGTTAGGCTAAGAGGCTTCGATGTGCGCTTGGTGGATGACAGCGCGATGGGAATCGTCAAGACCGTGCAGGGTGCTGGCGCCCGCGTCTCGGGACCCATCCCTCTTCCCACCAGGATCAATAAGATCACCGTCTTGAGATCGCCGCATGTGCACAAGAAGAGCAGGGAACAGTTCGAGATGAGGACCCATAAAAGGCTTATCGACATTCTGGAACCTACCCCCGAAGTCATGGACGCCCTGATGAAGCTTGAGCTTCCCGCGGGAGTCGATGTCGAAATACGGCAGTGAGCCTTCAGGTTCGCTGAAATGCCGAAACGCCCGGCTTCGTGCCGGCCGCGTTCAACGCAGGAGAGCTGAATGTTAGGTTTAATCGGAAAGAAACTTGGCATGACCCAAGTTTTCGACCCCACCGGGAAACTCGTTCCCGTAACCGTGGTCCAGGTCGTTCCCAACGTAGTCGTCGGGAAAAAGACTTCCGAGGACGATGGTTATGACGCAATTGTCGTCGGCGCCTACCAGAAGAAGAAGACGAGGGTTACCAAATCCTACGCCGGGCAGTTCCCCGAAGGCGTTGCCCCTACCAGGATTCTTCGCGAGCTGAGGGACTTTGAGAAAGAAGTCCAGGTCGGTGAAGTCTTGGATGCCGCGCTGCTCGAAGGTGTCCGCTACGTAGACGTCACCGCCACTTCCAAAGGAAAGGGATTCCAGGGCGTTGTCAAGCGCTGGGGTTTTGGAGGCGGCCGCGCCACCCACGGTTCCAAGTTCCATAGGGAGCCGGGATCCACGGGCCAGAGTACCTATCCCCATAAGACATTCAAGAATGTGAAGCTCCCGGGCCACATGGGCCATGAGCAGGTCACGGTTCAAAATCTCAAAGTCGTGAGCGTGGATACCGAAAAAGGTGTCGTCCTTGTAAGAGGCGCCCTTCCCGGACCGCGGAATTGCGATGTTCTTGTTCGCAAAGCGATCAAGAAGAACTGAAGGCGGAGGACCCAATGGAAAGTAAAGTCATTTCCACCGAGGGAAAGGAGCTCAAGACGCTGGAGCTCTCCGAAGCCGTCTTCGGACTTCCCATCAATGACGATGTGATTTATTACGCCATCAACAACGAGCTGGCCAACAAGCGGCTCGGGACGGCGAGCACCAAGGATCGCGGAGAGGTGCACGGAACCAATAGGCGCCCTTATAGCCAGAAGGGAACCGGCCGCGCGCGGCATGGCGATACCAAGTCCAACGTGTACGTTGGCGGCGGCATCTCCTTCGGCCCCAAGCCACGGGACTTCTCCTATATGATGCCCCGCAAGGCCAAGCGCTTGGCGATGAAGACCATCCTCTCCATGAAGGCTCAGGATGGAACCCTCTCGGTAGTCCAGGATTTCACCGTGCCTTCCGGGAAAACCCAGGATTTGGTAAAGGCGCTTTCGACCTTTGTCAATCCCAAGACTCCGGAACGCACCGTGCTCATCCTCAAGGATGACGATCCCATGGTAAAGAGAGCGGCCAGGAACATTCCTTGGCTCAGCTATCTCACCTACAACAGGCTCAGGGCCCACGACCTCTTCTACGGACGCAAGATCATTGTCCTGGAAACGGCCGCCGCGCTATTGGGCGAGTTCTACGCGAACTGAAGCAAGGAGCGCCGAATATGAATTACGAATCGATCCTTATCGAACCGGTGCTCTCGGAAAAGAGCAATATGATGCGCGAAAGCGGTCAGTATGTATTCAAGGTCGATCCTCGCGCCGACAAGATCATGATCATGGAAGCGGTGAGGAGAATGTTCAAGGTCAATCCCGTGGGTTGCCGCGTAATAAACGTGGCTTCCAAGCCCAAAAAGCTCAGGGGCAGGCCTGGAAACACGGCGGAATGGAAAAAGGCGATTGTTAAGCTTCAAAAAGGCGAGACGATTCGCGTTTTCGAAGGCGCTTAAAGAAGTAAGGGGTATATATGGGTATTAGAACGTTCAGGCCTATCACGCCGGGCTTGCGCCACCGGGTGGAGGTGGTCAACGAAGAAATCACCACCAATAAGAGCAATCCCGAAAAATCCCTTACCAAGGGAAAGTCCTCAAGGGGTGGCCGCGCCTCCAATGGCCGGATCTCGGTGCGCCACCAGGGCGGCGGCCACAAGCAGAAGTACAGGGTCGTCGATTTCAAGAGGAATAAGTTCGGAATTCCGGGCGTTGTCTCCTCCATCGAGTACGATCCCAACCGCAGCGCCAACATAGCCCTGATAGTCTATGCGGACGGCGAAAAGCGCTACATCATCAGTCCAAAAGGCCTGGTGGTCGGCAAGAAAGTCATGGCCGGACCGAGCGCTCCGCTTGAGGTTGGCAACGCGCTTCCGTTGGAGAATATCCCTCTCGGCTTCACAGTCCACAATGTGGAACTGACGCTGGGCAAAGGCGGACAGCTCGCAAGGTCCGCGGGATCCGGAGCCCTCCTCGCGGGCGTCGAAGGCGATTACATCGTCCTCAAGCTGCCTTCCGGCGAACTCCGCATGGTTTTCAAGAAGTGCATCGCCACCATCGGTAGTGTAGGAAACGACGAGCACATGAACGAGCGCATCGGCAAGGCTGGTCGTTCGCGCTGGCTCGGCATCAGGCCCACGGTCCGCGGTACGGTTATGAACCCGGTCGATCACCCCCATGGCGGCGGTGAAGGCCGAGGCAAGGGATATAAGCAGCCGGTCTCGCCCTGGGGTCAACCGGCCAAGGGGTACAAGACGCGCGACAATCACAAGCCGTCCGGACGCTTCATCACGAAGCGCCGCAAGTGAGATAGGAGTAACTCGTGTCAAGGTCCGTAAAGAAGGGGCCCTTCATCGAGAAGAGCCTGTACAAGAAAGTGGTTGAGGTGAGCAAGTCCGGCGATAACAAGAAGATGGTGAAAACCTATTCAAGGACTTCTACGATCATTCCCGAAATGGTCGGACAGACTATCTCAGTATACAACGGCAAGACTTGGGTTCCGGTCTATGTGACCGAGAACCTGGTCGGTCACAAGCTCGGCGAGTTCGCCCCCACCCGCATTTTCCGCGGGCATGCGGGGAGCGATAAAAAAGCCGAGAAGAAATAGGGGTGTGACCATGATTGAAAAGACCGGTTATAGGGCCACCGCTAAGTGGCTCCTGGCATCTCCTACGAAAGTTCGCCCCGTGGCGGATCTCGTGGTGCAGAAGCCCTATGCCGACGCGATGGCCATCCTGGAGAACATGCCCCACAAGGGAGCCCGTCTCTTGAGGAAAGTCGTGAAGTCGGCGGCATCCAACGCGCTCAATCGCAACCGCAAGCTTGACGAAGACATGCTCTACGTCAAGGAGCTCAGAATCGATGAAGGCCCCAGGATGAGAAGGGTATGGTTCAGGGCGCGCGGCAGAGCCGACATGCTCGTCAAGCGCATGTGCCATATTTCCTGCGTAGTCGAAGAAATCGGCAAGAAGTCGGAGGCGTAAGGTGGGTCAGAAAGTAAATCCAATTGGACTTCGTATCGGAATCAACAAGGACTGGAGTTCTCGCTGGTATGTGGAGCCTCGCGATTACGCCAAGACCCTTCACGAGGACCTGGCCATCCGCAAGAAGATTGGCGAGCTTCCCGAAGTCAAGGGCGCCGACGTTTCCGATATCGAGATCATCCGCCATCCCCAGAGGATCACCGTGATCATCCATACCGCTCGCCCTGGCGTCCTCATCGGTGTCAAGGGAGCGAATATCGAGAAGATCGGCCTGGAGATCCAAAAGGTCGCCACTAAAAAGGTTCAGATCAAGATCAAGGAAGTCAAGAAAACCGATACCAACGCCCAGATCGTTTCCCAGAACATCGCCCGCCAGCTTGAAGGACGCGGTTCCTTCCGGAAGGCCCTCAAGACTGCGATTTCCAACGCCATCAAGGGTGGCGCCCAGGGTTGCAAGGTTCGCGTATCCGGACGGCTCGGCGGCGCCGACATGTCCAGGACCGAGGAACTCAAGGAAGGACGAATCCCCCTTCATACCCTCCGCGCAGATATCGATTACGGTTTCTTCGAGGCAAACACCACCTTCGGCAAGATCGGCGTAAAAGTCTGGATCTACCAAGGCATGGTGTACAGCGCCGACAAGAACGAAGACGCCGGCATGCTGGCCCGCAAGGCTAGGCGCGAACCTGGTTCCGGACCCGAGCCCCGCGGAGAGCGGCGCGAAGGCGGCGAACGCAGGGAAGGCCCCAGAGGTCCCCGTCGCGACGAAAGGGTGAGGAGCTAAACTATGCTTATCCCGAAGAGAGTCAAACATAGAAAGCAACAGCGCGGGAGGGTGCACGGAGCAGCCCACACGGGCAACACCATCGCCTTCGGCGAATACGGACTCATTTGCCTTGAGCCAGAGTGGCTCACCAACAGGCAGATCGAAGCCGCCCGTATCGCTCTCAACCGCTACATCAAGCGCGGCGGAAAAATGTGGATCCGTATCTTTCCTGACAAGCCCTTCTCCAAGAAGCCGCTTGAAACCCGCATGGGTAAGGGAAAGCCTGGTCCGGAATATTGGGTCGCGGTCGTGCGTCCCGGCACCGTTCTTTTCGAGCTCTCGGGCGTTGAGCCCGCGGTTGCCGAAGAGGCGATGAGGCTCGCCGGTTCAAAGCTTCCGGTGAAAACCCGGTTCGCCCTGCGCGCCGATACGGAGTGAGAAAATGAAAAATTCCTTCAAGGATCTTAAATTGGAAGAGCTCTTCGCCAAGCGCGAGGAACTCAGAAAGAAATATTTCGACCTCCGCTTCCAAATGGTCGTGGGTCACGTCGAAAATCCCTTGGAGAAGAGGAATCTTCGACGCCAGATCGCTCGCGTCGAAACCCTCATCGGCCAGGCCGTCCAGGCCCAGGGCATGAAGGCGTAAGGGCCCTTAGGAGAAAACTGTGGATACCGACGTTCAGAATTCCAACAAGACTAAGCTGGTCTTGCAGGGGGTCGTGGTCTCCGACAAGATGGAAAAAACCATCGTTGTTGAGTTCATGATGCGCAAGCTCCATCCCCTGTACAAGAAGTACGTGACCAGGTCCAAGAAAGTTAAGGCCCATGACGAGAAAAACGATGCCCGCATCGGCGACATCGTCCGCGTCGAGGAGTGCCGACCCCTCTCCAGGGACAAGCACTGGCGCCTTATCGAAATCGTTGAGCGGGCGAAATAGGCGAACGGGAGTAAGATATGATCCAAGTAGAGAGCATGCTCACGGTCGCAGACAACTCCGGCGCCAAGACTGTCCAGTGCATCAAAGTGCTGGGCGGTACGCACCGAAGGTACGCGTCCGTAGGCGACATCATCGTGGTGGCGGTAAAATCCACCATCCCGAACTCTTCCATAAAGAAGGGAACGGTTGAAAAAGCGGTTATCGTAAGGACGCACAAGGAATACAGGCGTCCGGACGGAACCTACATTCGTTTCGACGACAACGCCTGCGTCATCATCGATGCGAACAAGAACCCTAAAGGCAAACGAATCTTCGGACCGGTTGCCCGCGAACTCAGGGAGAAGGACTATATGAAAATAGTGTCCCTCGCTCCCGAGGTCCTGTGAGGAGATGGATATGGCCGAGATAAAGTACAAGCTCCGGAAAGAGGACCTTGTCCAGGTCATAGCCGGCAAGGATAAGGGAAAGCAGGGTAAGATTCTCAAGGTCGATCAGGAAAAGGGAAGAGTCATCGTCGCCGGGGTCAACATGATCAAGAAAGCGATGAAGAAAAAGAAGCAGACCGACCGTGGCGGAATCGCCGAGATCGAAGCTGCCCTCCATATTTCCAACATCATGATCGTCTGTAAGAAATGCGGACCCGTGAAGATCGGCTATAAAATCGACGGCAGCGCCAAGAAACGGGTTTGCCGCAAGTGCGGGGAGGTCCTCTGATGGCAGAGACTAAGGTGTATGTTCCCCGGCTGAAGAAGATCTACAAGGAAAAGATCGCTCCCGAGCTGTTCAAGGAACTTGGGTACGAATCGTTCATGCAGGTCCCCAGGCTGGTGAAGGTGATAGTCTCCATGGGCGTAGGCGAAGCTAAGGAAAACAAGAAGATCCTCGACGCCGCGGTAGCCGATCTCGGCATCATAACGGGACAGCACGCGGTCAAGACGAAGGCCAAGAAATCCATCGCAACCTTCAAGATCCGCGAGGGCCAGGAGATTGGCACCAGGGTTACGCTTCGTGGAAATTACATGTGGGAATTCCTCGACAGGCTTATGAACGTCGCGCTTCCCCGAGTCAAGGACTTCAGGGGTGTCAATCCAAACGCCTTCGACGGCCACGGGAACTATTCGCTCGGCCTCACCGAGCAGATCATCTTCCCGGAGATTGACTTCGATAAGATTGAAAAGGTAATGGGACTCAACATCGCGATCGTCACGACTGCGAAGACGGACAAGGAGGCGAAGAGCCTTCTCGGCATGTTGGGCATGCCCTTCAGAAAGTAAGGAAGGCATACATGGCTCGAAAGGCGATGATTCTAAAGGCTAAGAAGAAGCCGAAGTACTCGACCCGGTTGGTTCGCCGTTGCAATATCTGCGGCAGGGCAAGGGGTTATCTAAGAAAATTCGACATGTGCCGAATCTGCTTCCGGAAGCTGGCTTCCGAAGGCAAGGTACCCGGCGTGACGAAGTCGAGCTGGTAGGAGGTAGCGATGAGCGTTTCTGATCCCATCGCGGACATGCTGACGAAAATCCGCAACGCAAGTGCGGCACGTCATGAAAAAGTTGACATCATGGCCTCGAAACTCAAGCTTGAAATCGTCAAGATCCTCAAGACTGAGGGATATATCAAGAATTTCAAGAAAATTCAGGCCGATGGTTCCAACATCATCAGGATTTTCCTCAAATACGACGAGGAAAACAATCCAGTTCTCCACGGTTTGAACAAGGTTTCAAAGCCCGGACGTCGTGTCTATTCTGGATATCAGGATATTCCCCGAGTCTTCAATGGCTATGGAACCCTGATCATTTCGACCTCTGGCGGCATCATCACCGGCAAGAAGGCCGTCGAGAAGCAGATGGGCGGAGAGCTCATTTGCACGGTCTGGTAAGGCGAGGGTAGCAGCAATGTCGAGAATCGGAATACGGCCGGTCCAGGTGCCGCAGGGTGTGAAAGTGGCGGTGACGCCCACCACCGTGACGGTCGAGGGGCCGAAGGGAAAGCTTGTACAGGAGTATATTCCTGAAGTCGAATTCGTTGTCGCAGGTAACCAGGTAAGCGTCACGAGGAAGAACGAGTCCAAGCAGGCCAAGGCCTTCCACGGACTCTATCGCAATCTCGTGAACAACATGGTTATCGGCGTATCCCAGGGATTCAAGCGAGTCCTGGTGATCAACGGAGTCGGCTACCGTGCCGAAGTGCAGGGCAACATCCTCGTGATGAGCCTGGGGTTTTCCACAGATTTCGGAGTAGTCATCCCCAAGGAACTCTCCGTGACAATCGAGGCCAATGGCCAGAAGGTTGTCGTCGTGGGCGCCGATCGCGCGGTCGTCGGGAAATTCGCGAGCGAAGTTCGCTCTCTTAGGGAGCCTGAACCCTACAAGGGCAAGGGTATCCGCTACGAGGAAGAGAAGATTCGCAGGAAGGTCGGAAAGACCGGCGTGAAGTGAGGCGCGAGGTAAATGAGCTGTAAAGAACTAGATGACAAACTGAGAAAGCATGCGAAGCGCAAGGTCTCCATCCGGAAGCAACTTTCCGGCACCAACGAGAGACCAAGGATGAGCGTGTTCAAATCGAACACCCACATGTATGTGCAGGTGATCGATGATTCCGTCGGACATACGCTGGCAGCCGCCTCGTCAGTGGAGAAGGTTCTCAAGGACCTCTCCCGGAACGTCGAAGGCGCTGGGAAGCTCGGCGAGGAAATCGGTAAGAGGCTCCTGGAGAAAGGAATCAAGACTGTCGTGTTCGACAGGAATGGTTTCAAGTATCATGGAATCGTAAAGGCCATAGCCGACGGAGCCCGCAAAGCCGGGATTACTTTCTAGGGGGCGTTTCGTGGAAAGAGACAGGAACAGAAGAGACGACGCGCAACCGCGCGACAATTTTACCGAGAAGCTCGTCCAGCTCAACAGGACCGCGAAGGTAGTGAAGGGCGGTAGGAGATTCTCCTTTTCCGCGCTCACTGTCGTCGGGGATCATCAGGGCAACGTTGGTTTCGGATTCGGCAAGGCGAACGA
>VKGY01000035.1 GCA_008080685.1 Spirochaetota bacterium
TCCAAAGCGCTAAGGGAAAGCCTCAAGACCCGCCTTCCACGGTATCGGATAATTGAACCCCGGGAGGATGCGGCGCGGGGAGCCTGCATCCTCGCCCGGGATCTGATTGACTTTAATTGATCACCAATTTTCGTCGGAGGCGGCGGAGGTAGCGTCGGCATCTTCCTTGGCCGCGGCGGGCTGATCAGCGGTTGGAACTGCAGCGGCAGCCGCAGCTTCGGCCGCAGCCTGTTCCTCCATCATGACATTGTAGCTCGCCATGGCCTCTTCCCACTGGAGGCGGACTTCCTTGATCATTCCAAACACTTCATGGCCTTGGGGATAGGATTTCTTGAAGAATTCCTCGGCCGCGGCAAGGTCGTTCATGGCATCGGTCAGGGCGGCGGGGCTCTCTGCCACTTCTCCTCCCAAGAGGGCTTTATAAAAATAAAGCGCGGCCTTGGCTTCGTCTCCCGGTGCGGTTTCCAGCGACCTGGCCAGATAATCGAATCCCGCCTGAGTATCGTTGGCCGAAAGCCAGGTGGAGAGTATGGACCTGATGATGTCGGGGTTTCCCGGGAACTTGGCCGTCACGGCATCCGCGGCTTTCTGGGCTCCTTCCTTGTCGCCCATCTGCACGGCTACGAGGTGCCTGATCAAGCCTGGCATGTAATCCATGGGGAAGGCAGCTTCGAGTCCGCCGATATATTTCTCCAGCATTTCTGTGGATTTAAGGGACAAGCCTGCCTTGATCGCCACGATGTACCCGTTATTGACTTCCTCGTCCTTCGCCGCAATGGCGATGATTTTGTCAGCCAGTGGGAATACCTGGTCGAACCTTTGGGTGGAAAAATAGATATCCGCCAAATGAAGCATGAGGTGGCTATCCTCGGGACTAATCTCCAAGGCTTTATTCACTACCGTTTCCGCTGCGTTGAATCTTTCCAGGGCGAGCAGGATCTCGGTGTGGTGATCGAGACTGACGGGAGTAAAGGCCTCGTAGGCGAAAGCCCTCTCGTAGTGCTCGGCGGCCAAGCTCAGCACAGTGGTGTCGTCCTGGAGCCATTGCCCTTTGTAAAGCGACCATACAGTGTAATAGTAATCGCCCATGGCAAGGGAAAGAACGGGAGGTACGGCCTCTCCGGAATCTTCTATAGCCATCGCCAAATCGCCGGGATTGAACTCTACAGGTTCTATGCTGTCCGTCGCTTCATAGCGGAGAGTTTGCAGATCCTGGCCTTCTTCCAAATCGACAAAGCCGAAGCCAAGGTGCATGATAGTCTGGACATGTCCGTCCAGGGCGATGCGTATCTTTTCAGCCAGCGCGAAGGCATCTTTGTTCTCAGGATCAAATGCTTCAAGGCCTTTCCACGCTTGAAGCCATTTGCCTTGCTCGGTCAAGGCGCGGGAGGCGATTATCGCGGTTTTGGAAGTTTCCGGGGCATCTTCGTAAAATTGGGGCGCCGTCGCCTGGGCGAATGCCGCGGCGGCTGCGGCTAGAAGGAGCGCCAGGATCAGATGCCGTGGCGCAAATATCCTTTTCGTGGAAAAGTCTCTCATGCTTTCTCCTTTTGCGTTTCCATCTTCGATGGATATGAGCAACAAATATACTCTAAATTAATTTCTTGGCATACTCTCCATCCAACAAATGAGAGCTCTTCCCGTTTCGAAGATCCTCGCGGATTCAACCGGCGCTTCCTTGCTTTTTCAACGGAGGGAGGACAGGATACCATGATCGGCAGGATTTACAGGCCAAGCAGACCGTGCGCCTTCGCAGCAGGCCAAGGGTAATATTGGCCTTCCTAAGGTTCTCGGCGTGGATTAAGGGGGGGGACAAGCTGAGGGCATCGGTCAGGTCCGCAACAATCTTTGATAGATAAATTAAGCTTAATTAAGCAAATCAATCCCTTGATATTCCCAACCTAAGGCTTAGACTATAAATATCACGTAACGAGCAACCGTTGCCGGCAATACAGGCAACCTTACGAAAGCGGGCTTTCGCCTTGTGGGCTGGAACACGAAGGCGGACGGCACCGGCACCGACTACGCCCCAAACGCCACCTTCCCAATCGGCGCAGCAAATGTGACGCTTTACGCGAAGTGGTCAGTTTCGATTGCCTCGATATCGGCCGGCCTTTCGTACACCATGATCCTAAAGGAAGATGGGACGCTCTGGGGAACGGGCGATAATTATTATGGCCAGCTTGGGGATGGGACAACAGGAACGGAGGCGCACACTCCTCTGCAGATAAGCTATTAGCGCGACCATCGCCGAGGAGTTTGTCCAATTAATTTCCAGGGCGTGACGACCTCCCGCCTCGCCCTGATTTCAGCCCAAAAATCCATCCCAATCCTGTCCTCCTGGTATCCTGTCCTATGCGTTCTTCCCCGCGCTTGCAAAAACCCTCGATGGAGGCTAGCCTAGGGAACCTGGCGATACGAGGTGGGAATGAAGAAGTACCTGGTCCTAGCCGGCAATATCGGAGCCGGAAAGTCTACCCTAGTAGGACTCCTTGCCGAACAACTCGACTTCTACCCCTATTACGAACCCGTCAAGGGAAACCCCTTCCTTGCGCGCTTCTACAACGACATGAAACGCTGGGCCTTCCAATCCCAAGCCTTTTTCCTCGCCTCCAGGGCCAGATGCCATCGCCAAATGATGAACGACCCAAGATCCGTGGTTCAGGACAGATCCCTCTATGAAGACGCGGAAGTATTCGCCCGGAACCTCTACCTCCAAGGAGCCATGGGAGCCGAGGAATGGGGAGTATACAAGGAACTGTACGCCACTCTTTCGGAAACCCTCCCACCTCCCGACCTGGTGATCTATATCCGGGCTTCGGTGCCGACCTTGAAAAAACGCATAGCCCGCCGAGGCAGGGAGTTCGAGTTGAACATCTCCGACGCATATCTCCATGGACTAAACCAACTCTACGAAGAATGGATTCAGTCCTTCGAGCTAGCCCCGGTGCTCACCATCCCCGGAGACAAGCTGGACTTCGTGGAGGATTCCCAGGACCTCAAGGCGATCGCCTCGACGGTCCGCCAACGCCTGCACGACAAACAAACGCTATTGTTTCCGTATGACATGTGAGGAGGAATCATGAGATTTCGCTGGGTGACCATCAACCTCCGAAATATGGAAGCCTCCATCGCCTTCGATCACGGCGTAAATTTGCCCCCAAGCCCGATCCTCGCTATTTTATGGCCATACCAAGCTACGCACCAATGGAGGAAATAAAATGGCGAATATTACATTCAAAGGAAACCCAATCCATACCTCAGGCACCTTGCCTAAGGTAGGAACCAAAGCCCCGGATTTCAAACTGACCACCAAACAGCTCGGCGATGTATCCCTCAAGGACTACGCAGGCAAGGTGAAGATTCTCAACATCGTTCCCAGCATCGATACGGGAGTCTGCGCGGCCAGCGCCAGGGCGTTCAACAAGGCGGCGGACCAGCTGGGCGACGTGGCGATCCTCACCATTAGCCGGGATGCTCCTTTCGCCCAGATCCGCTTCTGTGAAGCCGAAGGCATCAAATCCGTGATCACCCTTTCAGAGCTGCGGGACAGGTCCTTCGGCGAAGCCTATGGCGCAGTCATGCTCGACGGCCCCCTGGCCGGCCTCCTCTCCCGGGCTGTACTCGTGCTTTCCGCGGATGACACGGTTGTATATGTCCAACAAGTGCCGGAAATCGCCCAGGAACCGGACTACGCCGCCGCCCTCGCCGCAGCCAAGCAGGCGAAGGCTTGACCATTAGGACTCCTCTGTCTTTGGGAGGACTTTCGATGGAACGCAAGAAAATCTTGATCACCATGATAGAGGTGGGCTTTGGGCACAAATCCCCGGCCATAGCGGTCAAGGAATCCATCGATAGCCTAGTGGGCGAGAAAGTCCAGGCCGATGTAGTGGATTTCGCGAAAGTGAGCGGCGCCATCCGCGACGATCTCATGATCAAAGGATCATGGGATCTAGCGTTGGCCTTCCCTCTTTCCGCCCGAGTCGGCTACCTCCTGATGGAGTTGTCCGGAAAGAACAATCAATACATTGATGTGCTCTGGAAAGAATTTGTCTTCAAGGGCATCGACTACATCCAAAAGTACCAGCCCGATCTAGTCTTCGCCACCCATGCCCTCGCCCTCTACGTTGCGGTAAAGGCCCGCGAGACCCTTGGGCTGGATTTCAAGGTGATAGCCTATGTGGTCGATCCCTTCGACGGTTACGCATGGTGGGCGAACGAGGGTGCCGACGCCCTGCTCGTAGCCTCCAATGAGTCCCGAGAAAGGCTTCTCCACCATGGAATCAAGCCTGAAATCATCCACACAATAGGCTTTCCAATCAAGAAAAGCTTCTTTTCTATCCAGCAGCCCTGCAAATCCACCCTCGAAACCCTAGGCCTGGACCCGGATCGAATAACCATATTGATCAGCGCCGGTAGCCAAGGCATCGGGAAGGTTTACTTTTTCACCGAAATCCTCTACCTTCTCAACCTGAAAATCAACCTCATCGTGGTGAGCGGGAAAAACAAGATTACCAAGGCTCATTTCGACTTCATCAAGAAAAACATCAAATCCGAGACAAAATTGGCATCCCTGGGCTTTGTCAACAACATGAACGAACTCATGTGCTCCTCGGACATCGTCGCAGGAAAAGCCGGCGCCTCCACGGCAATGGAAGCTCTCTTCATGGACAAGCCCATGATCTTCACCGAGTGGGCGACCTACAACGACCGATACATCATACAATTCGCGAGAAAATACAAGATAGGCTGGTATTGTCCCACCATTGCATCCTTCGTGAACACGGTGAAGCGGGCTATCGAGCCCGGGGGACTTGATGTGTACAGGAAGAACCTGGAAAACCTCATGTTCGCCCCCGGGACTGACGACGTAGCAAGATTTCTGTTGAATTCCATCGGTGTGGATACACCTGCCCATTCGATAAATCAGTCCGCCGACACATCGCAGGAAAGTCCGCCCGAAATCTCCAGGAGCTGCACATAGGTCATGGGAACTCCCGTCGCGTCGTTGCCCGCGGCGGGGTATACCCTGTCCCAGACCTTGAGGCTGTCGTCTATATACACGGGAAAGCCCTCGACGCCGAAGGGACAAACCCCTCCGGGACGGAAGCCTGTAAGGGCGTAGGTTTCCTCTCCGCTGGTCATGGACATCTTTTCGCCGCAATGCCGCTTAAGCTTGCCCGATGAAATCTTGCGGTCTCCCGCGCATACAACCATGACAATCTTGCCCGATGCGCCTTTGAAGAGAAGGCTCTTGGCGATCTGCCCAACCTGCACGCCAATCTTAGCCGCGGCGGTTTCCGCCGTTGGGGTCGAGCCTTCCTCGAATTCCAAGGCGGAAAGGCCGTGCCTATCGAGAATATTCTTTACTTTATCCGGGATCATGGCAGAGGATAATGCCACGGCGGAAGGATTAGGTCAACGAATCCTCAAGGCCTCCATGAAGCAGGTCTCCAGGCGGCGTAGGCCTTGGCCACAGGCTCTCCTTCCCGGGAGAGCAGAATGCGCCACTCTGGGAGGCTCGCATCAGCCTGTCGGATCGAAGCGAGCACCTGGTCGCCTGACCTCAATTCGGCGATGAAATCCACCTTCAAGCGCGCAAGCTCTCCGCATCCCCTTCCCTTGGGAGGGACGGCGTCCACGAGCCAGTCGATTATGTGCCCATTGTTGACATGTCCGTTGTAATCGAGATGCCGGGGAGAAGCCGCCAAGGAGAGGGTCGGTTCAAAGGCTTGGAGCGCCTCGGGGGAAAATCCCTGATCGCCTTGGAGCCCAGGATTCAGATCAGCCCTTGGCGGAGGATAGTCTCCCTTCAAACCGGGATCGAGGATCTTTTCGGGCCTTAAGGGGCGTCGGGCTTCTATGTCCACCACCAGGTATTCGTAGAGCGCCCCGGCCAGGAGGCTTCCGTCGAGGGCCTTTAATTCAAGATAGCGCAATGCGAAAAGCTTGGAAGTGCCCGCCGGCCAGGTCCTGACCAGAACCTCCTGCCCTGCCTGGGGCAGCTGGTCTATGCCGATGTCGAGCTTGGACAACATCCACGTCCGGCCCGCGGCCTTCATGGCTCCCATGCCGACCCCCAGGGCAAAGGCATGGTTCCCCGCCGCTTCC
Organism: Spirochaetota bacterium; assembly: GCA_008080685.1. GTDB lineage: Bacteria > Spirochaetota > Spirochaetia > Treponematales > Rectinemataceae > VKGY01. Next base: position 6,112 of record VKGY01000035.1, read on the forward strand.
TGGAAATAGTTGGCCAGAGAGAGGGCTCGGAAGGGACCTCCGTAGCCGCAGTCGAAACCCCGCACCGTATGGTGCGTCTCATGAGCGATTATTGCCATGAGGCCCACTATAGCCTTTTCCCAATTTCTCGAAAAGCCGTGGTATAATGGAGGCGGAGGATCAGGATGTGCGGAATCGTTTCACTCATCTACCAAGACGAGAATCCTAAAATGGGCGAAGAAGCCGAAGCCCTGCTTCGGCGCCTCGAGTATCGGGGCTACGATTCCACAGGAGCCGCCTTCATCGAAGACTCCAAAAAAGTCCGCCTCCTCAAACGGATCGGACCTCCTTCCGCGGTGTGTCCGGCATTGGGCATACCAGGGTTTTCCGGCCAGCGCTTCATTGGCCAGGTCCGCTGGGCAACCTACGGCGCCGTCACGGACATAAACAGCCAGCCCCACCACGTGCGCTGCAAGACGGAGTTGGTGGGAGCTCACAACGGCAACATTTCCAACACCGATTCCCTAAAAACCTGGCTCTCCTCCCGAGGCCACGCGGTGGTCTCGGAAAACGACGGGGAAATCCTTGTCCACCTGGCCGAGGAGCACTACTCCTCCAACGCCAACCTTTCCAGCGCGGACCTTGCGGCGATGCGCCAAGCCTACGCAGCCTCGGGGCTTAAGACCGGAGTCCCGGACGGGGTCCTGCGCATGATCGACGCCCTTCGGAAAGCGGAAGCCCTCATGGAGGGCTCCTACGCCGCCGCAATCGTCGATCCCTGGCTCCCCGGAATCTTCGCCATAAAATCCGGCTCTTCCCTGTATGCCGGAGTGGGATCGGATTCCGCGGGAAACTTTACTGTCGTATCCTCTGACCTCACGTCCGTCCTCTCCAAGACCAGGGCCCTCATTCCCCTTTCGGAAGGCGAAGGCCTCTGGTTTACCCATGACAATTACTTAGTCTTCAATCTCAAGGGTGGATACGGTTTTTCCCGTCCCAGGATCAAGCGTTCAAAACTCTCGGTCCGGGACACCCAGCTCAATCCCCGGTTCAAGCATTACATGGAGCAGGAAATCCTCTCTGGACCGGCAAATATCGACAATGTCATCAGATACTATTTCAGGGACGAGAAGGAAGAGGCTCTGGCTTCGATCTTCGAAGAGAAAAAGGACGAAAGCAAGGAATCGGCGGACGCCCTGGCCGCCTTGTCGGAAAAATTCGGACAGAAAGTCTTGAAGGACAGCCTTTCGGAAATACTATCGAGCCCAGCCTGGGCGGAGCTGAAAAACCGGATCAATGTGGCGGGGAAAATGCCTGGGATTCGCGAACGCTTTGTATCCGACGAAGCGGAGCTTCTGACGGAGCTCAGCGACCTATGCCCCGAACGGGCGGAAGAACTTGGCCTTGCGGACCGCTTGTTCGTGTGGCGGAAGCGCCGCGCGGGAATCCGCTATCTCCAGGAGTTCAAGGCGGCGATCCTCGAGACTAACAATTCTGGAGGGAGAATCTATTTTGTCGCCTCCGGGACCTCCTACCATGCAGCACTCACAGGCGCTTATTTTTTCAACCGAATTGCCAAGCTCCCCATCTACCCCTGCAATCCCGGAATGTTCAGGGCCCTCTATTTTTCAAGCCTCAAGGAGGGCGACCTCATCGTCGGAATAACCCAATCCGGGGAAACAAAGGATCTGGTGGACATCTTCCAGGACGTCAAGCATTGCAATCCCCACATACGGCGGGCTTGCCTGGTGAACAATGAAAATTCCAGGATCCCCCAGGAATTGGCCGACTTCTACCTGCCCATTCTCTGCGGACCGGAAATCGCGGTGGCGGCGACTAAATCCTTCATAAACCAACTGGCCGTCCTCTATCTAGGGGCGGCGAGCCTTGTGATGGCCGAAAGGGAAGTGAGGGCGAAGCTGCTGGGCGCGAAGCGGCTCATGATCGAAAGCCTGAATTCCAGCCGGCAAGGGGTGGAGCGGGTGGCGGACAGGCTTTTCGCCCGCCCCTCGATCCATATCCTGGGTACGGGGTTGATCGGCATAGCCAGGGAAGGGGCGCTGAAGATACGGGAGGTAGTCCTCAACCACACCGAAGGCTACGATGCCGTGGAATTCAAGCACGGCCCCAATACCATCCTTGGCAGGAGCACCATCTTTTCATTGGACGATGTGCATAAGGTCCTCAATGCCTTCCTGTCTCTGCCGGTTGAATTGCGAAGCGCCAAAAAGCTTGACGCCCTTGAGGTGCTCGCGGCCCATCCCGAGATCCTGGAGCGCGGCTTCTCGAGCTATCCCTTGATATTCGTGTGCCCGCCCGACGACAGGGACGCCAGGATAACGGTCAGCCAAATCCATACCCATAAGATCCGCGGCGCCGACGTGGTGCTTATCGCGGAACGCCGGGGAGATCTGGCCTTGGCGGTGGAAGGCGCCCCGATGGGGTATGCCGACTATTGGGCCTCTTTCCTGGAAATACCCCCCACGGGAGATCCCTGCCTCTTCGTTTTCGGGGCCGCCATGGTCTTGCAATACCTGGCCTATAGAATGTCAGTCAAGAAGATGGAGTGGCTCGATGGTCTCAAGGTGCCCAACCACGGGGTCCACCCTGACGCTCCGAAAAACGTCTCCAAGTCCATCACCGTGGACTGAAGTTTTCTATGTGCACCCTTGTCGGTAGCCTTGGACAAAACGATCCAAGGTGGGTCTCAGAGAAGGATCCCGCCAGGCGCTCCAAAGTATCGCCTCCAAGTATCCCGCAGGATCCCCCGTATCCAGCCTTTCCCCGGAAATCCTCTTGAAGGCTACCTTGCCCGCCTCTATCATCCTGTCCAGGGCGTAGCTGTGGAAATATTCTCCACCTCGATGCCTTGACCATCCCTCTTCAATCT
>VKGY01000036.1 GCA_008080685.1 Spirochaetota bacterium
GCTCGGCCCGGGCGAGAGGGCGGCGGTACCTACGGGGGTAAGAATTGAGCTTCCGGAAGGCTTCGAAGCCCAAGTCCGCCCAAGATCCGGGCTGGCTCTGGAAAAAGGACTGACCTGCCTCAATTCCCCGGGAACCATAGACTCCGATTACCGGGGTGAGATCAAGGTTATCCTCATAAACCTAGGGCAGGCCGCGGTTTCAATCCTGCCGGGGGATAGAATAGCCCAGCTTATTGTCGCCCCAGTCCTTCATGCCCGTTTCAGCCATGCGGAATTTCTAACCGACACCCAAAGAGGGCAGAGTGGCTTTGGCTCGACGGGGGTAGGGGAAGGTTCATGAGACAGCGGAACGGGGACACCCTAGGTCCTGGACCAATCCCCGGTATCGCCCTTCTCCATGTAGCCCGGCATTACCTTCAGTCCTTCGCCATTTCCTTTCTTTTCTTCTTCGTTGTTTTCTTCATCAATCAGATTCTCCTCCTCGCGGAGGATATACTCTCCAAGAACGCCCCCTTCGCCCAGACCATGCTCTTACTCATCTATTCCCTCCCCTCGGTAGTCGCGATTTCATTTCCTTTCTCCGCACTGGCAGGGGCTCTTATGGCCAGCGCAGGCTTGAATGCTGATCGGGAAATTCTCGCCTTCTCCGCGGCGGGCATCTCCACCGCCTCTCTTTACACGCCTTTCTTGATCCTCGGCCTCGCCGCAGCCTTGGTTTCATTTTCCGCCAACGATTATTTCCTGCCCCGGGGGTCCAAGGCTTTCAGAAGCCTTTACGGCGATCTGGTTTCCAGGTCAGCCGCAATAGAACTTACCCCCTTCACGGTGAAAAAATACTCATCCTCCATCCTCGTAACAGGCCCGAGATCTGATGAAGACATAGAGGACATCCTTATCTTCGACCAGGGGGACGGCAAGGGGAAACCGCTCATCAGCGCTTCCAGGGCCCGCCTTGACATTGATGAAGCCGGAGAGTGGGCTTCGATCCACATGACGGGAATACTGGAACATCGAGTCGATCCCGGGAAAGAAAAATTTTCTCTCACGAGAGCCGACTCTTTGGAATATCGCTTGGCCATAAAAGACCCGATCGTAGGTTTTTCAGGGACAAGCCCTGCGGAAATGCCCTCCCAGGAATTGAAATCCCACATAGGGCGCAAAGCGAAAGCCTTGGAAATAAGGAAAAGCGATGCACAAAGGCAGGCGGATGGGGCGAGGGCACGCCTTTTGGCCTCCTATGGGGAGGCCTTTGGGGGAGCCGAGGCACTGCGGCGGATTGAAAGGAATCTTACCGCCTACACCCAGGCAAAGGAGTCCGCGCCCCAGGATCGCTCCTTGATGATCTATACCCTGGAATACCACAAGAAATTTGCCATCCCGGCGGCGGGATTCTTCTTTTCCCTCCTGGCCTTCCCCCTGGGCCTCGGAACCCGAAAGGCCGGACGCACTGCGGGGTTTGGTGTAGCCCTCCTCATATCCACCCTCTATTGGGGACTTCTCTTCGCAGGGCAAACCGCGGGGCTCAGATCCGTCGTTTCACCCGTCCTTGCCATGTGGGCGCCCAATCTTTTAGTGGTCTTAGGCATTTTTGCAGCATGGATAACAAGGATTTTTGGCACTAGGAGGCAACTCTGATGCGCATGGCAGCCCATGCTCCAAGGGGCAATCCTGGAATTCTCCAACGCCTTGTCCTTGGCCAGACCTTAAGGCGCTGGGCCGGAGCGGAACTCTTCCTCTTGGGAATCTTCCTTCTGGCTGAGCTGTTTTCCTCCATGTGGCGCCTCTTGGCCTTGGATGCTAAAATAGGCGACATCCTTCTCTGGGTAGGAGCCGGACTGCCGGCCCATGCGGTGGAAGTCCTTCCCGTTGCCCTGCTTTTTGCCATAACCATGAGCCTTTCGGAGTTGCATTCGGATGGAGAATTCTTGGCTATTTGCTCCTCCGGCATCAGCCTCCAGAGCCTTGGAATTCCACTCCTTGCGATGGCTGCGATCCTGGGCCTCGGCCTTAGAGTCGCGGGGGATCTGGTCACCGTGCCTGCATCCCTCCTCAAGGAAAACCTCTATCGTCGGATGACCGGGCAGGGGAAGAACACTGGGTCCTTGTCGGAGATGACTATCCTTGCGGGAGGAGGAAGATTCGTCTATAGAATAGGCTACAGCGACCCCGAGACGGGGCGTCTGGAGAATGTGGATATTGCGGGCAAAGGAGAGGATGGCTCGCTTCAATTCAGGGTAATGGCATCCCGGGCGAAATGGGGGGGGCGATGTATGGGAATTTTCAAATGCCCGCGTATATAGCGCCACTCCTGGTGGTACATGGACTGAAGCCGCCCATGAGTCCTATTCCCGGAAAGACTTGAATGAATCCCCTTCGTCATTCGCTGTCCTGAGGGAAAAGCCCTCCCTCATGAACCAAGCCCAGCTGACGGAATATATCAGGATCTTGCAAGCTTCCGGGCTTCCCAGCGCCGAGGCCCAGACCGAATACCATAAGCGACAGGCGTTTTTACTCACTCCCTTGATCGTCTGCGGTCTGTCCATCGCCGCTTCGGGTTTATTCAGGAAGAATAGCCTCCTTATGAGCCTTCTGTTCAGCCTTGGAACCGCTACGGTATATTATGTCGCCCAGATGGTAGCCTCACTAGCCGCGAAAACCGGCTGGATGCGCCCGGAATCCGCCATCTGGTTCGTAACCGCATTTTTCTTTCTCCTCGCCGCGGCGGGGTATCTTAGGGCGCGCTCATAAAAAAGGATCGAGGATGATACCAGGAACCTTTACCGAACTCCATAGATCTAAGGATTCGTCTGCCCGGACAGGAGAGCTATGCCTCCCCCACGGCATTGTGCAGACTCCGGCATTCATGCCTGTGGGCACCAACGCCACCGTAAAGGCAGCACCCCCTGAAGATCTCGCGGCCATGGGCTTTAGGATAATCTTGGCCAACACCTACCATCTCTACCTTAGGCCGGGCCATGACATGATCAGGGCCGCAGGCGGCTTGCACGGCTTTTCCGGCTGGAAGGGGAATTTCCTCACCGATTCCGGAGGCTTCCAGGTCTTCTCCCTTTCCCCATTGAGAAAGATCACCGAGGAAGGAGTGACCTTCCGTTCCCATATCGACGGCTCCAAACATGAACTGACGCCTGAAAAAGTTGTGGACATCCAAACCGCCTTCAACTCCGATATCCAGATGCAGCTCGACATCTGCAGCCCCTGGGGGGAGGAGGAAAAAAAATCCAGGTTCGCAATGGTGAGGACCCACGCATGGGCCTTGCGCGCCAAGGCCCAGTGGCTCAAGGCGAGGAAGGAGCTGGACTACCAGGGCTTGCTTTTCGGCATCGTACAGGGAAGTTTCTTCATGGACCAGCGCGCCGAGAGCGCCCAGAGAACCATGGACTTGGATCTGCCCGGCATAGCCATAGGAGGCCTTTCGGTGGGCGAGCCGAAAGAAGTGTTTTCAGATTTCCTTGCCCATACCGCAGGGGCTATTGCCATGGACAAGCCAAGGTACCTCATGGGCATAGGTACGCCGGACTATATCCTTGAGGCGGTAAGAAACGGCATCGATCTTTTCGATTGCGTCTATCCCACACGGACCGCCAGGAACGGCCTTCTCTTCACTTCCCAAGGGCAGATCACCATCAAGAAAGCCCTGTATGAAAAAGATTTTTCCCCCATAGACCCGGAATGCTCCTGCCCTGTCTGCCTCAACCACTCTAGAGCCTACCTCCGCCACCTCTATCGGAACGGCGAGATTCTTTACTCCCTCCTCGCCACTAGGCACAACCTGCATTTCCTTGGAGACCTTATGCGCAAGATTCGCCTCGCCATTCTTAAGGACAGGTTTGAAGCATTCAGGATCGAGTTTCTCTCCCGGTATTTTCCTGAAGGCAAGGACGCCCAGGCGGATTGAGGGAAGGTGAAAACTTTTTTTAGCCGCATTTTTATATACTGCGGCGCACTTTTGGCGCTTTGGAATGGTTCAGCCCTTTCCCATGCCCAAGATATCGGCGACTTCCTCCCGCCTCCGAGAGGCATAGCCCTGGATACGGAGAAATCAATACTCCTTATCGCCCAGGCTCTGTCCTGGCTGGGCACGCCGTATCGGCTGGGTGGGATGTCCAGGAGCGGTGTGGATTGTTCGGGTTTGCTCTACAATGTAATCGGGTCGGCCTATGGGCATGGCGCGCCCCTGCCCCGGCGCAGCGAGGATTTTGCCACCTTCGGCGTTCCGCTGCCACAAGGCGCTTCCATCGAGCCGGGAGACATTCTTCTTTTTGCCCAAGAGGGAAGGGTGTACCATGTGGGGCTCGCCCTTGGCGGGCAAGCTTTCATCCACGCCGCTTCGGAAGGGTCGAGGACGGGGGTGAGCATATCGTATCTTTGGGAAGGCGGGTGGGGGAGGGCCTTCCATTCCGCCAGAAGGCTCAGGGAAGACTGACCTCAGTTCGATAGTCTCCTTCCCCAAGCCTTTAGCCGCGATTCCCTACAGTTCGGCGGCTTCTATCCCTTCGATCCTGTACTGGAACTTCCTATCGTTTATGGCGAAGGAGAGGGTCTCCCCTGTCTTGTGGCTCATGAGCTTCTTTCCCAAGGGCGAAAGATAGGAGATCACATTGTTGGATGGATCGGATTCCCAGGGGCCAAGGATAGTGTAAAACTCCGGCTCGTTGGAAATTTCGTTCAAGAGCCTCACCTTGGTTCCGAAGGAAATCTTGGATGTGGTGATGGTGGTTTTGTCGAAGATCTGCGCCTTGTCCAGCTCGGACTTGAGTTTGCCCACCTTCGCGTTGAGCTCGTCCTGCTTTTCCTTGGCAGCCTTGTACTCCGCGTTTTCCCTAAGGTCGCCGAGGGAAAGGGCGAAGGCTATCTCCTTCTGGTTGGCCGGAACATCGACTTCCATGATGGTCTGCAAGAGCTTCTGCTTTTCGCCGTATTTGTCGGAGGTGACCATCAAGCCCCGTGAGACGGAGAGCTTTTCCTCGCCCCCAAAGAACCGGAGGTTGGGGAACTTTTCCGAAATCTTGCGCTTTATGTCCAGTTTGGTAGCGGGGTCGACTTCCTTGATATCCATGAGAAGGGCGTACACCCGCTCGATCGTCTCGATATTGGCGTCCATGAGAAACTGCTCGAGGACGTTTTCCTTGAAAAGGATATTGTTCACCAAGCGGTTGATCTTCCGGTTCTCCGTCGTATCCTTGTGGTTGTCGATCTCCTTGTAGGTGATGTCGAGGATATGGAGGAGGGTGAGCAGAATCTTTTCATACACGATTCCCAGCTCGGAGAACCACGGCTTGGCCCTCAAATCCTTCACAAGCCAGATAAAGGCTTCGCGGTAATCCTTGTAATTGTCCACGATAGAAAGCGCCATTTTCTTGAGCCTCGCTTCCTGGCCCGCGACTTCCAAGTCATCCAACATCCTCATGGACCGGGCGTAGGGAAGGAATTCAATGAAGATTTCCGTCCAGCCAGGTATGAAGTTTTTAATGTGGAGGATGTAGCTGTTCCTAATATCACTGTCCTTTATACCCAGGTAGGCGGCCAGCGGATCCTCCAACTGGGAGAAGAGATCGGCGAATTTCGCCAGGGTTCCTTGCTGAAACCGTGGGTGCTTGGCCGCCAGCTCCTTGAGAAGGAGGTAGGAGGAGATCACGTGCTCGTCCACTGAGGTGAAAGCCTTTGAGAAGGATTGGAAATAGGAGAGCATTTCGGAGAAGTAGTCTGAATCGAAGTCGTTGGTCTCCATGTAGTCCCGGAAATACTTGACCCTGTCGAAGAAGCCTTTTTCCGCCTTGAACTGGATGTATACCTTTTCCTCAAAAGACAGTGGTCTGTCCCGGACGATGAAAACCCCGATATCGTCCTGGGCGTTGCCGAAGGAGGCGTCGGTCTTGAGGATGTCCTTGGCTTTGGCGCTCCAACCGTTCCACTCGCTCTGGGTGAGGATGCTGGGAACCAATTCGCCTTTGATCCTCTTCATGTCCGAACGGTTGTCGAAGCTCTTGATGATGGACTTGAGAGCCCAGGCGGTATCGTTTTTGACCTTGTCCTTCAGCTTTTCCTTGGGCCAGATGGCCTTCAAGACCCAAATATGGTCCTTGGCCAGGGGCATGAGGCTGTCTATGGCCATTTTTAAGGACATTTTATGTCCGCGGGATTTGGCAAAGTCGATGGTCACCTCGTCTCCCTTGACGCTGGCTATTCTTCCTATGTTCCACGTTCTATGGTAGACGAAATTCCCGACGTCGAAGACAATGTGCTTTTCAAAATCGTCGATGGCTTCGTGGAGGGATCGGTAGGATTGGCTGATGTTCGAAAGCTTGAGGTAATCCTGCAGGCGGGAATGGGAGACGTACTTCCCGGAATAGCACTCGATGAGTTCTTTCCGGATGGAGGGATTCTTGTCGTCGTAGTCGATGACAAGCTTCAAAATATCCAGGGCGGTGTTCCAGTCTTTCTTTCCCTTGTAATGGCCGTAGAGGTCCATGAGGAGCATGGCGGCCTTGTCGGGAGAAATCTGGGCGGCGATTTTTTTTTGCACATGGAAGAAGTAATCGATGTCTTCAGGACAATAGGCCACGAGCTTGAGCCAGATCTCCCGGACATTGGTGGGAAGGCCTTTGTTGATGTAGCGGAGAAGGGCTTTTTTGAAGAAGTCGATGGACTCTTCCCTCAAGCCGTCCCTGTCCTTCTTCTCGGCGATGAGCTTGACGATGTCCGCTTCTTCATAGTCGATCTTCACAAGCCTTTCCCAGATCGCGAAGCGCTGCTCGGACTTTTCCTCTCCCTCGTAGCATTCCGCCAACCTTGCGAGGGCGATCCTGTTCTCTCCGTAGTCGAGGATGCGCTGGCAGATGAACTCCACAATGTTCTTTCTCTTGTTCTCGTTAAAAAGATCCATGAGCTGGACCAGGTAGGATTCGTCGGAGGGTTGCTTGCGCAGATTCGCGATGCCTGCAATGTAAAGGCCTATCACCGAATTCTTCGCCGAGGCGATATGATCCTCGCAGACCTTGGCGACCTCATCCAGCGAGCCTTCCGCTTCGGATTCCTGGAGGAGGACATCCAGTTCCTTCAGGCTCGAGACGGAATAATTCGCGAGCGTCGTCCTCGTCCACTTCTCCTCGTTGAGCAGCTCCTGCACTTTTTCGGCGCGCTGATTTTCGGCCATACGATTCTCCTCTTACGATGAATACTGCCGGAAGATATCCTCATCCAGCAGTCGAATTTTTCCTCGGATTCTCTCCTTGCGCCCATCCTCAGCCTGAATGGCGTCATAATGGTGGAGCATCCAAAAATAATGGGTCAACAGCCGAGGCTTGATCCATGCCAACCTGGCCGGGTTTTCCTTGAGTTCATTCTCGAACCGGAGGATGGACGAGTTGAGACGCGAGCTTTCCTGGGACCTGAGTTCGCGTCTCACATCGAAAACCTTGGAGAGCTCCCCATGGACCGAAATCCAGGGACGGATGTCCTGGGATTCCTCCTCCGGGATCCTTATCTTTTCCGCGAGCTTCGCGATGGCATCGGACTCGATATAGTCCAGGTCAATCTGCTCCGGGCCAAGGAAAAAGGCTTCCCTAAAAAGTAGCTTTGCCTTTCTCAAGTCACCGGAGAGCCAGTGGCAATCCGCCAGCTCGGCCAGATGCTTCGCCTGGTCGCTGTTGGTTCCCACTGTCCTTGCGAGTTGTTCCAACGCTGTCTCGTAATCGCCCAGGAATTTCCTGCATCGCCCAACTTTGAAGTCGAATTCCGAGCCAAGATTTTCCTTCTCTTTCTCATCAGCGGCAAGATAGGATTCCAGGCCGATTCCAAAACACATGCGCTTGAAGGCGTAGACCGCCATCTCGGAGTCGCCGGGGATGCGGGTAAGAAAGACCTTGAAGGTCTTCCATCTCGCGACGACCATGTCGCCGCGAAGCAGTGGATCCGCCACCGACTCGATTTCGGCTAACCTTTCAGTCCAGAACCGGGCGCACTTGAGGGAGAAGAGAACCTCGGAATGGGCGAAATCTAAATTCAGTGCCTTCTCGAAGAAACCTTCCGCCGAACCGAGATCGGTATTTTTGAGACATTCGTATCCCATTTCCAGCAGCGTCTTAACGCTCTCTCGATTCACCATGCGCATCCAATTCCAGTTTAGACTGTATTCTATCATACTATCCGATGCGCGGCGAAATAGTCAATCGACGATAGCCTTTTGCGCCGTACCATGGTAATATTATGAATATGGTTCATCCAATCGTGGCACCCTCACTCCTTTCGGCCGACTTCGCCGACCTGGCGAGCGCTGTCGACCGGATCCATGGATCAGGCGCCGAATGGATGCATTTGGATGTGATGGACGGACATTTCGTGCCCCCCCTCACCTTCGGCGCCAAGATGGTGGCGGATATCCGCCTGAGAACAAAATTGTCCTTGGATGTCCATCTCATGGTGGATAATCCGGATTGCCAGATACAGGAATTCATTGACGCCGGGGCGGATTTCATAACCTTCCATCCGGAGGTTTCCCACCACCCCCACAGGTTGATCCAGAGAATCCGTGAAGCAGGCATACGGCCGGGCATCGCCTTGGTTCCCTCCGCTTCTTTGGCGGGAGTGGAGGAATTGCTGCCCTTTGTCGATCTGGTTTTGATCATGACCGTCGATCCCGGCTATGGAGGGCAGGCCTTGCTGCCTTTCTGCCTGGATAAGGCCGCGCGATTGGCAGCCATGAGAAAATCGAGGAATCTGGCCTTCAAGATTGCGAATTGAAATCTGGCGACGCGCTGCAAAGGTGTCGCGAGGAAGTAATAAAGTGAGGTTTTGTCGGTAATGGTGGCATTGAAATCTGCACGCTTGACCCTTGTCCTTTCCCTGTTGGTTTTCCTCGTCCTGCCCGCGACGGGGGATCCAACGCTTCTCTTTCAAAAAAGTTTCGGCTTGTTCAAGGATGGCCGCTACATAGAGAGCGCCGAGGCATTCGGAACCCTAAGCCGCCAGGAAGAGTATCCAGAAATCCGCGAGGACGCGGCGTATATGGAAATTCTATCCCTTGTCAACGCAAAGAATTTGCTTCACGCAAAAGCGAGGATTTTGCTTTTTCTAGAAACATGGAAGGAAGGCGAGTGGATTCCTGAGTTGCGCTACCAAGCTGCGCGAATACAGTTTCTGGAGGGAAATCTCAGGCAAGCGATTATGGATTTTTCCGCCTTTCTTGTTGATTTCCCCGACAGTCCCTCGGTCTCCAACGCCCTTTTCTGGTACGCCGACGCCTTGTATCTCCAAGGAATGCGCATCGAAGCCTACCATGCTTATGAGAAATTCTGCGCGCGATTTCCGGGGGTGGAAAAATTCCAAGTCGCCCAATCCCGGATGGAAGCGATTAAGTTTGAAATCAGGGAAGCTTCCCTGCTCCGCCGTTTCGATTTCAATCTCGAAACAGCCTTGAGGCTGGAAAGAGAACGGCAGGCCTGGGAAGCAGACATAGAACAGGCTTTCGAACGCCTGTACCGTTCGAAAAGGCGCCTGAAGACCGCATACTCTTCCACTCCGCAAGGTCTTCCTGCGGCCGAAGAGGTTCCGCAAAAATTTATGGCTCCTCCGGAGATGGAGCCAGAGCCAGAGTCAGAGCCAGAGCCAGAACCTTTGCCTGCACTGGAGTCGACGCCCCAGCCGGCTCAGCCCGCCGCGGAGGATCCCTCCCAGGATGCTTTAATCCTTGAGGAGACCGCTCGGCTGCAAAGATTGGCGGCTTTGTTGGAAACGAAGCGACAAGCCTTGGAACTCCTGACCCGAGTACTTCTGGGATTCGCCCGGGAGGTGACGAAATGAAGCGATACCCCGTGCTTGTCGTATTGCTCATCCTGGGGTGCGTTTCCTTGGGAGCCCTTGATGTCCGGGAGGGGACGGTCCGCGTCAAGGCGGACGAGATAAATGGGCGCATCATCCTTTATGGCCTGGACATGCGGTCGAATGCCCGTTACGAAGCCCTCCTCTTCGATACGGACGCGAGGACAAGTTTTCTCACTGTTTCAATCGATGGCAGATTTGCCCGCCTAGGAGAGGATCAAGAATTTAGGACCAATGTCCGGAAAATTAAAAAAGGCTTGGAGGTTGAATACCGCTCCTCCCTCTATGCGGTGATCCAAAGAGTTGAATTTATCCGATCTTCGGATTCTCGGGTCGCCAATGGGTTTAAAATCAGCTACATCCTCAGGAATTCCTCGCCTCGGGATTCCAAAATGGGCCTTAAACAAATCCTGGATACCCGGCTCGGCGAGAAATCGGGAATCCATTTCGCGACAGACGGGTTTAGCAAATCCGATGAGGAAAAGGTATTTTCAGCCGCGGATTTCCCTCGCTTCATCAGCTCCCCTGGTGAAATATCTTCCTTGACCCTCCTCCTGGATAATTTGCCACGTCCCGACATCGTAGTGTTGGCGAACTGGAAGCGCCTTGCCGATACTACCTGGGCATATCTTTCACCTATGCGAGGATATTCCCTCGTTCCCTTTTCGGTGAACGATTCGGCCATGGGGCTGTATTGGAACGACACTATAGTAAAGGCCGGAGACTCGGTCACTTTCTCATGCTATTTCCTCCACGGCTTGGGCGGCCTTGAGTTCGTGAAGCGCCTCAAGGATGGGGAAGTCCAGGTGGAAGGATTCTCCAAGAGCCTCTCCGCCGCTCCGGCTCCCGAAAAACCCAAGGATGCCGCGCTTAGGATCGAAGAAATCCGCCGTCTTCTCGAGGCGATCGACGCGGCGATACTAGGCCTTGAGAGCATCGAGGACGGAGATGTGGAAGCCTTGCGCGCCGCCCTGGAAGAATTGGAAGGGCTTTCCCTCCAGGGGGAACTTTAAGGATGCGCGCGGTAGTGCAACGCTGTTCCGATGCTTCAGTGTCGGTGGAAAAGGAAGGAACCTCCTTTGTGTCCGGCTCCATCGACCAAGGGCTCCTGGTATACCTAGGCGTTGGACGCGAGGATAGGGAGGAAGACGCGACGTATCTGGCGGATAAAATCGCCAACCTTCGGATCTTCATGGATTCGGAGGAAAAAATGAATCTTTCGGTAAGGGATTTGGGGCTTGGGGTGCTCGCTGTCTCCCAGTTCACGCTTTTCGCCGATGCGAGGAAGGGTAGAAGGCCTTCATTTTCCGAGGCAGGGGACAACGAAACGGCCAGGGCTCTCTACGAAAAATTTTGCTGCTGCCTATCCGGATATGGCCTCAAGGTTGAAACCGGCGTTTTCAAGGAAATGATGAAAGTCCGCTATACCAATGAAGGCCCTATAACGATTCTCCTCGATTCCAAGAAAGCATTTTAGACCAGCGAGGTTTTTTAAAGAAAGGGGCTGCCCGGGATCACGACCCTGGACAGCCCCTTTTACTTTATCGCCTAGCAATGCTTAGGTCTTCTTGCTGGATCCTTTGGGTCTTCCCACCGACCTCTTGGCCGATGCGGGTGTTTCCTTGACAGAAGCTTTTTTTGTGGTCTTGGCGACAGAGGCCTTTGCCGTTTTGGCGGAGCTTGCCTTCGCGAGTGTCGCCTTGGCGGGCGCAGCCTTGGTTTTCGCCGACTTGAGAGGCCCTTTGCCTTAGCCTTTGCCTTAGCCTTTGCCTTTGCCGCGGGGCGTCCGCGCTTGGTGGCGGCCGACGCGACCGAGGTTTTCCCCGATGCCTTCGGGCTAGCCTTCTTGGCAGCCGCGTCCTCGATCACCGCCTGAGCGGCGGCGAGCCTGGAAACGGGAACCCGGAAGGCGGAGGAGGATACGTAATCCATGCCCACGCGGTGGCAAAATTTAACTGAGGATAGGTCGCCGCCGTGCTCGCCGCAGATGCCCACCTTAAGCTTGGATCGGGCGGAGCGGCCTTTTTCTATGGCCATCTTCACCAACATCCCCACGCCGGACTGGTCCAGGCTCTGGAAGGGGTCAGCCTTGAAAATTCCGGCTTTTTTCTCGTCCACGTAGTCGGGGAGAAATTTGCCCGCGTCGTCGCGGCTCATGCCCAGGGTCATTTGTGTGAGGTCGTTGGTGCCGAAGGAGAAGAATTCGGCTACGCCTGCGATCTCGTCGGCCAAGAGGGCGGCCCGGGGAACTTCTATCATGGTGCCCACCAGGTAGGAGAGGGAGACGCCGGTCTTGGCGATGATGGCATCGGCCACGCCCCTTGCCCGCACTTCGAGGATTTTGAGTTCCTTGGCATCTATGACCAGGGGAATCATGATCTCCGGCAGGACCTTCACGCCCTTTTTGGTCATGTTGCATGCCGCGTTGATGATGGCGGTAACCTGCATATCCAGTATTTCGGGATAGGTGATGGTGAGTCGGCATCCACGGTGGCCTAGCATGGGGTTGGCTTCGTGGAGCTGGTCGACCCGAAGGGCCACTTTCTCAAAGGTCACGCCGACCGCCTGGGCGAGTCCTTTCTGTCCCTTTTCGTCATGGGGAACAAACTCGTGCAGGGGAGGATCGATGAGGCGGATGGTGACGGGAAGTCCGTCCATGGCCTTGAAGATGCCCTCGAAATCCTTGGTCTGGAA
>VKGY01000037.1 GCA_008080685.1 Spirochaetota bacterium
CCGCTCAGTCTGAATTCAACTCGCATCCCCGGTTCCCTCCCTTGTAGTCGTTGAATGTGCGCTGGATTTTTGTTGTCATCTCCGCGTAGGTGGCGGTATACTCCGGCCTTTCCACCTTATGAAGCTCCCCAATCAGCATCTTGCCCTGAATTTTTTCCGGAGGCAGGGCTGCCGCGGCCTTTACGTTCACCGTCCTGTCTTTTATCCAATTCAGAAGCTCCACCGGCCCTCCGATCTTGTTTTTTCGGCCGAAGTAGGTTGGGCACTGGGTAAGGGCCTCTACAACCGAGAAGCCCTTGTTCATCAAGGCTTTTTCGATGAGGTCCTGGAGGAGAGTGACGTGGAAGCTGGTCGCTCGGGCAACGTAGGTTGCACCGGCTGCCTTGGCAAGCTCGCAGAGGTCGAAATCGAATTCCACGTTGCCGTAGGGAGCAGTGGTTCCCAACATGCCGTGGGGTGTGGTGGGGGAATATTGCCCCGAGGTCATGCCGTAAGTAGAGTTGTTCATGACGATGGTGGTTATGTCTATGTTGCGCCGGGCAGCGTGGATGAAGTGATTGCCGCCGATGGCGGCGCAGTCTCCGTCGCCAGTCATGACAATGACTTTGAGCTTGGGTTTGGCATGCTTGACTCCCGTGGCGAAGGCTATGGCCCTGCCGTGGGCGGTGTGGAGGGTGTCGAAATCCAGTACCAAGGCGCTGGTGACAGTACCGTGGCCACAACCCTGGCACCAGATGTGGGGAAGCCTTTCCTTGCGGAAATAATCGAGAATCTCAGCCATCAGAAGGCCTCCTTGAGTACGTTGAACACCTCGTCAGGGTGGAATAACTCGCCGTTGACCTTTCCAAGCTTGACAACCTCGGTGTCGCAATGCACCACCCTCTCGATTTCCAAGGCCAACTGGCCCAGGTTCATCTCCGGCACAATCACCGTTCGGGCGCGCCCGAGAAGATCCCCCACTGTTTTGTCAGGGAATGGCCACATGGTCTTGAGGCGCAGCATGCCTGCCTTGAGCCCTTGTTTTCTTGCCCGGCGCACCGCGGACAGGGCTGCCATGGCGGATGAGCCGAAGGACACCACCGCGACCTCGCAATCTTCCATGTTTTCTGCGTAATAATCCGCCAAGGCTTCCGTATTCTTGCCAATCTTGCGGTCCAGGCGACGCAGCAGGGTGTTGCCCACAGTGGCCTTCCCTGAGGGAGCGCCGGATTCATCGTGGAAAAGACCGGTGCAGTGCCAGCGGTATCCTTGGCCAAAAGGCGCCATGAGAGGGACTCCTCCATCCGGATCGGCGGCATAGGGCTTGTATCCCGCCGGAGAGTCCGGCATTGCGCGTCGCGGGATGGAATAAGACCGTGGATCGGGAAGCACCACTTTTTCCCTCATGTGCCCAATGACTTCGTCCGTGAGGACGATGACAGGAACTCGGTATTTTTCAGAAAGCTCAAAGGCTTTGAAGGTGAGTTCGTAGCACTCGCGCACATTGCCCGGAGCCAGGGCTATGAGGGAATGATCTCCGTGGGTTCCCCAACGGGCTTGCATGAGATCCTGCTGGGCTGGAGATGTGGGCATGCCAGTGGAGGGTCCCATCCGCTGCACATTGACAATGACCACGGGAATTTCACAAAGGCAGGCGTACCCGATGGATTCCTGCATGAGGCTAAATCCAGGGCCTGAAGTGGCGGTCATGGATTTCCGCCCTGTCAAGGAAGCGCCGATGCACGCAGATATGGAGCCAATTTCGTCCTCCATCTGGATAAATCTACCGCCGAATTTGGGTAATTCCTCAGCGCACATCTCGGCGATCTCGGTGGAGGGAGTGATGGGGTATCCAGCGAAGAACTCGAGTCCCGCGGCTAGGGCCCCCATCGTACAGGCTTCGTTGCCCTGCATGAGTTTGACAGTTTCAGCCATGGTGGGCCTCCGGAGGTAAACTAAAATCATAGCTGTCGATGCCTTTTTCCTTCGGCGTCTCATTCTGAATCGGCTTGACTTCAATGGCGAAATCGGGACAGCGATATTCGCACATCCTGCAGCCAATGCAGATTTCAGGCCGCTCGGGGAAGACTTTGCCGTTTTTCAATACGAGTAGCTGCCGCGGGCAGAAGGCCACGCAGATTCCGCAGCCTTTGCAGTACTTTTCGCGGACTACATGGAAGAAACCTTTTTTTTGTTCCGCCATACCTTGCTCTAGACTTATGTTGGCCGCCCCGATCTATACGGACCGAGTAATCCTCATCCTCCACCAATCCCCTACCAACTTGACTTGCGGATACAGGTGATAGTCGGGAGGCTATTGTGGACGTGCGGCAATTGACTCATTATATCTCTTAACCTCGATTCTGTCAAAAAGATTCGGGCCATGGAACTAGGCGGGTGCCCCTTCCCTCTGACTTCTCTGGGCTGTATACTTTACAACCAAAAATCAGATATATTTAGTAGACTATTACTTTGCCCAGGAGGACTGCGTACTTGAAAAAGCAGCTAAAGATACGGGATCTTACGTTAAGAGACGGACAGCAATCCCAATTCGCCACCCGGATGAACCAAGCCCAGGTGGACCGAGTTTTGAAGGATTACCATAAGGCCAAATTCTACGCCATGGAAGTATGGGGCGGAGCGGTTCCCGATTCGGTCATGCGATATCTCAACGAGAGCCCTTGGGAGCGCTTGGAGTCCATTAAGGCAGGCGTGGGGGGAGTCTCAAAGCTTACCGCCCTGTCCCGAGGCCGAAACCTCTTCGGCTACAACCCCTACCCCGATTCGGTTATCAGAGGGTTCTGCCGCAACTCTGTCTCCTCTGGAGTCGATATCATGCGCATCTTCGACGCTTTGAACGATATCGACAACATGAGATCCTCGATCCGCTTCGTAAAGGAAGCGGGAGGCATAGCGGATTGCGCGGTATGCTACACTGTGGATCCCAAATTTACCGCCGGGGAAAGGGCCAAAGCTTTCTTATCCGGTAAGCTCTTGCCGAAGAATATTTTCACCATCGATTACTTTGTCAAAAAGGCCAAGGAGCTTGAAGCCGCTGGGGCTGACATGATCAGCGTGAAAGACATGGCGGGCCTTATCGACCCTGTCACGGTGGCCAAACTTATAAAAGCTCTCAAGGATGCTGTGTCACTTCCCATAGACATCCATACCCATTGCACCCCAGGATACGGCGTGGCAAGCCTTTTGGCCGGCATTGTCAATGGAGTCGACATCGTCGACACGGTTATACTCTCCTTCTCCGGCGGTCCTGCCGGCCCAGCCTATGAGATAATCCGGATTTTCACGGACAAGCTGGGCTTGGATACGGGCGTGGACAACGCGGCGGTGGCGAGGATTGACGCTACCCTGCGGGAAATCAGGGGAGAACTGGCAAGCTACGATCAATACAAAAGGATGCCACCTAAGCTCGATCTCTCCAAGGATTCCATCGCTCCAGAACTCAACGCCCTCTTCGACGATGCCTTGGAATATGCGGTTGGAGGCAAGCTGAATAAGGCGCTGGAACGGTGCAGGAAAATCGAGGCTGCGTTCAACTATCCCGATCCGGACGAGATTGTCCAGAAGGCCCAGATACCCGGCGGCATGTATACCAACATGATGACCCAGATGAAGGAATCCAAACTGGAGCATCATTTCGACGAGGTTCTCAAGGCGGTTCCGGTGGTGCGCCTCGACGCGGGCGTTCCTCCCCTCGTCACTCCCACCAGCCAGATCGTCGGAGTCCAAGCGGTCAACTATGTAGTCTCCAAGACCAAGGGCGAGGATCCCTACGCCAATGTGTCCAAAAACTTCGCCGAGCTGGTCAAGGGTTCCTACGGCAAGACCCCATGGGCGGTGGATCCTGAATTCAGGCTCAAGATTTGCGGATCTCGGGAAGAAATCCCCTACGACACTTCGAACTACAAGCCGCAGCCTAACCCGCCTGTGGCGGAAGCCGGCGGGCTGCCCCTGGCCAAGGACGAAAAAGAAACCTTGCTTTTGGAGCTATTCCCCTCCGTAGCGGAAAAATTCCTTAAAGGCCGTCGCATCGCGGAATGGAAACGCGACCACCCTGATGAGAGCAGCCTCCCGCCCGTACCCGAGCCTCCCGCACCTAAGGCAATCGATCCAGCGGGGATTCAATACTTTACGGTTCCCGCCTTTTCAAGCTCCGTAGGCGAATTGCCCGAGGACTATGTGGTAGACGAAGGACGAGACGATGCCTACTGGATATTCGCTGTGGAAAACGCCGAATGAGGAAAGGGCAACGAGCCAAAAAAGTGCAAAAACCAAAAAGAAGGCTGATCTTTTCAGATCGCCTTCCTTTTTTGTCTTCACTCCTGCCTACGCGACGGCTACCGGCTCTTATCGGTTTTCCTCGCTCCTACGGCCATATTTAGCGCAAAAACGAAGGCCACGAGGATGAGGGCGGCGCCCCATGCCTTTTCATGCCAATCTGCATAGGGGCTTTTTATGTATTCGTAGATAATGAGGGGTATAGCCCCGGTTGGCTTGGCGGCATTCAAGTTCATGAAAGGGTTCCCGAAAGCAGTAAAAAGCAGAGGCGCCGTTTCTCCGGAAATCCTCGCGATGCCTAGACCCACGCCGTTGAGAATGCCCGACTTCGCCGCAGGCAGGAGTATACCTAAAGAGGCTCTCCAGCGAGGCACCCCAAGGGATATGGCAGCTTCCATATAAGAGGCAGGAACCAAAAGTAGAACCTCCTGGATCGATGTGGTAACCGTGGGAATCATGATCAGGGCAAGGGCTATACCACCGGAAAAAGCGGAAAATGATCCTAAGGAGACAACCATCCAGGCGTAGATGACCACTCCTATGACGATGGAAGGGATGCCTTGAAGGGAATCGACCACCAGCCTTAGAAGGGTTGAAAGGAAGGACGAAGACTTTTCTACCAAATGAAGGGCCGCGAGTATGGAGAGAGGAACGCTCACCAAGGCGGCGATGCCAAGCACCATGACACTTCCTACGATGCCGTTGGCGATTCCTCCGCCAGGATCACCGAAAGGTTTCTGAGTTTCGAGAAAAAAACGTGGATTTAGGGCTTTAACTCCTTTTAGAAAAACAGTCAGGACAATAACCGCGAGGATGGCGAGCACCAAAAGCGAGGGAAGAAGCACCAACCAGGTGAAAGCGGCGTTCTTTCGCACGCGAAGCCTGTATCCTTCATCATGGTCAAATGCGCCCATGATTCCTCCCCGCGCCGGAGGAGATGATTTTTCTTCCTGCCGCATTGATGATAAAGGTCAAGGACAAAAGAACCAGTGCGAGCAACATCATCGCCGACCGGTGAACATCGCTTTCCGCTTCGTTGAACTGGCTGGCTATAACGCTGGCTAAGGTATTTCCCAGGGAGAAGATCGAACTGGGCACACGGGTGGCGTTGCCGATGAGCATAGTCACCGCCATGGTCTCTCCCAGTGCCCGCCCTAGGGCTAATAGGACTCCCGCGGCAATCCCCGACCTCACATACGGCAGTGATATTCCAAGCACCACTTCCTGCTTTGTCATGCCCAAAGCCAAGGCTCCGTGCCGTACCGATTCTGGCACATTTTTTAATACTTCCCGAGTCATAGAAGCCATGAAAGGCATTATCATGATCGCTAGGACTATTGAGGAGGAGAAAATCCCTACCCCGTAAGGGGGAACTCCAAGCACCATCTGCAGGCGTTGAACTAATGGCACCACCACAGCGAGCCCCCAAAGCCCAAACACCACGGAGGGGATGGAGGCGAGGAGATTCACAAAAACACTGGCAAACCTAGCCAATCCCGGTGATTTAACATATTCGCCCAACAAGATCCCCGTTGCCAGGGAAAAAGGCAGGGAGATGGCGAGGGCTAGGAAGGAAGTGAGTAGGGTACCTAGGATAAACGGCCAAGCGCCGAATTGGACTGTGACAGGATTCCATTCACGACCTGACAGAAATCCAAGACCAAAAATCTCAAGACTCTCCCAGGAATTCGTGGCCAGGGTTCCGATAAATCCAGAAAAGAGCACGACGAAGAGAATCGCCGTGCCCTTGAGAATACCAGAATAAATCTTGTCGTTCATGATCACCTGAGGGAAGCTCCACCGTAGGTGATGCCTTTTATTATCGCCTCGGCAGCCTTGACCGCCGAATCAGAGAGGGGCGCGTAGTCTAGGGCATTAGTGTATTTTTGCCCTTCGTGGGTAATCCACCACAGAAGATCCACTACAGCCTTGGCTTGTTCCCTAGTCCTCCCGCCATAGTTCTGCTCCTTGTACACGATGATCCAGGTCAGGGCGCAAATGGGGTAGCCCTCCGATGCGTTGGTGTCCACAAGGAGAATCCTGGTGTCCTTAGGCATGGAGCCCGCCGCCGCCGCAGAGGTGGACTCAAGGCTGGGCTCTATCCAGTTTCCCGAGGAGTTCCGGATGCTCGCCACGGCGAGCTTGTTCTGGTTGGCATAGGCGAGCTCTACATAGCCAACGCTGCCCGGAGTCCTCGCCACCACCCCGGCCACTCCGGCGTTTTGCGCGGCGCCTTGGCCTACAGGCCAGCTTACGCTGTTGGCCGATCCAACCTTGGATTTCCATTCGGCGCTGACCGCGTTGAGATAGGCCGTAAAGTTGAATGTAGTGCCGGAACCGTCAGATCGGTAGACAGGCATTATGGGGAGGTTGGGGAGCTTGAGCTGGGGATTGAGCGAAGCGATCTTGGCGTCGTTCCACTTTACAATGTTCCCCAGGAAGATTTCCGCAACCACATCGCCTGTCAGCCTAAGCTTGGGAGAGCCGGGAAGATTGTAGGTAACCACCACCGCCCCAGCAACAGTCGGTATGTGGACAATTGTTCCCGGATATTTAGAAAAATCCGCGTCTTTAACGAAGGAATCGGAGCCGCCAAAATCGACAACCCGATCCATGATGTTCTTAAGGCCACCGGAAGATCCGATAGCCTGGTAGTTGACCTTCACGCCCGTCTCCCTGGCGTAGACATCAAACATCTTGGAATATATGGGAGCCGGGAAGCTCGCTCCCGAGCCCAGAAGGCTCACGGCCCCCTGGGCGCCAGCGGCTCCCAGGACAAGGCAGAGAAAAACCGCGGCAAGCGCAGAAGGGGTAATGGCTTTCTTCATCAATTTGCTCCTCCAAAGTGGATGAGCGGAGGATACATGCCAAATATTAGCCGTAGTCGGTCGCATGGTTAGGAATCTGTTAATTCGTAGCTTTTAATAATTTCCGCTATCCGTTGGGCTGCCAATTTCGCTTCCTTGAAATCCAGAAGCATCCAATCGTGAACCATGTTGTCAAACTCGTAGAAGGCGAGGTCAGCCTTGGCAGCAAGGCATAATCCCCGGAAGCGGCGGGCATCGGCGGCGAGCACATCCTTTGTTCCGATGAATAGGTGCATTGGGGGAAGTCCGCTTAAATTTCCATAGAGGGGGCTGATCCAGGGTTTTCGGGGATTCGCTCCCCCTGCCCACGCCAAGCCAGCATTTTTCAAGGCTTGGACATTCAGGAATGGATCGGTTGGGTCGAGGACTTCTATGTGGGGGTTGCTCATGGTGACATCGAGCCAAGGAGAAAGAAGGACGAGGCCTAAAGGCAGGTCAAGCCCTTCGTCCCGCAAAGCCATGGAAAGACCAAGGCACAGTCCGCCTCCCGCCGAGTCACCCATCATCACCACCGTCTGGCCTTCCTCTAGAGCTTTGTGGAAGGCCCGGTAGTACCCGACCAAAGCCTGGTAGGCCTCCGCATAGCTGTGCCGGGGGGCAAGAGGGTAATCCGGCGCAACCACCCCGCAGCCGGTGGATTCGACCAGGTTGGCAAGGAATCTCCAATGAGGCCTGGTGGCGTTGATCACATAGGACCCCCCGTGGAGGAAGAAGACCTTGAGCCCTGGGATCTTGCTTTTAGGCTCCAGCCTGTGGATTCTCATACCATGAAACTCCTCGGAAAAAACCTCAATCCGGAGCTTGAGGTGCTCGGGAGGCTCTGGGCTTACTATCGCGTGGGAATAATCACGCCTTTTGAATTGGATGGATGGACCCTCCTGGGATTCCTTCACTTTCGAAACCCAGAGCATTTTTTCGAAAAGCAGACTTTGGACGGAGGGCTCATCTGAGTAACGGAATAAACGCATGACTAGAAGCTATCGATATTCGGGTCGGGAAGCCAGGTGGTCATGTCATTGCCTAAATAATCTTTAAGGTTTCCTAAAAGCTCACGCAGGGCTTGAATTGCCGAATCAGAGTCTTGGCCTGCGATCGCCCGCATGAGGCGTATGTGGGAGTAGTTGTTCTTAAGAACATGGCTGTCGCCCGGGGCAAACTCGTTGAAGTAGATTCTCTGGAATTTTGCGTAAAATGGAGAGATGGCCTTGTCCGCGAAGGGATTGCGGCCACACTTTCCCAAGAGTATGTGGAACTCTTCATCCACCCTGATCGCCGCAAGCCTGTCGCCTTCAACGGTCGCTTTTTCATAGCCTTCGGCTAGTTCGAGAATTCGTCTCCGCTCCGCCGGTGTCGAATACTTGCACGCCCTGCGGACGATGAGAGCTTCTATGACCGACCTGACCTCGAGCTGCAAAAACAGCTCATCGGTGCGAATCGGGGAGACCAGGACTCCTTTCTTGGGCAGAATTTCCACCAGTCCTTCGGCCTCCAGTCGGCGGAAGGCATCCCTGATGGGCATGCGGCCTATTCCTAAGGATTTGCTGGTCTCATTTTCAGATATGATCGATCCAGGTTTCAGCTTGAGCGTGATGATCAAATCCAGTAGGGTCGCATAGGCCGTATCGGCCAGGGAAAGGGCGCCCTCGCTCATATCTCGCTCCTCGCCTACATACCCATATAGGCTTGCCGAACAGTGGGTGATTCAAGGAGGGCTGCGGCGGGGCCGGATTCAACGATTCTCCCAGTTTGGATCACATAGCCTCGATCCGAGATCTCTAAAGCCTCCTGAACGAGTTGCTCCACCAAGAGGACTGTAACGCCACGGCGCCGTATCTCAACGACCGTATCCAAGACCTTCTCGACCATGGCAGGCATGAGGCCCAGGGACAGTTCGTCCAGCATGATAAGTTTTGGAGAGCACATCAAGCCCCGTGCGATGGCGCACATCTGCTGCTCTCCCCCCGAGAGGGTTTCCGCGGTTTGGTTCGCCCTCTCCTTGAGCCTGGGAAAGAGTTCAAAGGCTTGGTCGAGGTTATTTTTCACTATCGCCCTGTCCCTGATGGTATACGCCCCCAGCTCGAGATTCTGCCGCACCGAGAGCTTGGAGAATAGGCGCCTGCCCTCCGGGACATAAGCAATTCCCCTAGCGACGAGGGCATCCGCGCCAACCCTACTTATTTCCTTTCCCTGGAAATGTATAGT
>VKGY01000038.1 GCA_008080685.1 Spirochaetota bacterium
GCCGGCCTTCATCTCGGCTATGGTAGCGTCAGGAGGCCGCCCCGTGGACGATCTAGCCGCCCATGGGATCAATATTTACAGCATGGGGAAAATCGCCGAGGGATCCTTGGCGGCGGTCCAGGATGCGGGGATGGAAGAGGCTGGAGGCAATCCCGCCATCGAACCAAGAAGGGCGTGGAGATATCTGAACCCCCTCTTCAAGGAATCCGTGTATGCCGTCATCGGCTTTATCGTGGCGGCGAGTTTCATCGGTCCTTCCTATGCCCTTCTGTGGCTGTTCATCACTGGATTCCGCAATGCCATCGCCGACCTTGCGGCCACCAGAGGCACAAAGCTCAGCGAGTGGAAACTCAAAGGAATCAATTTCGACAACGTCGCCCAGTCCCTCTTCTGGACGGGCTTCTCCGTGCCCATCCTAGGCTTTGTCAAAACGGGCTTTGATTCCCTGTGGCCCTGGGCTCAGGACGGCATTCTATTCAACACCATAAAATTCTTCTTCATTTCCTTTGCCAATGGCGCCTACCTAGCCACCCACAACACCATCAGAGGGTTTGAAAAAGAAGTGGTGAAGGCTAATTTCTTCCGTTCGGTCATCGCCTGGCCTTTCGCAACAATTTTCGCACCACTAGGAAACCTGGTGGGCATACCCAGTATCGTCCAAGCTAAGATCTGGTCCGATTTTGTAGCTGGATTCATCGAGGGTAGTGGAAAATACGTAAAAATCCTCAAGCTGCGGAGAAAGAGCGTCATGGAACTCCTGCCCCTTGTTGTCCAGCCTGGGGGCGAAGCCCGCTGCATGGCCATCCTGGACCTCCTCTATCTTTTCAACGAAGAGCCTAGGACCCAAAGCTCCCTGCGTTCGGTCTTCGATCCCCCCGCCTTGGTGAAAGCCCTCTTGGGAAAGACAGCCCTATTGGAGAATCCCGTGGCTTTTGCGGATCTACGCCGTGCCCTATACCGGGAAGGGCTGGGCAAGGAATTGATGGACTACGTGCTTTTACGCTACGACGAAGAGCGGGCTTCGGATCTGACAGACTTGGTGAACGAAGCTTTGCCGGCGGCGAGGGGCTGGCTTGGACACATGGAATCCAGAATCGAAGCCAAGATTGCCAGGGCGGCCAGGGTGACCCATAAAGCCAAGAGGAGGCCTTAGATGGATTTAGAAAAATCTGCCTGTCCAGTTTCTGAAATCATATCCCGCCGAGTCTCCACAAGGAGCTTCGACGGCAAGGTCTTGGCGACCGAAACCTACAAGATAATAGAAGCGATCCTGGCCCGGGAGGTCGCGCAGCCTCGGCCCTTCGGAACCGCGCTTCGTCTTTCCCTCATCGGTCCTCAAACCGGTAAGCCCGTGAAGCTGGGAACCTACGGCCTCATCTCAGGCGCCGCGGGATTTGTCGCAGGCGCCGTGGAACCCGGGCACGGAGCCATGGAGGACATGGGATATGTGCTGGAAGGCGCGGTATTGGCGCTTACCCGCAGGGGACTGGAAAGCTGTTGGATTGGCGACAGGCGGAAAACCCTTCTGGCCTTGGATGCTCGGAAAGGAGAAATCGTTCCCGCCGTCATAGCCCTAGGCCGAGCCGCTGGGGTACGGAGCCTTGCGGACCGCATTGTGACAGGCGCGGCCCGTTCAAGGAGCCGGAAAGCCTTGGAGGAGATACTCATCGGAGGCGCCCTCGGCCCCGCATCCGAGTCCATGAGGGCCTGCCTTGAGGCAGTGCGGCTTGCGCCTTCGGCGTCGAACAAGCAGCCCTGGAGAATATGGGTAGAACCAGGTGACGCAAGGGTTGTGGAATTCTACCTGGACGAGGACAAGCTCTACAACAACAGCCTGGGTTCGGTTCATATCCAGAACATCGACCTTGGGATCGCTATGCGCCATTTCGAGGAAACGGTCCGGGAACTCGGTTTTTCCGGCGCATGGAGCCGCCTAGGGGACGGCGCTTCCAATGGCGCTTCCCGCGGGAATGGGTATGTTCCCATTGCGCGGTGGGTCAGGGTCTGAGGGGAGAAAATTTGCATTCTCATGGGAAAATGCCTATATTTGTCGGAAGCGCAACGCGCTTTTTTTGTATGTGAACAAATTTAAGGAGGATATTGATGATTTCCCAAAAAATGGCCGACCGAGTTAATCTTCAGATCAACCGCGAGATGTATTCCGCTTATCTCTACCTTGCCATGGGCGCGCAAATGACGGAAGCCGGATACACAGGCGTCGGCAAGTGGCTCACGGTCCAATACCATGAAGAAATGTTCCACGCCATGAAATTCGCAAAGTACCTAGAGGACCAGAGCGCCACGGTCAAGTACGCCAAGATAGACGAGCCCAAATTCAAGGCGACCACCATCAAGGACCTTTTTCAGGAAGTGTACGAGCACGAGAAGTTCGTAACCGCCAGCATCAGGGAAATGGTCGAGCTGGCCAGGGCTGAAAAGGACTACGCCACCGAGGGCCTCCTGGCCTGGTACATCGACGAGCAGGTCGAGGAAGAGAAAAACGACCTTGAGATTCTCCAGGCTATCGACCTTCTGGGCAACAGCGCCCAAGGGCTTTTTATGCTCAATATCGAACTGGGCAAGCGCGACGCAGGCGTGACCCTGGATTTTACCAAGATTTAAGATCAGCGATTTTCCCAACCGCGCACGCTGGCGCCCCGCCCCACCCCGGGCTAAAGCCCCGGGGTGGGGCTTTTTCATGATCCTGTTTTGCTATATCCTTCCTCAATGCGCGCCATACGGTTTTCAAGCACGAGAGCCCTGCCGGGAAGCGGCGATTCCAGCGCCGTAACCATAGAAAAAGCCATTGTTCAGGGAATGCCCCGGGACGGCGGGCTTTTCGTTCCAAACCATCTTCCTCCTTTGCCGCCTCGGATCTTCGACCCCGAACCCTTGCGCTACGCCGACCTAGCCTATCTGGTGATGGCTCCCTTTTTCCAGGATTGGGGCGAGGAATCCTTGCGCAGGATCATCGAATCCGCCTACTCCACGTTTTTCCACCCCGAGGTGGCTCCCCTTGAGCACCTGGCGGATCTGTCAGACCCCATGGATACAGGCATGGAATTCCATCTCCTTGAGCTTTTCCACGGCCAAACTTGCGCCTTCAAGGATCTGGCTTTAAGCGTCCTGGGCGGCTTGCTGCGGGAGAGCTTGGATCGCCTTGGCATGAAGGAGCCTGTCCTTGTACTAACCGCAACCTCTGGCGATACGGGGTCGGCGGCTTTGGAAGGACTTTCGGGCATACCGGGCGTAAAGGTGGCGGTTATCTATCCCCACGGAGGCACCAGTGATATCCAGCGGCTTCAGATGACAACCGCGGCGGGGAAGGATCGTTTCGTGGCGGCTATCAAGGGAAATTTCGACGATGCGCAAGGCTGCGTAAAGTCGATTTTCCAGCGCGCCTCGAAGGGGGAGGGGGCTCTAGCCTCCGTATTCCTGTCCTCCGCCAATTCCATCAACATAGGAAGACTGCTTCCCCAAATCGTATACTACGTCGCCGCGTACAGAAGCCTCAAAGCCCGGAACGCCTTGAACCGCGAAGCCGGCGCAAGCCCTGAAGGGCTCATGCACGTGGCGGTTCCCACGGGCAACTTCGGGGATATACTGGCCGCCAAGTACGCGAAGGAAATGGGCTTGCCAATCGGTACGCTGATCTGCGCCTCCAACGCCAACAAGGTCTTGGCTGATTTCTTCGCCACCGGAGTCTACGACAGGCGAAGGAAATTGGTAAAAACCGACAGCCCTTCCATGGACATCCTGGTATCCTCCAACCTGGAGCGCCTCCTGCACATGGCCGCCGGGGAAGACGGGGCGCGGGTGAGGTCCTTGATGGAAGACCTGTCCGTCCAGGGCTGGTTCGAGATCAACGGAAAAGAACAACACTATCTCTCGGATTTTACAGGCGGCTGGTGCAGCGATTTCGCAGCCGGCTCTACTACCTCCACGGTCTGGGAGACTTCGGGTGTCCTGGTGGATCCCCACACCGCCACGGCGGTGGAGGTGGCCCTGCGCGCTGTAGACAGATTATCGCCGAAGGCGCCCATCGTGGTGGTTGGCACCGCGAGCCCCTACAAATTTCCAAAGGCCTGCCTGGAGGAACTGGATCCCGAAGCAGCCGCGCGTCCCGGCGTTTCCGACCTGGACCACGCCCTTCGTGTAGCAAAGCTTGTGCATGGGAAAATCCCTGAACCTATCGCCCGCCTCGCCGGGGCCAAGGTGGTGCACGAGACTGTCCTTGAATTGGGCGAGGTTGAAGCCGCCATCGCCTGTTTTGCCGCGGGCGGGCTGGGCGCGGAATAAAAGGAGAAGGTTGTGCGATATCATCTCCGGGCTCCCGCCACCAGCGCCAACCTCGGCCCCGGCTTCGACACCCTCGGACTCGCCCTCGGACTCTACAACGATTATTTCTTTGAAATTGCCGAGACTACGGAAGTAACGGGATGCGCGGAGGAGCATTGCAGTCCTGAAAACCTTTTCATGCGATCTTTCCGGCTTGCCTGCGAATTCCTGAACCAAGAAGCCCCGGAGCTTCGCCTTGACATCAAGGCCTCCATCCCCCTTGCCCGAGGCCTTGGTTCCAGCGCCGCCATGATTGCAGGCGGAGTGGGGGCCGCCTTCTCCCTCTTCGACTCCCTAAGCCCCGGCTCAAGGCGGCTGATGCTGGATATAGCGGCTGAGATCGAAGGCCATCCGGATAATGTCGCCCCTGCCATATTCGGGGGTTTTTGCGCCTCAATCTCGAAGGGCTCCAGGCACTATGCGACAGCCCAATGCCCAGTGCCCTCGGGCTGGAGATTCCACGCCCTTATTCCGCCCTTCGAACTTCCCACCTCCCAGGCCCGGGCGGCGCTTCCCCCCACCTACGCCAAGGAGGACGTGGTGTTCAACTTAGGCCGCGCCGCCCTCATATCCATGGCGGTTTCCCAGAAAAACCTCGATCTATTCGGCGCCGCCTGCGGCGATAGGATCCACCAGCCGTATAGGAAAAACCTTATCCCAGGGTGGGACGAGGTGACAGAGGCATGCAGAGACGCAGGCGCCTCGGCCTTGTGGCTTTCCGGAGCGGGGCCGACCATCATGGCCGTGGGAATCGAAGAAGAGGCCGAGTCATTTAAGCGGGAAATGAAAGAAGCCCTGATGCGCCCCGAAGGAATCTGGCGTCACGAAATCCTCGCAGCCGATGCCCGGGGATTGAGAATCCTCCGCTAGAGTTTCTGCCCAGAGGATTTCCTGGCCAGGACGACGCAGCGCTCTTCTGCCAGGAAGGGAACCCATACAGGGCGGATCTCCGCCCCCGCGAAATCGGGACCCAGGAGAGAATCTGAAACAAGGCCCGCTACCTCCTGGGATGCTATGGATCGTTTCCCCTTGTAGGCGACAATCCATCCTCCGGGAGCGAGGTTCTTCCAGATGGCCCGAAACAGCTTGAGCTCCGAAAAAGGCCGGAAAGCCCTGAATACCACCACATCGTGGGGCCCTTTCGCCTTCTCAGCCTCGCTCTCCAGCACCGTGACATTGGTAAGGCCCAAAAGGGCCTTCTGGCTCTCTAAAAAAGTGATACGCTTTCCCATCCTTTCGATGAGCCTGAATTCCCGATCCCGCAGCACGATGCTCAAAGGGATTCCTGGCAATCCCGCACCGGTTCCGATGTCTGACACCGACGCAGGGAGGCACGTCCCAGGGGGCTTCAATGCGTCGATCCGCGCCAAGATTTCCTGGATTGTCCGCCAGGGAGACAGGCTGTCCAGGATATGCTTTACCACCAGGTCGTCTCCCTGGGCCGCAACCAAGCCGTAGGCAGGGTTCCAGGTTTCTATTTCTTCCATATAGATGCGCAGGCTTTCGAAAACGGGACCATCGAAATCTATTTCCAGGGCAGCCAAGCCTTTGGCGAGGAGGATTGCGGAACCGGTCATAGGCCAAGTGTAGACCGCCAGGGGAATTTAGTCCACTTGACACAAGCCGGGGCCCGAAAGGATACTGAAACCCCATGAAGAAGCTGATTTTCGTCACCGGCGGGGTGTGCTCTTCACTGGGCAAAGGAATCGCCGCCTCCTCCCTG
Source organism: Spirochaetota bacterium (assembly GCA_008080685.1). GTDB lineage: Bacteria > Spirochaetota > Spirochaetia > Treponematales > Rectinemataceae > VKGY01. The sequence continues at coordinate 6,062 of VKGY01000038.1, forward strand.
GGGGCGCTGATGGAAGCGCGCGGTTTCACCGTGCGTATGGTCAAGATCGATCCATACCTGAATGTCGACGCAGGCACCATGAGCCCCTACCAGCATGGGGAAGTCTATGTCACGGACGACGGTGCCGAGACAGACCTGGACTTGGGAAACTACGGGCGCTTCACCTCGGCGCCCCTATCCCGGGCGAATTCCATCACCACAGGCCAGATTTACAAAACCGTCATCGAAAAAGAAAGGGCGGGGGACTTCCTGGGCAGGACAGTCCAGGTTATTCCCCACATCACCGATGAAATCAAGCGGCGCATCCTTGTCGTGGCCGACAGCCCCGAAGTGGACATCACCATCGTGGAAGTCGGGGGCACTGTGGGCGACATGGAATCCGTCCCCTTCCTTGAGGCGGCGCGCCAGCTCATCCACGAATTCGGGCGGCAGAACGCAGTCTCGGTTCACGTAACCCTGGTTCCTTCCGTATCTGGGGGCGAGATCAAGACAAAGCCCACCCAGCACGCGGTAAAAGAACTCCAGGAAATGGGAATCCAGCCCGATGTCCTTGTCTTGCGATCCAAGGAACCCCTGGACGAAGGAATTCGCCGCAAAATCTCATCCTTCACCAACGTCGAAATGGAGGGAGTGATTTCCGGCCACGATGTGGGAACCATCTTCGAGCTGCCCCTGGTGTTCTACGCCCAAGGCGCCGACGCCTTCATACTCAAGAAGATGAACGTCGAAAGCCGGCACGCCGAACTTGGTCCATGGAAGAAGGTCGTCGAGAAGACGAAGCATCCCGCCGCCCAGGTAAGGATCGGCATCGTGGGCAAGTACATGGAGCTCCACGACGCCTACAAATCCGTCTGGGAAGCCCTCTACCACGGAGGGATCGCCAACGATGCGGGGGTTGAGTTGGTCAAGATAGACTCAAGCTCCCTTGAATCTCCCGCCCCCGATCTGGACACGATCCTGGGATGCGTGGACGGCATCCTAGTCCCCGGAGGCTTCGGCGAGCGGGGTATCGAAGGTATGATCGTCGCCGCCCGCTACGCCAGGGAAAAAGGCCTTCCGTATTTCGGCATTTGCCTAGGCATGCAAATCATGGTCATAGAATATGCGCGCAACGTCCTGGGATGGAAGGACGCCCATTCTACGGAATTCAGAAAGACCTGCGCCCATCCGGTGGTATCCCTCCTGGAAGAGCAGATCGACGTGAAAACCTACGGGGGCACCATGCGCCTTGGAGCCAGCGAATCCATAACCGCAGCCGATACGGGAATCCGCCGGGCTTACGGAAGCGAAACCATAGTTGAACGCCACCGCCACCGCTATGAAGTGGACAACAAGGCGAGGCCGGAGCTTGAAAAAACGGGCCTCAAGGTCTCAGCCACCACCCCCGATGGAAGCCTTGTCGAATCCTGTGAATGGCCCAACCACCCATGGGGCCTGGGAGTCCAATTCCACCCCGAGTTCAAATCCCGGCCCACCAAGGCACATCCCCTTTTCAAAGCCTTCGTGGCCCATTGTGTCATCCATGCCAAGGGCCAGCCGTAATATTGACAACCCTTCGAGGTCGCCCCATACTCGATAGGATATGAAGCTCTGCCTACGGTCAGCGCAAATTATGATACTCTCCTTGGTCCTCGCCTCATCCTGCGGCCTTGGGGACATTGAACAGCCGCGCACGGCTCAGGAAGACCAACCCACCGCCATATTCGTGGGATTCAAGAGGGAAGAAGTGACCAAAGGCCTTGTAAGCTTCTACGCCGAGGCCGAAAGGGCGGAATACTACCAGGATCAAAACCTTATCATCGTGTACAAGCTCCGCTTCGAAGAAAGGGGAGAGGACGGAATCGAAATCCTCTCCGAGGGAGAGGCGGAAAAGGCAGTCTACCACGAGGATACAGGAGACGCCGAACTCTCCGGGTACGTGCGCCTTGAGTCAAAGGCTGAAAACGCCAGCTTTGAAACCTCAGACCTCAAATATTTCTCAGCAACGCAGACCTTGGAAGGCGGGCCGGACACGCCGGTCATCGCCAGGGTGGGCCAACGCCTACTTATAAAAGGCTCGGGCTTTTTCGCCAGCATAGGCGAAAGCGCTTTTACATTCGCCAACGGAGTCGAGGGAAGGCTGATAGCAGGCGACACCCCAGGCACACAATAAGGAGAACCCCCATGGCACCAGGAAAACTCGCGAAACGACGCGCTTCGATAATTGTCCTCATCGTGTTTCTCTTCGCCCCGGGCCTTGTCTTTTCCCAGGCGGAGGGAGAAGAGGACATCATAACCTTCTCAGCCCGCAGGATGGAAAGCGTCATCGCAAAAGGGAAAGAAAAGACCATTCTCATCGGAAACGCGGTGGTGAATACGGGCGGCATGGAGATAAAGGCCGACCGGATCGAGCTCTCGGGCGAAGACTACAACGACGTCCTGTGCAGCGGTTCAGTGGCCGTGCTGGATTCGGGAAAGGGTTTTTCACTCAAAGCCTCCAAGCTCGTCTACGCCCGGGATACGGAAATCGGCCTGGCTGAGGATAAAGTAGTGCTGGAAGATTCCAAGAACGAAGTGCTCCTGAAAGCAGAATGGGTTCGGTTCGACCAGAAGGAATCCATCGTCGACGCCAGGATCGCGGTCCAGATCCTGAAAGAAGACTTCGCCGTCCGTTCCGAGTTTGCCCGATTCAACCGGGATACGGAAGTCCTCCAGCTTACGGGCCAACCCGTGGCGGTTACCGCACAAGGCACGGTCAGCGCGGACTTCATGGAAGGCAAGCCCACGGCGGAAGGACTTGAAATGACCGGCCAGGTGTCCGGCACCATCACGACCAAGAAGAAGGAAGGGACCAGTCCTTGAGCGATTCGGTCCTGGAAGTACAGCATCTCCGCAAACTCTACGGCCGCAAGGTGGCCGTTGCTGACGTCAGTTTTTCCATGCGCAACGGCGAGGTGGTAGGCCTCCTGGGCCCCAACGGCGCGGGCAAGACGACAACCTTCTACATCATGGCGGGCTTCCTGCGGCCTTCAGCCGGCCAGGTGACCCTGGACGGCCACCCCCTCTCCAGGCTCCCCATGTACCGCCGAGCCCGCCTCGGCATCTCCTACCTCCCCCAGGAATCCTCCATCTTTCGCAAACTCACCGTGGAGCAGAATATTCTGGCCGTCCTTGAGGCCAAGCCGGGCTTGGGCAAGGTTGAGAGGCAGCGCAGGACCGACCGCCTGCTGGAGGAATTCGGCATAGCCGGCATCGCCAAGCAACCCGGCTACACCCTCTCGGGCGGGGAACGCCGCCGCACCGAGATCGCCCGATCCCTGGCCATAGAACCCAAATTCCTCCTCCTGGACGAACCCTTCACCGGCATAGACCCCATAGCCATCCACGAAATCAAAAAAATAATTAGCCGCCTGGCATCCGAAGGCATAGGAATACTCCTCACAGACCACAACGTGCGCGACACCCTGGATATAACCGACCGCTCCTACATAATCCATTTGGGCAGCATCATCGTCGCAGGTTCCCGGCAGGAAATCCTGGGCGACGATAGGGCCAGGAGCCTCTATCTTGGAGAAGAATTCCGCATGTAAGCCCGAAGACGGCATAGGAAAAACACCTTAAAAAAATGAAGTTGACGATGCAATTTCCGCATGGTACATTATGTAGTACCCGTACGGGTGTCCCACCATTTTTATTAACGGAAGACAGATGCGGTATTTCGACACTCATGCCCACATCGGGCTCATATACGATGACCCGATCGAGCAACTTTTAGTTTGCCAACAGGCCAAGCAGAGCGGCGTTGGCAGGATCATCAGCATCTGCAACAGCCTCGTGGATTTCAAGCAAGTCTACGAGAACCTCAAGCCCGCGGACCATGTCTACCATGCCGTAGGCGTATCCCCCTCGGAAGTCCAGAATCCCGGCAAGGATTGGAGAACCACCGTGGAGACCGCCGCCAAACTTCCCCGGGTGGTAGCCATAGGCGAGATAGGACTGGATTATTTCCACAAATACGGCGACCGAAGAAGCCAGATAGAACTCTTCATCGACCAGCTCGAAATAGCCGAGCGCCTCGAGCTTCCCGTCATCATCCACAACAGGGAAGCGGGCAAAGACGTGCTGGAAGTCCTGCGGGACCGCATGCCCCCTTGCGGAGCGGTCCTCCATTGCTATTCGGAGAACGCCG
>VKGY01000039.1 GCA_008080685.1 Spirochaetota bacterium
CTTTGAGGAAGCTGCGGAGTTGGTGGCCAACGGCGCGAAGATTCTTCATCCCGCCACGATCAAGCCAGCCTTGGAGGCGGGGATTCCCGTCACCGTCCGGAGCATCCTAGAGCCGGACGGTTTGTTCACTACGATCAAACCCGATGTTTCCAGCGGCAAATCGGTGGTTGCCCTGGCGATGCGCCGCGAGGTGGCGATAATTTCCGTTCGCCAGGAACTCATGACCGACCAAGCGGGTTTCCTTGCAAGGCTCTTCGCTGCCTTCGGCCGCCTGGGCGTATCCGTGGACCTTGTGGCCACAAGCGAAATCTGCGTTTCCGTATCCCTCGATATGGCTGCTCCCCTCGAAAGGTTGGCCGTCGAATTGGGCGAGTTGGGAAGGGTGGACATTATCCGAAACCGGGCTGTCATCGCCGTGGTGGGCGACATGCTGCGCCGGACTCCGACCCTGGTGAGAATGACCTTCGACGCCCTTGGGGATATCGACGTGGACATGGTTTCCATGGGGGCCAACGATATCAACCTGAGCTTGGTCCTTTCAGGCGAGGACGGCACTGAAGCCCTCAAGCGGCTCCATGCGGCTTTCTTCCAGGGGGCCGGTACATGAGGCTGGGAATTTTCGGCCGCGGGAGGCTTGGAGGCGCGATAGCCACCGAGATCGGCCGTTACACCGCCTTGCCGGAGGCCATCGAATTGGTCTGGACCGAGGGCAGGGAGCCGGGACCGAGACCAAGAGTGGAAGTTGTCGTGGACGCCAGCGCCGCATCAGCGGTGGAAACCCACCTGGAATGGGCCATGGAGAGCGGAACCGACATGGTCGTGGCCACCACAGGCTGGTCGATCCCCAATCTGGAAGAAAAGGTGGGCGGGAAAATAGGGCTTCTCCTGGCACCCAACCTCAGCACCGGCGTCGCCTTGATGCGGAGGCTCGCCGCCATGGTAGGCGCGTACGCGGCCATGGACCCCGAGAGCGATCTTGGCATCGTGGAGCACCACCATAAGAAAAAGGCAGACTCGCCTTCGGGGACGGCAATCACCTTAGCCGAGGCGGTTGAAAAAGCCTGCCCCCGATACCAGGGCTGGAATATGGGATCCTACGACAAGGATAGGATCAATATAGCCAGCCTCCGGTCGGGGTTCGAGGTGGGAAGGCATGAAATCGTCCTGGATGCTGCACTTGAATCCTTGGTGATCACCCACCGGGCGAAGGATCGAAGGGTATTCGCCGCAGGGGCGATGAAGGCTGCAACCTGGGTATGGGGCAGGAAGGGCGTGTACACTATGGAAGATTTCGCGTCAGAAGTATTCGGAGGGTAGCATGAAGGAAATAAATACAGGGATTGATATTGGGGAGCTGGAAGGGATTTTCGCCGGAAAGGGCGGATTCAACGCGCCGGAGTGGGAAACCTTCCTTCAGGCGCTGGAACAGGGCATCCTTGCCGCTACAATCCGAGACTCGCTGGGGAATTGGCAGGCTGTGCCCTGGGTCAAAAGCGCGATTCTCTCGGGCTTCAAGGCAGGAGGGGCCGCGGCGTGGGATTGGCCCGGCGGAGCGGTGGACAGGCCTGCCTTCCCTCCAAGGGTCTTTGGGCTGGAGGATGGGGTAAGGGTCGTGCCCGGCGGAACTTCGGCGCGTCGCGGCGCCTACATTGCGCCGGGGGTGGTGATCATGCCTCCGTCGTACATTAACGTAGGTTCCCATATTGGCACGGGCTCCATGGTGGACAGCCATGCCTTGGTGGGTTCCTGCGCCCGGATCGGTGAAAAAGTCCATCTCTCCGCCGGGGCCCAGGTGGGCGGCGTCCTGGAACCTCCCCAGGCCAGGCCTGTGGTTATAGAGGACAATGCCTTCGTAGGCGGATTGTGCGGAATATTTGAAGGAATCATCATCCGAAAGAATGCCGTCCTCGCCCCGGGGGTTGTGCTCTCGAAGTCGACGCGGATATTCGACCTTGTGCTTGAAAAGGAATGGATAGGCGAGGTGCCGGAGAACGCTGTGGTAGTGCCAGGGGCATGGGCTATCCCTTCAGGCTCCAATCATCGTAAAATACCGGGATAGCGGGACGGAGGCTTCAGTAACCCTCGAATCCGCCCTGCGGGAGCGAACAAGGTGAAATTTAAGTTAGGAATCATCGGATCGGGAAAGATAGGCGAGGCGCTCTTGGCCGGGGCCTTTGCCAAAGGCTTGTATCTCCCCGAGGAGGTGATTCTTTCGGTGAGAACCGAAGATCATAAGCTTGATTTGGAACGGAGATACGGGGTTACGGTTACCTTGGACAACCGGATCCTGGCAGCCCAGGCGGAGATACTCATCCTGGCGGTCAAGCCTAAAGCCATAGTGGAAATCCTCAATTCCATCGGCGACGCCTTTGTCCCGGGCACTCTTCTCATCTCAACCGCCGCAGGCGTGCCCCTGGATGTCATCGAGTCCCGGGTTCCCGGTTTTGTGGCTGTCATTCGGACCATGCCCAATCTCGCGGTTTCGGTGGGCGAGGGAATGACAGCCCTGTCCAAAGGAAAGAATGTCTCTCAAAAGCAAACGGAAATCGCTCTGGGGCTCTTTGGGGCGGTCGGGGGGGTGGTTCTCCTCGAGGAGACCCATATGGATGCGGTGACTGGGCTCTCAGGCTCCGGCCCCGCCTATATCTACATTGTGATAGAAGCGCTGGCCGACGGGGGAGTTAAGATGGGCCTGCCAAGGGACGTGGCTATCAAACTCGCAGCCCAGACAGTCCTTGGCGCCGCTAAGACTGTTTTGGAAACAGGAGAACATCCCGCCAAATTGAAGGACCAAGTCACTACCCCAGCAGGGGTCACCATAGACGGCATCCTTGAACTGGAGGAAGGGGGTTTGCGGGTCACGCTGATCAAGTCGGTGGTCAAGGCTACGGAGAGGGCTAAGCAGCTTCTCCACAAATGAACCCAGCCTCTATCTATCCTCACTCCCTGCTGAGGATGGCGCTTAGGAGCTGACGCACCTGGGCGGGAATGGGCAAGGCCTTTCCCAAGATTTTGCTCCTGGGGGCTACTTCCGCCAGAACCCGCTGGGCGAATATCTGAGCTTGGCGGGTCAGCTCGTTGGAGCTCAAGGGCGCGGAGGCCTCCAATGCGTCCAGGATTTTTTTCCCTCTATTGGAAGTGACGCTGGAAAACAGCCGATCGTGGGCGATCGGTTCCATGGCCTGGATCAAGGCCGCAACCAGTTTAGCGTCCATGGCCGAAATCACCGTCTTTAAGATTCTCGCGTCGAGATTTAGGATGAGTTCGCTCACTTCGCTTACCAGCCCGCCGTCCATGCTTCGTTTCCAGGCCTCCTCCTCCACGATACCCTTGGGGACGAGTTCCTTGAGAGAACCCAAGAGCGTGAGAAAGGCATGTTGGGCATCCGAGAGCTCGTCGGAAGAGAGCCTTGACCGGGCATTTTGGATTTCATCGTCCAGCAACGCCGATCCAAGGGAGTTGAATCCCACCGACTTGATGATTGAGAGGGTTTCATCTGGACAGCCCGCCGAAGCCGCAGCCAGGAGGGGCAAGCCTGCCAAACGTATCGCCTGGCCTAAGGAGCCTGGGTCGTCGGTAAAGGCGTACACCGCATCGGCCAATTCACCGGGCAGAAGGAGTTCTTCTTCCTGTCGGATCGGGGAGGAGTAGCGTTGGGCCAGCCAGGAGCCGACTTCCTCATAGACTGCGAATCCTAGGTAGGCTGTCATGGCCCGCATGATGGCGATTGGATGGACGTTCTTGAGTGCAAGCTGGACGCCAGTCAGCAGCATCGCCGAATCAAACTCGTCCTTGGAAGATTCCGCCTCCAAAAATCCTGCTCTGGCGAAGGCGGAGGCGACATTCTCCTGAGGCATCCCCGATGCGACGAGGGAATACGCGTATTTGAGGTTTTTCTTTTTTTCTTCCCGCGTTGCCGCCAAAAGGGCTTCCTTGCCCTCGGAACGGTAACGTTGGATGGTGGTGACAAATTTCTTGGCCAATTCCAGGCAAGCCTGGATTGTCCGGGGCTTGAGGGCGGGGAAGTTCTGTCCGCTAGGTTCGCTTGGAGAGGGCAGGCGGTCTTGGGCCAGGCACAGCGAATTGATTATCATAGCTCAAGGGCTCCAAGGACATCGGCCGCGCTTTCAACGCCGCAGTAAGGAACCAGCTTGCGCAGGTACATGTCCTTGGAATCTCCTGCCGCTAGGGAGAGTAGTGCTTCGGTGTGGAGACATTGCAGAAGGAAATCGAACCCAGACCAGGGGCTTGCGATGAGGTAGATGGCGAGGATTTCCTCCAGCGTTTCTCCGGAGACCCCTTCTTCGATCAGCCTGAGCCCGTAGGAGAGGATAGGCTTTTCCTTGATCGACGCCGAGTCGGTGAGGGATTTGATGCCTTCTGTCCTCACCGTATCATGGATCTCAAGGAGTTCCTTTATGATTGACCCTAGGTGCGACTTCTCCCGCTTTGAGCAGGCGAGTCTGCGAGCAAGTTCCGCATTCCAGAAAATCATGAAACCCTCGTGCCTCCGTTTTTAATATTCTATGATTCTACTATACGGTCCATTTTTTAGGCTTGGCAATGGCAAAAAATCTCTTCGGCGATATTTTCGGCGGCCTCTTTGGCCTCCTTTATGGCCGCCACGTCGATCACTCGGAATTTATGCCTTTCTCCAGTCCTCGCGGCCAAGAGATCCGCCAATGGGGAAAGAAGGCTCGGCCGCACGCTGAGGATAATGGGTTGGCCATATTCTTTAAGCAGGATATCCAGTGGTGCCCAAAGACCCTTACCTTCGAGGATTTCCAGGGGACCCACTTCGTCCACCAAGAGAGGGCTTACATTATATTTTAGGGCGTTTCTCAAATATTCGTCCATCCAGTTGAAAACGGACTGGTCGAAAATAAAAGGACGGGAGCCTTCCCGTGCAGCGAGAAGTCGCTTTTCCCCTGTGTTCAAGGCTACCGCATAGAGCTTCTGGGGCAATCCTTGGGCGTTCCGTTCGTTTTTTTGCAAAAAACCCAGGACGTTCGCTCCTCGCTGCGATAGATTTGCTACGAGGGCTTCGCAGAAACTAGTTTTTCCTGAGCCCCTAGGGCCTGTGACAAGGTAGAGAAAACCCATAGGCAATGATTACGCCTTAATCTCTGTCGAGTCTAGAGTCTACGGCGGGAAAGTAAAAACAGCGATGAAATTTTGCGAAGTTTTCGTTATATTTCGTCGAAATGTTATTAAATTCCGCTTGACACTATTACTGCCCTGTGGGTATGTTTCTAGCGAAGATAACGGCATGGTGACGACGGCGAAACGGCATCATGTCACCCTTTGGCAGCGTTGGCTGTCGGGAGCCTTCCGTGGTCAGCCTCCTTCCACGGAAGGCTCTTTTATCTTATACTTATCATCAATGAATATCCGTGACTTTGACCTTTGGTGCAGATCCTTCCTCCAGATCGACGCGCTCAGAGAAACCGATGATTCCCTCAACGGAATCCAAGTCTCAAGGGGGCCACAACCCTTGAAGCGCCTAGGCTTCGCGGTGGATGCCTGCGTCGAGACCTTCCAACGGGCTGTCCAAGGGGGGGCTGATCTTCTTTTTGTCCACCACGGGCTATTCTGGGGTAAGGCTTCCCGGATCGAGGGACCTTTGTTGGAGCGGCTTAGGATACTCCTGGAAAACAACCTCGCCCTCTATGCCTGCCACCTCCCCTTGGACATGCATCCAGAAGTGGGCAACAACGCCGTCCTTGCGAACCTTTTGGCGCTGGAAGACCGAAAGCCCTTCGGCGTCTACCATGGCGTCGCAATCGGGGTATCGGGCAGTCTGCCCTCTCCGATGGACATCGACACCTTGGTACGGACGATCCTGCCTGACTTGAGCGCTCCGAGACTCTTGATTGCCCCGGAAAGAACCATGATTTCCAAGGTTGCCATCGTGTCCGGAGGGGCGGCCTTCGAAGCCTTCCAAGCCTTCGGGACCGATATCGACCTCTACATCACCGGAGAGCCTTCCCACTCGGTCTACCATGGGGTGGTTGAGGCGGGCTTAGGCTTTCTCGCCGCGGGGCATTATGCCACGGAGACCTGGGGCGTCAAGGCTATGGCTGAAAAAGCATCCCGCGAACTGGGACTCGAAACCTTTTTTATAGACCTTCCCACCGGTCTTTAAGGAATCCTATGGCACCTGCTACACCGTCCATACTCAAGGCCCGACTGATTTGGCTCTTCGCCACCATCGGATTCATCGTAGGATTGGATCAACTCACCAAGGAGCTGATCCAAAGGCGGATCCCCTACAACACGGTCGGCGCACGGCTGTGGAACGACTTCCTCTGGATAGTCCATACAAAAAACCTTGGCATCGCCTTTTCCATCGGGGATGGGCTGCCCCAGGCCGCGAGGGTCTTGCTCTTCATTGGCCTTCCCCTGGTTTTCTTGATCTTTACGGTGCTCTATTGCCTCAGGGCGGAGACCTTGACGAGGTTCCAGCGCGCCTCGATCTACCTCATCATCTCAGGCGGCCTTGGCAACCTGATCGACAGGACTTTCAGGCCGGATGGAGTGGTGGATTTTATCTCCCTGGCCTTCTACGGGCTTTTTGGCCTGGAGCGTTTCCCAACATTCAACGTTGCGGACTCCTCAATATCTGTCGGGGCTGTCCTCCTCATCCTTAGCGGTTTTCTATGGTCCAAGGAGCCCGGGGATGTCAAAGGGAGCTAAGATAGCCTTGTTCATGCTGGCCGCCTCGTTGGGAAACGTCATCGTGACAGGCGTGATTTTCGTGGCCTGCCTGGGACTTTACTCCCTCACGCTGGCAAGAATGCTTCCCCAAGAGGCGGTGATCTGGGCGATCGGGGGATCCTTCCTGATTAGTCTCATTGGTTCGATATTAGTCTACAAGCGCGCTATCCGCTTCGCGCGGGGCCGATTCGACCTCGATGCGTGGCTGGGGTTTTCTGCAAAAAAGTAAAAACTGCGTACCGGAGGTTCCGATGACCGATTTGGAGAAAAGGTTCGCCGCCCTTGGAGTCCATGTGCCGGAGATACTCCTTCCCTCGTCAGGGATCGACTACGCAGCCTGGGCGGTGGTCGCCTGCGATCAGTACTCTTCAGAGCGGGAATACTGGGAAGGCGCGGCATCGAGGGTGGGCAATAAGCCTTCTGCCCTCAGGCTGATTTTCCCCGAATGCTATTTGGAAGATAGGGATAAGGAATCAAGGATCCGCGCGATCCAGTCGGCTATGGTTGAATATCTTGCCAAAGGCGTTCTCAAGCCCTTGGGCAAGGGATTCATCCTTGTGGAACGGCGCACTCCCTACGAAAAAGAGCCTCGGCTTGGCATTGTCCTCGCCCTCGACCTGGAAAACTATGTCTTCGGCGCCGCCTCGAAGAGTCTGATACGTCCCACGGAGGGCACGATTGTGGAGCGCCTCCCGCCCCGCATGGCGATCCGCAGGGGCGCTCCGCTGGAACTTCCCCACATCATGGTTCTGGTGGATGATCCGGCGAGGTCGGTCATCGAGCCTCTCTACGCCCGCAGGAGCTTTCTGTCTAAGCTTTACGATTTCACGCTCATGGCCGGGGCGGGGAGCGTGAAGGCCTGGAAGGTTGAGGATGCGCCGAGCCTTGAGAGGCTTTGCCTGGCCTTGGAGGCGCTTTTGGAAAAATCCAGGCAGGGCAGTCCGGAGGCGCCGCTGCTTTTCGCGGTTGGAGACGGGAACCATTCGCTTGCCACGGCCAAGGCGGTGTGGGAGGAATTGAAGGCCTCCCTCAAGGGAGATCCCAGGGAGGCCGAACTCCTTGAGAACCACCCTGCGCGCTTTGCCTTGGTGGAACTCCTCAATATTTACGATCCCGGGCTTCCCTTCCATCCAATCCACCGTGTTCTCTTCAACGTGGATCAGCGGGCTTTCTTTTCCGATCTTGAAAAAGCGGGAGCCAAGATTGGGATTAAACCCGACGCCGCTTCGGCCTTCCAGGAATGCGAATCCTTCGCGCAGGGGAAAGACCATATCTTCGCGTTTGTGGGTCCAGGGAGATTCGGCACCATTCGATTCGAAAATCCCCAGGCGACCATGGCTGCGGGAACTATACAAGAATTCCTCGATTCCTGGCTGAAATTCCATCCCGAAATCCAGATCGATTATATCCACGGATCGGGAAGCCTAGCAGCCCTGGGTTCCAGGTCGGGCAACCTGGGGCTTTACCTGCCTCCGGTGGAGAAGGGTTCATTTTTCGCCACAGTTATCCGCAATGGGGCTATGCCTCGTAAAACTTTCTCCATGGGAGAAGCGCCGGAGAAGCGATTCTACATCGAAGCGCGGAAAATCGTCCTTTAATTACTGAATCCTCAAACTTGACAGCCTTGGACTAAGTGGTACTATGAAGGAACGCCCCTGCGCGGCCGGTTCTCTCCGCGCCTTTCCGGGGTAATTGGCACACAGGAGGAATCCTATGGTTATTCTACTCGCGGACGCCTTCGCTCCCGATCTTCCCGGAAGGCTGGGGGTTTTCGGCGAGGTGACGATGGATATGGCGCGCCTTGATAGCGTTGAAGTTGTCATAGTCCGATCCAAGACCAAGGTGGACGCGAAGATGATCGACGCCGCCCCTAGGCTTAAATACATCATTCGCGGCGGTGTAGGGGTGGATACTATCGATGTGGACTACGCCAAGTCCAAGGGTATTCTCGTGGACAACACCCCCGAAGCATCCAGCCTAGCGGTGGCGGAGCTTGCCTTCGCCCTCATGCTTGCCCTGCCTAACCACCTGGTCAAGGCCGATGTTTCCCTCAAGGAAGGCAAATGGCTCAAGAAAGAGCTTGAAAGGACGGAGTTGGCAGGCAAAACTCTAGGACTGGTCGGGATAGGCCGCATTGCCAGAGAAGTTGCTTTTAGAGCAAAGGCTTTCGGCATGCGCGTGGTCGCTTATGACAAATATGTCGATACCAGCGATGCGGCGGAGATGATGAGTCTGGATCAGGTATATGCGCTATCGGATTATATCAGCCTCCACACCCCCCTCACCGAGGAAACCCGGGGTATGGTCAATGCCCAGGCCATTGGGAAGATGAAGCCCGGCGCCAGGATCGTCAACACCTGCCGGGGCCAGGTGGTAGTCGAGGCGGATATTGTCGAGGCCTTGAAGTCCGGCGCCCTTGGAGGATACGCCGCGGACGTGTTCAACAAAGAACCGCCCGAGGGCTCTCCCCTCCTCTCGGCGCCCAACGTTTTGCTTACTCCCCATCTGGGAGCCTCGACGGAGGAAAACCTCCTTCGCCTGGGCGACAGCATAGAGAGCCGGCTTAAAAAATACGTTTTAAGATAAAAAAGGGGAAAAATATGAAAAGAGTGATCAATTTCAATGCCGGCCCGGCAGGCATTCCCGTAGAGGTGTTGGAGCAGGCTAGGGATGAAATGCTCGATTGGAACAACACTGGCATGTCCGTGATGGAGGTATCCCATCGTTCCAAGGAATACGAAGCCATGCACGACGAAACCCAGGAAAGGTTCAAGGCTTTGGCGGGTATGGGGCCGGAATGGAAGGTGCTCTTCCTGACAGGCGGTGCCTCTTCCCAATTCTTTCAGGTCCCTATGAACTTTCTCTTCGATGGGCGCAAGGCTACCTACCTAGTCACCGGCACCTGGGGCAAGAAGGCCCTGGAAGAAGCAAAGCGTTTTGGTCCCTGCGATGCGATCAGCTCTAAAAATCCCGACGGAACCTTCACCCGGGTGCTGCGCCAAGATGAGATCAGCGTGGATCCCTCATCGGCCTACGTCCACATGACCAGCAACAATACGCTTTTCGGCTCCCAGTGGCATTATTGGCCCGAGGTGGGTTCCTCGCCCTTGGTTTGCGACATGTCCAGCGACATATTCTCTCGACCCTTCCCGGTGGATAAATTTTCCTTCATCTACGCGGGAGCCCAGAAAAACCTTGGTCCCTCCGGGCTCACAGTCGTCGCCGCCCGTCAAGATTTTCTTGAAAAATCCCAGGAATCGGCAAAGCTGCCCACCATGCTTTCCTACGCGACCCACCTGGAGAACAACTCCCTCTACAACACGCCTCCTTGTTTTTCCATCTACATGCTCAGCCTCACCCTCAAGTGGCTTGAAAAGAGGGGAGGACTTGCGGCCATGGCCCAGGTCAACGAAGAGAAGGGAAAAATCGTATACGGTGCTATCGATGCTTCCCAAGGCTTCTACCGCTGTCCGGTCCAGAAGGATTCCCGCTCCCTTATGAATGTGGTATTCAGGCTGGGTTCGGAGGAACTCGAAGAGCTGTTCGTCAAGGAGGCCAAGGCGGCGGGCATAATCGGCGTGAAAGGCCACAGGTCCACGGGAGGAATCCGATTCTCCATGTACAACGCCAACTTGGCCGCAAGCGCCCACGCGGCAGCCGCATTCATGGACGATTTCAGAAGACGGCACGGCTGAGGTTTCGCGGCGCAAAAGCGGCGTGCGCGGCAACAAGCGCAATGGAAAAGGGGCTGCCCATGAATATGGGTAGCCCCTTTTTTTGTGCTCCTCTGAGGCTCTGACCTACACGATCTTAAAAGGGGAGGGCGTGGGGAAGATTACAGCGTTCCTTGACGGCCTTGAAGGAATTCTTCAGGGGGTCGTTGAAGGGGACACCCTTGTCTTTCCGGTAGAGCCAGACTTCATGCTCTTTCTCGCCGGGGGTGTAGATCCGTTCCATATCCGTAGCCCTTGTAGCCGCCCAAATCTTCTCCCTGGCCTCCCAGGGGAGTGAGGGCCGCCAGGTCTTTGGTGAGGTCGACCAATACCTGTTTGGTGTCGTGGCGGTAGCTTCCGTCTTGGCCGATTACCCATCCATCCGGAAGGTCTTTGCCCAGCCTGTCGTAGAGTTCCAGCTTGCCTCGCTGGGTTACGGAGGTGGCGCAGTCCAGCATGAAGGGGAAGTCTTCATCCGAGGGCATTCCCCAGGTCATGGGATTTGTACCCAGCATGGGCTCTACGCCCCAGGTGGGGGCGATGGAAGGCCGGGCGTTGGTGGTTGTCATTCCGATCATGCCGTTCTCCACGGCCATGCGGGCGTAATAGAAGGCGGCGCCGTAATGGGTGGAA
Organism: Spirochaetota bacterium; assembly: GCA_008080685.1. Classification (GTDB taxonomy): domain Bacteria; phylum Spirochaetota; class Spirochaetia; order Treponematales; family Rectinemataceae; genus VKGY01. The sequence goes on from VKGY01000039.1 coordinate 11,064, forward strand.
TTCCTGACTACGGTCATGCCCAGGCCGTATTTGTCGGCCTTTTCAATCGCCATTTCCATAGCCCTGGTGGCGATGTAAAGTCCCATGCCGTTGTGGCCGTCGATGACCGCCGTGGTGGGGGTTTCCTTAACCACGTCAAAGTTGGTCTTGGGGTTCTGGATGCCCGCCCATATTCGGTCTAGGTAAATCGGCTTATATCTGCCCACACCGTGGGAATCGACTCCCCTTTGGTCGGCGGCGATGAGGACTTCGGCGCAGGATTTGGCTTCGAAATCGGGTACTCCGACGGCTTCGAAACCGGCGCGCATGAAGGTTTCTACCTCGTCGAACTTCCACCAGGTTACGTTTTGATCCATGGCGATGCTCCTTTTCGGATTTTAGAAAAAAGCATCACTAGCATAGTCTAGTTCGACAAGATTGGCAAAGGAATTTTACCCTTCCACCTTGAGCAGGTCTTTGATCGCGGAGACAAAGCTTGCCTTGGGCAAGGCTCCCATGGCCATCTGAGGCTGGCCTTCCTTGGGCACGAAAAGTATGGAGGGAATGCTCTGGATGCCGAAAACCGCGGATAGTTCCTGTTCCTTGTCCGTATTCACCTTGTAGATATGGATTTTGCCTTCGAATTCCTTGGAGAGAGTTTCAAGCACGGGGGCTACCATCTTGCAGGGTCCGCACCAGTCGGCGTAAAAGTCAATGATCGCCGGCAATTCGCCTGAGTATTTCCATTCTTTGCTTGCTTCATAGTTGAAGACCTTTTCCTGAAAGGTTGCCTTGGTCAAATGCTCTACCATTTCAATCTCCTAATATTAGAAATAATATATATAAAACCGGAATTCGGCAAGTCCCGCAAAGTTCTTCCCGGAGCCTTCCCGGGGAGTTCCGTCCAGTCGCCTAGTGCAGTATAATGAAGGTCGTGTATCCACGCTACAGAGAGGTTGGCATGATGGAAAAGATACAGAATTTTGCGGGCTTGGGAGCGAATTTTCTTCCACCGGACCCTGTATTTGAAACCGGAATCCGTCGGGCTCCCCGGCGGGAAGCCCCCTTAAGTCCTTCCCAAAAGAGTCTGGCGCTTTCCAATGCACTTCGCTACATTCCCCAAGCATGGCAGGAAGAACTCGCCGGAGAGTTTCTTAAGGAGTTGGAAGAACATGGGAGGATTTACGGGTATCGTTTCCGCCCCGCAGGGAGGAGTCACGGCAAACCCATAAACCACTACTCCGGGCGCTGCGTCGAAGGCAAGGCGCTTCGGGTCATGATAGACAACAACCTGGATTTCGATGTCGCCCTCTATCCCTACGAACTGGTCACCTACGGCGAGACGGGCCAGGTGTGCCAGAACTGGATGCAATACCGGCTGATCTGTTCCTACCTTGAGGTCCTGGATGAAAATGGGACCTTGGTGGTTGAATCCGGCCATCCTCTGGGGATTTTCGCAAGCCATCCCATGGCTCCCAGGGTCATCGTCACCAACGGCCTCATGGTGGGCATGTTTGACAACCAGAGGGACTTTAACATCGCTGCCGCCATGGGCGTTGCCAATTACGGGCAGATGACTGCCGGCGGTTGGATGTACATAGGACCCCAGGGGATTGTGCACGGCACCTTCAATACCTTGCTGAACGCAGGGCGCATTAAGCTGGGGATCCCCCAGTCGGGGGACTTGGCTGGCAGGATTTTCGTTTCATCGGGATTGGGAGGTATGTCGGGCGCTCAAGGCAAGGCGGCAGTCATTGCCGGAGCGGCTTCGATCATCGCGGAAGTGGATGATTCCCGGATCCAGACCAGGCTCTCCCAGGGCTGGGTGGATAGGGTGGCCGAATCGCCTGACCAGGCTTTCTTGTGGGCGAGATCAGCCGCCCAGGCTGGGAAGCCCCTTGCCGTGGCCTTCCATGGCAATGTGGTCGATCTCCTGGAGCATGCGGTTGCATTTAAGGTCCCCATCGACCTTTTGTCAGACCAAACGAGCTGCCATGCGCCCTACGATGGGGGATACTGTCCCGTAGGCTTGCGGTTTGAAGACCGGACTAGGCTCCTGGATCAGGACAGGGAAGGGTTTAGAACCCTGGTGGACCTCTCCTTAGGCCGGCATTTCAAGGCCATAAAGGCGCTCACTGCCCGGGGCGCCTACTTTTTCGACTATGGGAATGCCTTCCTCAAGGCGGTTTTCGACTCGGGGGTTCGAGAAGTCTCCAAAAACGGCGTGGATGAAAAGGATGGGTTCATCTTCCCCAGCTATGTGGATGACATCCTGGGTCCGGAGCTTTTCGACTATGGATACGGTCCCTTCCGTTGGGTCTGCTTGTCCGGCAGGGCGGAAGACCTGCGCACGACAGACAAGGCTGCCATGGCCTGCATAGACCCGAATCGCCGCGGCCAGGACAGGGACAACTGGATCTGGATCAGGGACGCTGAGAAAAACGGTCTCGTGGTTGGCACGCAAGCCCGGATTCTATATCAGGATGCCCTGGGCCGGAGGAAGATAGCCTTAAGGTTCAACGAATTGGTCAGGAATGGAGAGATAGGTCCGGTTATGCTGGGGCGGGACCACCATGATACAGGCGGGACGGATAGTCCATTCCGGGAGACCAGCAATATCAAAGACGGCTCCAATGTGATGGCCGAGATGGCTACCCAGTGCTTCGCGGGCAACGCCGCCCGGGGTATGAGCCTAGTAGCACTGCACAACGGCGGAGGTGTGGGAATCGGCAAGGCGATCAATGGGGGCTTCGGTTTGGTCCTGGACGGTTCGGCGCCCGCCGGGCATGGGCGCGCAATCCCCACGCCCTTGAAACCTGCGAAGAATACAATCTGGTTCACGGCGAGTTGGGATCTATCACCCTTCCTCAGCCCGTCGAGGCCTCATTGCTCGAGCGGGCGCTAGAGGGAATCAAGCAGGCTCCGTAAGGCGGCCATTTCTTCCCGGGTTCTTTGCACGAAGGAGTTCTCTTCAGGCTTGCCTAGCACGGCAGTCATCTCCTCTTCGGAGCGGTAGGTGGCTTTCCTGAAGGGGTTTTCCCAATCCTTCGCTCTTGAGCTCAAGACTCCGCGATCGATGTAGTCCGCGACGAGCCGCAAATCCGCGAGGGCGAGGCGAAGGCCTTCGCTGTCAGGGCCTGCGTCCTTGGCCGTCGACGTGGGGGAAGGGGGATAAAGATACCCTAGGATTGTCCATGCGTAGGCGGCCTTGTCCCTCTCGTAGCATTTGGAAAGACCGCGGTACCTGTCGTGGAGATCGTTCCAGGTAGGACAGGATCCTTCTATCACTTGTTCCAACAGCGCATCAAGCCTTGGCTCGTATACCAGGAGGCCTCCTAAATTTTCCCACTTACCCAGCAGCGGCCCGATGCCATCTGGATCCATGGCCTTGCGCAGCTTTTGGAAATCCAGGCTTTGGAAATCTGAGATTTTCTTTTCCACTTCACGGCCCGCAAACCAAAGCAAGATGTCCCGGTAGGCCTTCCACGCCTTCGCGGGTTTTTTTATCACGCACCGCCTGTCGGAGTGCTCGATGTTCTCGGCTAAGGTCTCAAAGGGGAGGGGATCGGCGCTTTCGGCGAGTATGGCCCTTCCCAGGATTCTTGGATCGGGATCGAATTTCCCTGCGGCGAGGACAATGTCGCGGTTTGGATCGTACTCAGGCCCATTTCTATATCTCTGGTATGAAAGTCCCGCGGCTTTCTCGAGAATCTCCAAGGCAAGGATTATCTCCTGGGCAGTGTCGGGGGCGAAGGGGGAGTACTCGAAGCCGAGGCTCTTGTCGGCCCGCTTGTCACGGGATTCGAATTTGGCCTCATTCCGCATCAAGGCGTAGAGATTCGAAATCCACCAATAGGCAGGGGACAGGAGAAGCCGATCCTTTTTGTAGTCGTTGTCCACAAGGCAGAAGGGAAAGGGGATATCGAGTTCGTAGCGGTAATCTCCCTTGGCCAAAAGGCAGAATGAAGCGAAGCGCGACGAGTGCTTGACTGATGTGCAGAGCCCCGGCCAGAAGCCTCTGCCCGCTTCGATTTCTCCGTCCGGCGCCCGAGAATTGTGGTTTGAGCCTATGGTCGCTCCAGCGGCCATGTTGGATTGGCCTTTTACCAGGCTGGCGATCAAAAAGCTTGTGTTGTGGTGCTGCTCGTGGGCGGGGAAAATGAGGTTGTTGAGGATTTCGCAGCAGGATACGGTGGAATTCTCCCCAAGAACCGAATGGATGAGCCGCGCTCCATACTTCAACGCGGAGTTGTCGCTCATTACGAATCGAACCGCCTTGCATCCGTAGAACACCTTGCAGCCGTATCCTATTATCCCGTTTACCAGTTCCACACCTTCGCCTATCTGGGTCCTCGCCGCTTCCGAGGAATTGATGGTGAGGTTTTTGAGCTTGTTCGCTCCCTTTATGTAGGCGCTTTCGCCGATAGCCACGTCTTTAATGACTCTGTTGGACTTCAACACCGAGCCGTTGCCGATCACGCCGTAGGTTCCCCGGCGCTTGCCGAAGACAGCCTCGGTCATGGCTTCGAAACGTTTCATCAAGGGGGCGTTTTCCCTGTGGCGCGCCCAGAGATAGGCATCGGCGGTGGTCATGCCGTTGAAGGGCAGGATAGGTCGCCCGCCCGACTCGTTCATGACATCGATGGTGATGCGCACATCCTCCTTCTCGCCTTCCATGACGCTGCCGTTGCCGAACTTCGCGTGGTTGGAGACATGGATTTCGGCGTTGTCTATGAGGATGCAGTATTCGCCGATTATATAATGGGCGATGTAGGTGCAGTTGGTGATGACGCAGTTGTCGCCTACGTCGCAGGCAATTATCTGGGAGTTGGAAATCCCGGCGAAAAGGTGCAAGTCGTGATGTTCCAAGGATACGCGTTCCAGTTTCCCGATCCTCACCAAGCCGGAGAAAAAGGAATTGTGGATGAGTTCTGGGGTAAAAGGATCGGACACCAGGAAGAGCGACCAGTCTGAGCAGGTGTTGTGGTTGCGCACCAAAGTTTCAAGCTCGAAGGGTTGAAGGGGGCGGAAGTCGCGGGGATCTATGCCGCGATGCTCAAGCTGCAGGTTTCTCAGGCGGTACTCGTCCTCGCCTGGTTTCAGGAACTCCTGGGGCACAAATCCTGTGCCGACGCGGATATTGCAACTGATCGTTATATCGTTATTCATGGGATCTAGTATCTCTCATCCGCGATGGGGCCGCAAGGTTTTTTTTCATTCCCTGTTCCTTTGACCGCCTTACGTCACCCCCTTGACCAAATGGGCAGGTTTTCGACATCGTACTGCCATGGATCATGCCGAAAAGTCCATCCTAGATTCCTACCTCAGCGACAGCGAGAAAAGAACAATCGATTTGTTCAACGCCCTCGTGGAGACAAAGGGCCAGGCGCGGGAGTCCATCGCCCTCAAACTCGCTGATGTCCTCGGCAACCCTGGCGAATTCGCCTTCTACATCAACTGTACGGAAGACCAGAAGCTTATCAGGACCTTCCACCTTCTCAGGGTGTTCAGGGAAAACGTTGAGCTCCTAGTCCACAAGACCTGGGCCAACGAGGCGGAGGAGAAACCCGCAAACCTTCTGTTCGACGACCTCCAGGTCTTTATAGAGGACTACCGCCAAGGGAAAATATCCTCTTCCTTCCGGCGCTTCGTCAGTATAGCCCGGGCGGTGCCCTCTTTGCTCTTCGGTTCGGCCGGCAGGGCGCCGGATTTTCTCGAATACGCGTTCAGGATCGATCCAAAGTTCGGGCTTTTCTTCTGGTATGTCGGAGAGCTGGAACAACAGCTTCGCCACGTCTCGGAGATACGTGAAAGAGAAGAGCTTTTTAGGCTGGAAACCCTCCTCGGCGCCTTCATCCTCTCCTGCTTCTAGATACCCTCCCTTCTTTCACCAAATCTAGCTAAAAGGAAAGGCTCACCTTGATTTCCTTGGATTCGCCGCGACTCGAGATCAAGGCGGAAACATGATCAATCCCGATGCTACATCCGGGAAAGGCGAGGATGAGCCCTCCAGAGACCTCAAATCGCCACCTAATGGATTCCCCGATGGCGAAGGACGCCTGAGTACCCGCCCTTACGGCCAAATCCGGCCTGATGCCAAGGAGCAGTTGCGCCGCACAAAAGCCGCACCTGGGATGTAAATCCTCCTCGGAGGCCGAGGCTGCGCGCCAGTTCTCCCTCCACGCGGCGCCACGAAACGCTTCCTAGGCAGGAAAATTCCTCAATCCTAGGATGTCCAATTCTGGTTTCGATTCCAAATCGCCACATATCCGTAGGGGCAAGGCCTGCCTGGTGCGTGTAAACGCCTGATTCGATGGCGAAATACTGGGGATCATCCTCATCCAGTTCTGAAATGGCCACAGGCCTAAAGAGAGCCGCCAAGCGCAGCCTCAGCCACGACAGGACGGGAACCTCCAATTCCCCGATGGCGCGGAAGAGCCGAGCATCCAAGGAGATCGCGAAGTTCCATTGGATCGCCTTCGATGTCCTGGGCTTCAAAGGCTGCGGATGCGGCGCGGCGTCCTTGACAAGGCTGCGTATGCCCACAATCCGTTTCTCGATCCTAGCCAGGGTGGCGTTGCCTGCCAGGTCCCGGGGCCGCAGGGAGGTAAAGAGGAGGTAGCCGCTTGCTCTGCGGGAGAGCTCTTCCAGGGCTAATACCCCTGAGCCCCATTCCGGGTCCGCCACAAAAAGGCCGTCCTCGGTTTCGGAGATTCCAAGGATGAAATGGTTGGTGGGTGCATCAAGGTGGAGAATCGCCGGCCCCGCCTGGCGTATGGCTGATAGGATCAGCCTAGGCTCTACCCAGTAGGGGTAGGAGGGAAGTCCTTGGAGTTCGAAGATTGAGGCGATATCGCTAAAGCTGGCCTGTTTGGCGCGCGGCGGCGGGGGTTCAGCCTGGGGAGCCTTGAAGTACAGGGAGAGCATCCCTGCCGCCGCAGCGTACCCGCAACTGTCAGGGGTGCTTTGCCGGGGCGCTATGGAGAAGGTAAGACTGGAAAGGGACATGGCCAGGACAAGTCCCAGGGAGGCGAATTCCATCGGGGTCTGCTCCTCATGGGAGTATACGGGGCGATGGGAAGGATTCGATTCAAGACCGGCTCGATTTTGGCTGAAAGTGGCTGAATTCCATGGAGAAGGAGGCTCTGCCCTGGCTTACGGATCGCAGGGATGTGGTAAAGCCGAACATAGTGGAGAGTGGCGCCTCGGCATGGATTATCTCGGAATTGGGCTTGGAGTCCGATCCGTGGATCAGCCCTCCGCGCTGGGAGACTAAGCTCATCACCTCGCCTATGAAATCTTTGGGAGCGAGGATATCCACCTTCATGATGGGTTCCAGGAGAACGGGGCCAGAGTTGCGGCATGCCGTATCGAAGGCCATGCTGGCGCAGGCCTGGAAGGCGAAGGGGGTGGAGGTGAACTCGTCGTAATGAAGATCGGTCAAGGTTGCTCCGATGTCTACCGCCGGGTATCCCATCTGGATTCCGGAGCCGAAGGCGGAATTTATTCCCCGCTCGATGGCATCGAAAATCTCTTCCGGAATCTGGGGAGCCCGGACAGCCTTGCGGTATATGTTGCCTTTCCCTCTTGGAAGGGGCTCTACCTTGAGGGTGAGCTTGGCGGTATTTTCCTTTCCCGCAAGGACGCGCTTGAATTCTTCGGTGTGTTCCATTGCCTGGGTGATCGATTCCCGGTAGGTCACCTGAGGGTTTCCCACTCTCGCCTGAACCTTGAAATCCCGTATCATGCGGGTCACCAGGACATCGATATGGAGCTCCCCCATTCCCGAAATGATGAGTTGTCCCGTCTCTTCGTTGTCCCGGGTGGTGAAGGTGGGGTCTTCCTTGGAGAGGATGTCCAAGGTTTCTTTCATCTTTTCTCGGTCCGAGAGCGTCTTGGGTTCGATCGATACAGAAATCACCGGTTCGGGAAAATGCATGCGTTCAAGCAGCACCGGCCATCCTTCGGTTCCGATGGTGTCGCCGGTCTGGGCGTTTTTCAATCCCACTACCACGGCGATATCCCCCGCCTCGGCTTTCTCTATGGGTTCGCTCTTGTTGGCATGCATGCGAAGAAGGCGGGTGATGCGTTCGCGCTTTTTCTTAGAGACGTTGTATATGACGCTTGCGTTGTGGATGATGCCGG
>VKGY01000040.1:0-23882 GCA_008080685.1 Spirochaetota bacterium
GTTCCCAGCTTCATGAGGGAGCCTTGGCCGAATTGCTTTTCTATCTGAAGCCGAGCGGCCTCTAGAGCCTTCAATTTCTCTGGGTTTTCCTGGGTTCTCCCCGTTTTCCCCTGTCCTGTTTCCACAGCGAAGGTTTCTGATTTTTCATTTGCGAATTCGCCAGACCGCGAAGCCGTTCGTTTTGCCATACAATCCTCCACGTAATATACGTCGTGGATACTACCATATGATTGAACAAATTGATAGAAACGACTCAGCTTTTCCTGATCAAGTCTTGCACCGACATTCGAACGGCCTTCCGCGAGGGGATGAGGGATACTGCTGCGCTCAATACAAGGCTTGACGCGATTACCATGACGACGCTTCCAAGATCCAGGGAAAGTGGTATTGATTCAAGATAATAGCCAGGGTCCAAAAGCTTCAGGGGCAAGGTCGGCCGTCCCGACAACTTCGATGAAAACGAATCCGCAATATTCACCGCCCACTCCGCGACGCCTATGAGACCGTTGATATTCAAAGCCAGGATCAAACCGACGCCCACCCCCAGCACCGTTCCAGCCGCACCGGCCAACAAGCCTGCTCCGGCGAATATGCCCCCAATCATCCTATCAGAGGCGCCCATGCTTCGCAGGACGGCTATATCCATGGATCTTTCGGCGACGAAAGTGGACAGGGCCGATCCTAGGTTTATCGCAGCTACGAGGAGAATTATCGCCATGATGAATAAAAGCATCGTTTTTGTGGTGCCGAAATTTGCGTAGAGGCTTTGTTCCACTTCCGGCCAGGTGCGCACATAATTTTCCTCAAACCAATCTGGGTATAAACTTTCCAAGGCTTGCACAATCGCGCCCCTGATCTCGTTGCCAAGCGTATTGTCATAGGGATCATTGACCTTTATGCCAATGACTGCGCTAGAGGATGGATAAGAAAGTAGACTATTTCCTGCCTCCGGACTGATAAAAGCCCACAGGGCATCAAGATCCCTGTACCCAGCGCTGACGATTCCGGTGACCCTGAAGATCGAAAGCCGAGGCGCATAGCCGTATCCTGAATATTCGCCAGGATTACTCCCATCTTTCAGCGGGGTAATGATGGTGACAAGTTCGCCTAGATCCACCTTTAGGGCCTGGGCCAATGCCGAGCCGAGCACCATTCCTCGGCCGCCTCGAGGGATCGATTCTCCAGCGATGCGCTTAAGGTACAGCATAGTGCCCGGATCTTCGAAAAACTCCTGCGGCAAGGCCCTTAGCACCACGGCATGGCTTTGCTGGCCCGAAACGGCGACAGCGGTGCCTATCCGTTCGAGGTAGGCCTGGGAAATTCCGAAAAGGGATTCCAAGGCAGGAATGCCCTTTTCAACGATCTTGTCCCCAAAGGCCATGGGCACCGAAACCTGGAGATGATGCGACTTTGTTTCAATATACCGGCGAGTGATCCCTTCGATCATCCCATCCGAGACCACCAAGACAAGGATGAGCGGCACAATACTCACCCCAATCGCGACGATCGCTCCACCCAAGCCGCTTGCTGGAGGACGCAAGCCATTTCTTCTCTTTTGAGCGGTGATAGAATTTTCTGCTGATTTTCGACCACCCATAGCGCGGCGAGCGATAAATAGAGCGGCATTCAAATTCATAGTGTGGCGATTCTCCCATCTGCGAGAGAAAAGCGGAGGTCAGCCTGACTGGCGAAATTTGAATCATGTGTCGCGAGCACGACGGTTGCTCCGGTGATGTGGGGAAGCTCCAGGAGCAGTTCCGCTATTGAACGGGCGTTAACTTGGTCCAAATTGCCTGTAGGCTCGTCGGCGAGAACAAGGGAGGGGTCATTGACGATAGCCCTTGCTATGGCAGTGCGCTGCCGTTCACCTCCGGACAACTCCGAGGGAAAGTGCCCCATCCTATCGCCCAATCCCACCTTCTCAAGGAGGGTTTGCGCCTTTTCCCAGGATTCCTTTTTTGACAATCCCGTCATGAAGGCAGGCAGGGCGACATTTTCCAGGGCAGTGAAATCCTTGAGTAAGTAATGAAATTGAAACACAAACCCTACGAAGCGGCTCCTGTATTGAGGGAGATCCTTCTCCCTCAATTCGTGGAGCTTGTATGTACCAATCTCAAGAATTCCAGAATCGATGCGTTCCAGCCCTCCCATCAAGGCGAGAAGGGTGCTTTTCCCGGATCCCGAGGCGCCGATAATGGAGCAGGTTCTTTTCCTGGGGATTTCAAACCCTACTCCGCGGAGGACTTCCAGGGTTTCCGCCTTGCTGGAAAAACGCTTGAAAACTCCTTTGGCCCTAACCAATGGAGTCCAGGCCCCTTCATCGTGGATTTCCTCATTCATTTCTAAACACCTCCGAAGGACGTGCTTCCGAGACCCGCTTGGAAGCAAGGAGCGCCGACGCAGTCGTGGACAGGATAGCCATGAGGGCGATGAATCCGATTTCTCCAGCAGAAATGGATACAGGAATTGAATCAAGGTAGTAATTGATGGGTGAAAACAGCCCATATTCCCCTACGCCCCCCCCGATTCCCAGGCTACTCAAGAGCTGCGCCACAAGCCGCAGGCCGGCGGCAAACCTATTGGCCAGGAAATTGATGTTCAGGGAAATTCCAAGCCCAGCGCCTATTCCCAACAGGGAGCCCATAAGCCCAATGGAGAACCCATCGAGGATGAAAATCCTCTGTATGTCGATGTCCCTGGCTCCGCAACTTTTCAATATCGCGATGTCACCTTTCTTTGCAGCGATAGTGCGCCTCATGGCGTGGAATATATTGATGCCCACCACGAGGAAGATGAGGCTGATCAGGAGCATCATGATAGTTTTCTCCGTCCTTAGGGCGCCAAAAAAACTTCGGTTGTATACTCGCCAACTCGAGTATTCCGATGATCCTGGAGGAAGGGCGGATTCGATCGACCCTTGGAGGCGGAAATCCGAATATCGGTCTAAAAACTTGATGCCGAGGATCCTTGTCGCCTGAGGAAAAACGGTTTCACTTTCCTGAGTGCCGAGGGTTATGAAACCCATCGATGCATCGAATTCATAATAGCCAGAATTGAAGGTCTGCCCGAAAGGCACAGAAATTTCCACAGGAATCGCGCCATCTGATTCGGTTTGACGGACACCGAAGAGCTTCAGGGAGGAATTCGGTCCAAGGCCGAGCATGGTGGCCGCTTCTTTTCCGATCACGAGTTTCCCCGGTAGCGGAAATTGGCGTTTTTCAGGCAAGCCTAGAGCTATAACCAAGGAAGGATCCTTTGCGTGGCTGTCCGGCTCCAGACCGCGCAGGAGGATAGTCATGGTCTGGCCAGAAGGTCCTATGGCGACAACATGGATTTCCGAACAAATCACTGCTGAACTGACCCCAGGCAGGGACCGGATTAAAGCGGCGGCTTGATCCGCCTTATCCGCGGGAACGACGACCCTTCCGTGAAAACTTGAAATTTGCAATATGGACTCAATATAGCCATCTTGAAGCCCACCCATTACACCGAGAACCACGATCAAAGCGGTCACTCCTGCGGCGATGCCGAAACTTGCCAGTAAGACTCGACGGGAACTCATACCCTTCCTTGCTGAGAATCCCCATCGCCGAGCGGCGAAAAACGTTGCACCGAGGGTCATGGTTTCATTTTCCTAAAAAGTCGGCCAAGAAATTCGAAGGGGAAAACTCTAAAAAATCCCCGTATCCTTCCCCAGTCCCGATGAAGAGCGTGGCCAGGTTATAACTCTTGGCCAAACTCAAGACCATGCCTCCTTTTGCTGTAGAATCGTATTTCGTAAGGATGACACCATTCAATTTTACCGCTTCGTTGAAAATTTCCGCTTGGCGCATGCCATTCTGCCCTGTGGTTGCGTCGAGGACGAGAAGCTTTACATAGTTGGCTCTAGGAGATTTCTGGGTGATTATCTTATCAATTTTTGCCAATTCCTTCACCAAATCGGCGCGGGTATGCATCCTTCCCGCCGTATCGGCGATGACTAGGTTTGAACCGGAGGATTCGGCGGCTTCTATGCTATCCCACAGCACCGCAGCAGAATCGGCTCCTTGATGCTGGGCTACGACTCGTATTCCAAGCCGCTGGCCATGGATTTTTAATTGATTCACCGCAGCCGCCCTGAAGGTGTCTCCTGCGGCGAGGATTATCTCCTCCATGCCCTTGGTCCTTGCCCAGTTGGCAAGCTTGGCGCAGGATGTGGTTTTCCCTACTCCATTCACACCCAGTATTACGACAATATTCAACACATCGGGCTGGAGAAAAAGTTTTTTCTGTACCGCATAGGGTGAAAGCAGGCCAGCCAGAAGATTTTTGGCACCATCGAGATCAAGGATTCTTTCCTTGCGACACCGCGACTTGAGTTGATCCACTACTTCGTAGGCAAATGAAGCGCCTAGATCTCCTTCAACCAGAAGATCGGCGAGATCATCGAAGTCTTCATCACCGAGGCTTCCCTTTTTGAAAAATGCCCTGATCTTATCCGCGAAACCCATACAAGCTCCCTAAGCCCCTACCGGGCGATTTTGATTTTGCGTGCCATCCTGAAACCCACATCCACGATGCACAGAGCTGTTGCGGCAAGGCTTGCTCCGGCCAGCGCAGCGCTTGCGTAAAGAGAGGCCGAACTCGTTCCAAGACGGGTATAGCTCTCATAGCTGAGGAAAAATCCTCCAAGGCCAAGGGCGCTTATGGGAATGCTTATCAAGAGACGCCCCAATGCGCTTTCAAAGTCTTTGCTCGCGCGCAGGTATTCCTTTTTTGAATCCCAGCCCACGGCGGCTTCCGCTCCGGAAAGAATATCCTGTATCGATGCCTTCGGCGCTGTGGGATCAAGGCGCAAGCGCACCTCGACCTGCGCATAGGCCTTTGATTCATACCCAGGAAGAGCAACGAATTCGCTCAGGTATCCTCCGCTCCCAACTTCCACCGTTCCGATCTTTCCTCTTTCGATGAAAATCCTGGTTCCTGAGATTTCCGCGAAGCCGGTTCCCGCTAAGGATAGAGCGCTTGCCCTTGGATCGGTTCTGAAATCACGGATCAGGATATCCCTATTTGATATCGCACGCAGCGCCAAAGGCCCCATGGCAGGGGCAAAATCCTCAAGCCGGGAGATTGAACCTGCAGTGGACCCGAGCAATTCTGCGTGCTCCTTCTCTTTCGAGGCGAGATAGAGGGATACGTAAAATCCTTCGCCCTGGCGGACAAAAATGCCCACAAGGACGAGATCGCTGACTACGAAACCATCTTCGGAAGAAAAGTGGAAAAACCCTCGTGCCCTTGTATCTTCCAAGACCGCGGGGACCAGTGTTTCCCCCCCGGAGGCCGAGATGACTCTGCGTTTGGGCAGGGGGGTTAGGAAATGGGAGAGCAGCCTGGCAAAACTGTCGGATAGGGGCGATTGGTTACCCAAGACTCTTGAATCCTGAGCCGCAATGGTGTCGAGGACTTTAAGCGCGGCTTCCTTTCCAAGGCTCTCGTACACTTCTTTAGTAACCTCCGCGAAGGAGCACACTCTGACCTTAATCTCCCCTTGGCCTGCCGCATTAGTCGCCGCAAACAGCCAGACGATGAAAATAAGGATTGTGCGAAGCATGGGTAACCTTCGCGAGGGATCAGACTTCGTCGTCGTCTCCTTCATCCTGGGCGACTGAGGGTCCGCCCTTCCACTTCCAACGCAGGTAGGTTTCTATGAACGGATCGATATCCCCATCCATGACGGAATGGACATTGCCCACAAAGAATTTGTTCCTGTGGTCCTTTACCATGGTATAGGGCTGAAAGACATAGGACCGTATTTGCGAACCCCAGGCGATTTCTTTTTTATCGCTTTGGAACTTGGCATTTTCCTTTTCCTTCTCTAGCCGATAGTATTCGTAGAGCCTCGACTTAAGCACGCTCATGGCCATATCTTTATTCTTGTATTGGCTCCGTTCGTTCTGGCAGGTAACCACAATGCCTGTGGCCAGGTGGGTGATACGCACCGCTGAGTCGGTTTTATTTACCTTCTGGCCCCCCGCCCCGCCGGACCTGTAGGTATCGATCCTGATGTCCTCTGGCCGTATTTCCACATTGATCGAATCATCAAGAACGGGCAATACATAAATAGAGGCGAAAGAGGTATGGCGCCGCGCGTTGGCATCAAAGGGCGAAATCCTAACCAAGCGGTGCACGCCGCCTTCGCCCCGCAGGTAGCCGTAGGCATAGGATCCAGAAATCTGCAATGTTGCGGATTTTATCCCACCCTCCGCTTCCAGCATGTCTACCACCTCTGTGGAAAAACCTCTCCGTTCCGCCCAACGGGTATACATTCTAAGCAGCATGCCAGCCCAATCGCATGCTTCCGTGCCCCCCGAGCCGGCGTGAATTGCGATAAATGCGTCGGATGCATCAGCTTCCCCGGAAAGCAACTCCAGCACGATTGCCGCGTCGAACCGCGAGCGAATGCTGGCATAGCTGGCGCGTATATCGTCCTCGAAATCCCTCTGCTCTTCCGCCAGTGCCAATCCGCACAGTTCCCGAAGCGATTCAACCTCGTTGGTGAGATCTCTCCAAATCTGGAGCCTTTCCTTCAATTGTTTTATTTTGGCGTAATGACGCCCTGCCTTGGCCGCGTCGTCCCAAAACCCCGGCTGGTTTGCCGCCGCTTCTCTCTGAAGAATATCCTTTTCTAGATTTCCCGGGTCAAAGACGCCCCCAGATGTCGAGTATTTCCGCCTGGAGATCTTCGATGGGTTTTACTATTTCCTCTAACATGTTTCGTCCCTCGCGAAGTACAAGATTATGGCGTGATAATGACAGTTTTTATTCAATTTCGCAAGTCGAAGCTGAGAACACCAATACTATTTGATTCCATAATAGAGGTTGTACAGTTTTTCAAACAGGCTGCCAGGAATCAAACCCTTGAGAACTGCGGCGATTCGCTGAATAAGAGGACCGACACTCTTGCGCACCGGCAAAGCTCGACGCCTGACCAACCTCAGCACCTCCTTGGCGGCGAGGGAGGGGTTTGATCCGTGCATCTCATCATTCTCTTGCTTACACAAAACATGGGAGAAGAGGTCTTTGTAGGGAGACTTGGGATCTAAAAACTTCTTTCTTGCCACCGTGAATCCTGTAGCGAAATCTCCTGGTTCCAGAAGGCATACCTGTATTCCGAATCCCCGTACTTCGAACCGCAGGGATTCGCAAAACCCTTCCAAGGCAAATTTGCTGGCTGCATAATATGCTTGGAACGGCATGCCCATTCGGCCGGCGATGGAACTGACCACGATGATTTTCCCATTCTCTTGTTTGCGCATCCACGGCAGGACTGCCTTGACCGTCATCGCTGTGCCCATGAAATTGGTATTTATCTGGGCCATGGCATCATCCTGGTTCATCTCTTCCACTGACCCCGATGTTCCCATCCCCGCGCAAGCAACAAGAATATCGAGCCTGGATGCAGTTTCTACAACCACTTCCACTGCTGCCCTAATTGAAGCAAGGTCCAGTAAATCCATAGGAATGTAGGTAAATCCGCGAGCAGCCCCCCGCCACGAACGCCCTGTGCCAAAGACGCGGTACCCCGCTTTGGCAAGGCCTTCGGCAATCGCAAGCCCAAGGCCGCTGGTTGCGCCGGTCACTAAGGCGACCTTGGAAAGATCAGCTTTATCTGTCAAACCTCTCTACCTCCTTCCCTCGTATGCGTCGCATATCAGCTTCGCGATCTGCCGGGCATCCCATCGTTCCGTATCGATCACCAAATGGGCGAAAGAAACATCGTCGTTGTCGATTCCATAAGTCTCCATATACCGGAAGCATCCAGATCGCCAAGCGCGAACCGATGACGCAATCCTGTCGCCTCGCTAGTTCGACCTGCCGTGCATCCAAGGTCTTATCCCACCCGGGATCTTCCTCCGCCAAAGCGAGGATCTGCCCCAGGCTCAAGCCTCGCTCTAGCGCCAAAGCCCTAAACGTATAATTGATAAAATGAAGGCCAAGCCTTTCGGCTACCATTTTTGACACCGTGGTGTTCCCACATCCCGATTTGCCGGAAATGGCGATTATCGACGCTCCCATGGCTTTACTCCACATTCCTCAGCTGTTCCCGGATGTTCTCCAGGGAGTCTTTCATATCGACCACCGCATGTGCCGCGGCTATGAACATGTTTTTTGAACCTATGGTGTTGGTCTCACGGTTCATTTCTTGGCAAAGGAAATCGAGTTTTTTAGCTGGAGACTCCTCGGCCAACATTTCCCCAAAGGCTTTGATATGGGCTTCCAGGCGCGAAATCTCCTCATTTATTCCAAACCGCACTAGTTGAACCGCTACTTCCTGGAGCATTCTTTGCTCATCGTAACCTTTAGGAAGAACCTCCTCGAACCGAGCCTTGATTTGCCCCACAAGGCTCTCTTCCATTACCGCGGCGCTCCCCTTCACCACCTCAAGTCCTGCGGCAAAGCGGCCAAGTTCGCTCAGGATGTTCGTTTCGGTCGCCTGGCCTTCCCTGATGCGTGAAGATTCAAAATCTTCGAAGATGGCGACGAATTCTGGCTCGAATTCAGGCCAAAGCGCCTGTGCGTCGAATTCTCCTTCCCTCCCCAATACACCTTCAAAGCCGGCCAAGGTCGTAAGGGAAGGCGCCTCTGCCAACCCGCAGGCTTGGGCTATGGATCTTAGGGCTGTATGCAGAGATCTCGCCAGTTCCAGGTCGACCTTCATTACGGTGGCGGCATCCCTAGCCCCGGCCCTAAGGGAACATTCCACTTTGCCACGGCGAATCCCCGATCCAAGAAACGCGCTTATCCTGGGCTCGAGGCTGGAGAACGCGGGGGGAAGGGAGATTGAAATATCAAGGTAGCGGTTGTTGTAGGATTTCAGGGTTATCGAAGCGTTGAAACCAGCCCTTTCAAAATCTCGTTTCGCGAAGCCTGTCATACTTTTCAGCATAGCAATCCTTCCATAAGGGACTTCCCCAATTTCCAATTGTCCCCCGCGCCCATGGTGATGAAGAGGTCTCCCTCCTTGAGAAGGCGCCGCAGCGGCGCGGCTGCCTCGGTGGGAGATTCGGTGTAGAGGATAAATGCCTGGTTCGCCGCGTCTCTTCCAATCTCTGTAAGATCGGGTCGGTTTTTCTTAACGCGCTCGTAAAGAGTCCTGCCCGAGAATCCATCCACGGGAGTTTCTCTTGCCGATGCATAGATTCCATGTAAAACAATGCAGTCCGCCGCCCCGAAGCTATCCGCAAACTCATCAAGCAGAGCGATGGTCCTTGAATACGTATGGGACATAAAATCCACCACCAAGCGTCTGCCAGGCCAGAAAGCGGCATAGCCCTCGAGGGTTTTTTTTACCGCAGTGGGGTGGTGGGCGTAATCGTCCAAGAATAGAATACCCTTGGCTTCCCCTAGGAGCTCGCTTCTTCTTCGGGAGCCTCGGAAAGAGGCCAAGGAGCGCTGCGCCTGCGGCAGCCATTCCGACAATCCTAATCCCGCGTCTTCGGCGATCGCGGCGACGAGAGCCAAGGCGCCGGTAGCGTCTTCCACGAGGTGCGCTCCAGGCATGTGAAGCCTGAATTCTTCGTCTAAACCCTCGAGGGTCCAAAGCGACACCCCCTGTCCTGGCCGCAAGGAAGCGATACGCCAGAGGCCAACCGCAGCATGCCCATACGGTATGAAGCGGAGGTCTTTCCGTGAATCCGCCGCGAGCCTGACCGTCTCCACGGCTCCGGGATCGTCGGCGCAATATATGACCAACCCATTCCTGGGCAGGGAAACGATGAAACGCACAAATGCATCCCGGATGGATTCATAGGTGGGATAGAAGTCCTGATGATCGCTTTCCACGCTGGTGAGAAGTATTCTGCCAGGGTGAAAATGGAAGAAATGCCCCTTGTACTCGTCGCATTCCGCCACGAAATACTCAAGCCCCTGCCTCATGGTGCAGTGGTAGCCGAAATTGGAAACCGCCGAGCCGACCAGTACGGTGGCGTCGATGGCCAAGTCTTTCAGGATGGTTCCTACCATGGCGGTTGTGGTGGTCTTCCCGTGGACGCCGATGACGCTGGAAGAGTCTGAAAGGGATGCGTAGAGGCCGAGGGCTTCAGCGTAGCTCATGGTTGGGATGCCATGCCTAAGCGCATACCGGAGCTCGGGGTTATTGTCTTTTCTATACGCATCGGAAAATACGATAAGCTCAGCGTCTGAGGGAATATGATCTTCCGAGAACCCAATCCGCAGGTCCATGCCCAATTCAGCAAGGAGTGCGTCGGTATAAAACGTGTCCTGCACATCGCTCCCCGACAGATCCGCTCCCAGGGAAAAGAAGAGTTCCGCCAAGGCAGTCATGCCGGTTCCCTTGGCGCCGACAAAATGGACCTTTCTGCCAGCCAGGCCGGTCTTGAAGATGTTTTCCGCCATGGTTGATTGTAGGGGAAAGGATGGGTCCTGGGCAAGAAGTCTTTTGGACTTATCCGAGGTGGAGGGAAAGGGAAACGATAGTGGAGCTATCAGCGCGGAGATCAAGGTCCCAGCCGAACTGGACTCTCGTGCCCTGGTAAAAAACCTCCTCCCTCGGAGCGTGGGGATCGGCTTGGGGCGAAGGAGGGGGGACTTCCATAACATGGACGATGTGGGCGGCGAAGGGTCTGTCTGACCTAAGCTCAATCGATTCCCGTCCTACCCCCCCGCGCACCTGCAGCGCTTCGGCCTCCTCGATTTTCCAAGACTCCGGATCGGCCAAGGCCCTCTTCTCATGCCCCGTGATCGCAAAAAACTCCAAGTCCACTGCATTTTTCCCAAACTGGAAAAGAGAACTCGATACATAGCGCAGGGGCAGGTCGACGCTGGATCGGTTCGAGATCTCCACATCCACGCTGAGACACTGCTTTTGGAACAGATAGGTTTTCCTTAAGGCCACAAGAACCCTCTGGCTTCCCTCTCTGACGCTTATGTCCCGATGGTAGATAGCCCTGGCAAGACTGCGTTCCTTTTCGCTTAAGGTGTATCCGAGAGCGCTCAAGTCCGCGAGAATTTCATCGAATCCCCCGGCGCAGCAGAGCGAGTCCTGGAAGGCTTCCTGTGGAAGACTGCGGTCTGGTAAAGAATCTCTTTCGTCCCATCGCAGTCGATATCGTCCATCACGATGCCATGCATGAAGTTGCCCTGGACCCGAGTCGTGCGCTCCGATTCAATCAAAGCCCGGTAGGCTTGGATCCTTACCTCCGGCCTGCGGATTCCCCCATAGGTACCCTGCCAATAGGCGTCTCCGCTCTGGGCGGACCATAGGTCTTCCTGGGCGCTTTTTTTCCTCGCCTTGTCGCCTCGGAGCACAGTCATGAGGGAGTGGATATAGCACATCTTGTCGTAAAGGCGCTTGCTCGTCTTTGTCGCTGAAACGACTTGTTTGCCAGGGGCCGAGGGAATGTCTTGCCTGGCTATGATCCTTTCTCCCTCTATGGATTTAGCAAGTCTGTCGGAAGCGCAATAGGAGAAGTACCTCAATGGTCCAGTTTTGCCATTCTTTAAGTACGTTTGGGCAGATATGGTTTCGAAATCAAGGCAGTTCTTCTGAAACCATGCGAAGCTTTTTTCAAAGAGAACATCAGGGGACTCGAGTCCTGAGGATTCCCACATTCTGGAGATTGAATTGCCATCCAGCATCAGGGCGAGCAAGGAAGCCTCAGGATAGCTCCGGGAATAGACTTCAAGTGAATCCTCGAAGGGCCTCACGGTCGAGCTTCCCTGACCGAGATCGAAGCAAGGAATTATGGTGAGTGTTTTCCGCTGCTCCTCGGTGATAAAAGGATTCACGTCTCCTTGGAAACTGAAGCCCAAGGCTTCAAGCCTTGATACAGGCAAAAAGGTATAGCCGAATCCGGCATTTCTGAAAACCGGAGGAAGGGTGGTATCCCAGGAATACTCATAGAGCCACCCTCCAGAGGGGCGTTTACCGAACGTTCTCCGGATATAGGTGGTCAGCATCTCTATCTGACCTATCTTGTCGGACACCTGAAGGGTTTCAAAAAGAGGACTGAAAAAACCACCGCCTAGGATTTCCACTTGCTTGCGGTTGTGCATTTCCACGAGGAGGAGGAGGAACTCGGGGTGATTTTCCTCAATCCACTTATATACTGTTCCGGAGTAAAAGAGCACAGCGTTGACGTTGTGGAACTTGTTGAGGCTGGAAAGGAAGGGACGCCAGGATCGCTGGTAGGTTGACTCGAAGGTTGAATCCGAGCATCCTTCGGGCATGGAGTTGTATGTGCCTAGAATGACTTTCGTTCCTTGCATCAATGGCGCACCTGTTCATTGGCGTTCTGACGGAGCAAT
Organism: Spirochaetota bacterium; assembly: GCA_008080685.1. GTDB lineage: Bacteria > Spirochaetota > Spirochaetia > Treponematales > Rectinemataceae > VKGY01. The sequence goes on from VKGY01000040.1 coordinate 12,307, forward strand.
CTTATACCACATTCAGCCCCGTGGGAATGGCGATCCAATCCGGCATTTGCGATTTTATAATCGGCAGAACGCGAAGGCGATTATATAGCCAAGAATGGCGCCAACCAGTACCTCAAGCCATGAATGCCCATGCACTTCCTTGACCGATTCGTATTTGAGCCCCAACCTCAAGGCGGTTTCATTGCCCAGGCGGTTCAAAGCCTTGGCCTGTAGCCCAGAAGATCTTCTTACGCCCAGCGCGTCGCGGATTACAATTAGGGACAAGAACAACGACAAGATGAAAAGATTGCTGAAGCCCTCGGTCAAGGCGATGGCCGCGCTTATGGAAACCGCGGTGGCGGAATGGCTAGAAGGCATTCCGCCGGTCTTCCAAAGGAAGGTGACCATGGTTTCCTTGAGCTGCGGCTTCCTCGACCGGATCAGGCCGATCATGGATTTGAGAAATTGGGCTATGAGCAGGCTATAAAGGGCGGAAAGAAAAATGGGATTCCCGAATAGTGCGTCTAAGGTAACCGGTGCCATCGTCCAACATGGTTCAGCCAGAAGCCACCCTTTGTCAACCCTTTCGGCGAAGGGCTCCCCATTCTTGACGCACCTACCCCCTCTCCCTATCATCCAGGGATGATGGAAAGAATCGGCTTCTCCGCAGGAACAAATGATGGGGGAAGGAGGCTTGACCGGATATTGAGGAAGTTCCTTCCCGCCCTCCCCCTCTCTTCCCTCCATAGAATGATACGAAGGGGCTTGATAAGATTAAACGGCGGCACCGCAAAGCCCGAGGCCCTCCTTGAGGTCGGGGACAAGATCGAAATTCCCATGTTTCTTTGCGAAGCTGAAAGCGGAAGCCCATGGGTTGAAACAACCGCACAGGGCGCAGATTCCATAAAAACCATGATTCTGGCTGAAACCGAAGATTTGCTGATTCTTAATAAGCCTGCGGGGGTTCTCGTACATGGCAGCCATAATTCTTTGGAAGCGAAGGCGCAGCGCCACCTAGGACCTCGGATGCCTCCTTCATTGTCCTTCGTCCCAGGACCTCTTCATCGCCTGGATCGGAACACTTCAGGGGTGATCGTCTTCTCTAAAAGCATCATAGGCGCTAAAAGCTTTACGGAATCCATGCAAGCCGGGAAAATCCGCAAAACCTACCTGGCGATACTTCAGGGCCGTATGGAAGGAAACTATGAGTGGGAAGATTATGTCCTAAGGGATGAAAAATCGAGAAAAAGCACGGCGACTCCCTTTCACCAGGATCTTTCTGTCAAGGCTCTACCCAGAACAGATCGGCTCGGGCAAAAAGCCCTCACCTCGGTCCACACAATTCTTTCTAACCAAGCGCATAGCTTTGTCGCGTTGCGCATTAAAACCGGCAGGACTCACCAAATCCGTAGCCAAGCCGCCGCCCGAGGGTACCCTCTCGCGGGAGATTTTAAATACGGAGCCTTGCGGCAGCAAGGCAATTCCTCCGACAAGCGGGTGAATTACTTTTTGCACGCCTGGAGATTGGAAATCCAAGGCGTGCCTATGGAAATCAAAGCCCCGATCCCAAAAAACTACCTACAAATCATAAAAAAGATATTCGCCTTGGATGAAAAAGAAGTATACTCACTATTGAGGCAGTCCAAAATCTAGGAGGCGCCGTCCATGCCCGAATCGGTTTTCACCCCCCAACCACCAAAAGGTCCGCGTATGCCCAAAATTCCCAAAATTACGATTAAAAGTTCGGTGATTGTGATAACCCTCATCGCCATTGGGGTGATGATATTTCTCTCCACGAGTTTTATCATCGTCGACCAAACGGAGAATGCGGTAATCACGACCTTCGGAAAATACTCCAAGACTCTAGGAGCGGGGCTGCACTATAAGTTGCCCTTCGGAATCCAGAAAGCCTATGTGGTCAAGACAAGGGTGATTCAAACCGAGACCTTTGGATTCAGGACCATAAAAAGCGGTGCCATCACCCAGTATTCGGATCAGGCGTTCCCCGATGAATCCACCATGCTTACCGGAGACCTCAACATTGTCGATGTCGAGTGGATCATCCAATACAGGATTACCAATCCCAAGGCATGGCTTTTTAATATTTCTGACCAAAGGAAGACAATCCGCGACATCTCCCAGTCCGTCATAAGCCGTTTGGTGGGCGACAGGCTTATCCTTGGGGTAATCGGCCCCGACAGGCAGACCATCCAAGACCAAGCGGTGATCATGATGAATTCGATTTTCGATTCCTACAAGTTGGGAATCCAGGTAACCCAGGTGCAGTTGCAGAATATCGTACCGCCCAAGGGAGTCCAGGATGCCTTTGAGGATGTGAATAAGGCGATCCAGGATATGAATCGCCTGATCAACGAAGGAAAAGAAGCCTACAACAATGAAATTCCCAAGGTGAGGGGACAGGCGGACCAACTCCTGGAGGTATCCCAAGGATATGCGACCGAACGGGTGAACAAGGCAAGGGGAGACGTGTCCCGATTCGCTTCGGTGTTGAGCGAATACCGAAAAGCTCCGGACATAACCAAGAGGCGACTCTATTTTGAAATGATCGACCAGGTGTTCGCAGGTGACAAAAACGTTGATTTGATCGACAAGGAACTTAGCAACTTCCTTCCCCTCAAGCTTCTCGGAGGAACGGAGGCCCTGCAATGAAAAAGCTGATGATTTTCGGTGCAGCGATTGCGGTAATAGCCATAGGAGTCATCATCGCCGGACCATTCCTGGTCATCAACGAGGGCGAATTGGCAGTGGCGGTTCGATTCGGCAAGATTGTCAAGGTTCACACCGACGCCGGCCTAAAGCTGAAGAGTCCTTTCATAGACGACATAATCCGCTACCCCCGGCGAGTAATGTCCTGGGATGGGGAAAAGCAACGGATACCCACCAAGGAAAATCAATTTATTTGGGCCACAGCCCGGTGGAGGATCTCCGATCCTCTAAAATTCTATGAATCCGTTAGCACCTTGGATAACGCCTACGGGCGCCTGGATGATGTGATAGACTCGGTGGTGCGCACGGTAATCTCTTCCAATTATCTGCGGGAAGCGGTGCGCAATTCAGATGAGATCGTAAAATCCAAGACGGTGGAGACGTTCCAGACTGGCGATTCTGAAGGATCCGCTTCCTTGGAAGAGCTGACTATCTCTCAAACACAATTTGAAAGCCTTGAGAAAGGCCGGGAAGTCCTATCCCAGGAAATGATCAAGATCGTCGCCTCCATCGTTCCAGAATTTGGGATTGAGGTTTTGGACATAGTTCCTAGGCAGATCCGGTACTCTGAAGAACTCACCGATTCTGTATACCAGAGGATGATCAAGGAAAGGAATCAAATAGCCCAGGCATTCAGGTCTTATGGCGAAGGCAAAAAGGCCGAGTGGTTTGGAAAGCTGGAAAACGACAAACGTTCCATTCTTTCCTCGGCGTATGAAAAATCCGAGACCATCAAGGGAAAGGCCGATGCGGAGGCCACAAGGATCTTCGCCGAAACCTACGGGAGGGATGCCTCGTTTTTTGAATTCTGGAAAGCCATGGAGTCCTATAAATCCACAATTCCCAATTTTAAGAAAACCCTATCAACCGACATGGATTATTTTAAGTATCTCTACAGCCCAAGTGGGAGATAGATGGAATTTCGCTAATCAATGTCATTTCGAGAGAAAGGCCCTTACCTGCCACCTCAGGTCGGGGCCCTTTTTTATCTCCAGGATTGCGTAATAGCCGTAGCTGCCAGGACCGGGATTCACGATGAGGCAGCCATCCTCCAGGGAGACGCATCGGGACTCATGTATGTGGCCGCAGATCCATACCGCCGCGGCAGAGGAACCGAGGAGTGAGGCGAAGCTTTCGCTGCCTACATGCTGTTCTCCGTGCCTGTCGGCGTTCGTGCCGTAGGGAGGACTATGGGATAAAATCACTAAGGGCTTTGATTGGTCCATGGTCTTGAGCCTCGCCAATGGCGAGGCGAGGGATTCGGCGAGCTGCCCCTCCGTCCTTTCGTAACTCGTGATCCCCGCTCGCCGTAGAGCCCCGCCCGAGCCGGCAAAAAAGCAAGAGGGAAACTGGATTAAAAGCCCTTCTATGTTGACACCGGCGGCATCGAGGGCCTTTCTTGCCGCAAGGGTGTCGCAATTGCCCGGAACCGCCACGATCGGTGGAGGAGTATCCAAGGCGGACCTAATGGAATCCAGGACATATACGACATCTTCCGCACCGCCGAAGTTGGTGATGTCCCCGGCGATCGCCACGAGATCCACATCGGAATTCGTCTCCACGGCTCTTCGTGCGAATTCTGATTGACCATGGATATCGGCGAGGATAAGGACTTTGAACATTAAAGACTCCACGCCCTATATGTAGCGGCTCCCAAGCCTTTCAGTCAACCAAAAAACAATCCCCCCCTTGAAATTCCCTTCGATAATAGGGACTATTCTCCTGTGATATCTGTTAGCGAACTCGCGCTTGGCTTCGGCGAGCGAACCCTTTTTAAAGATGTATCCCTCAAGTTCACCCCAGGCAACTGCTATGGAATCATAGGCGCCAACGGTTCGGGGAAAACCACCTTTTTGCGAATTCTCTCTGGCGAGACCCAGCATGACAAGGGAGAAATCTCTATCAGCACAGGTTCCCGAATGGCGGTGCTCAAGCAAGATCATTTCGGCTTTGAGGACCTGCGCCTCGTGGATGCGGTAATCGTCGGATACGAAGCGCTCTATCAAGTCTTCAAGGATAGGGAGACTATCTACGCCAAGGATGACTTCAGCGAGGCCGACGGCATAAGAGCGAGCGAGCTTGAGTCTGAGTTCGCGGAAATGGGAGGTTGGGAAGCGGAATCCCAGGCCGCACTTCTTCTTTCCGGCCTTGGTGTGCCGGATGGACTCCACGACAAGCGCATGAGGGAAGTGGGAGAGTCGGTGAAGGTCCGTGTTCTTCTCGCCCAGGCACTCTTCGGCAATCCCGACATTTTGCTTTTGGACGAACCCACCAACGGACTGGACTTGGACTCCATTTCATGGTTGGAGGAATTCCTCATCGAGTTCCCGAACATCGTCATAGTAGTTTCCCACGACCGCCATTTCCTCAACGCAGTGTGCACCCATGTGTGTGACATCGACTTCGGCCACATCCGCATGTACTCGGGCAACTATGACTTCTGGTATAAGATGAACAAGATCCTGGTCCAGCAACAAAAGGATGAAAAAAAGCGCAGGGAAGACAAAGTCAAAGATCTAAAGGAATTCATCCAGCGCTTCGCATCCAATGCTTCCAAGTCGCGGCAAGCGACATCGAGGAAGAAAATCCTGGAGAAGCTGGAACTGGGGGATATCGTGCCATCCTCCCGACGCTTCCCCTATGTTGGATTCAAACCTTCAAGAGAGATCGGCAACAATGTCCTGAAGATAGTTGACCTCACCTTAGTCCAGGACGGCACGGAGGTCTTGAGCCGTTTTTCCCTAACCGTAAACCGGAATGAAAAAATCGCCTTCGTTGGCCATGAGCATGTCGCAAAATCCGCCCTGTTTGCCGCCCTGGGAGGCCAGGCAAACCCAAGCTCAGGCGATATGTATTGGGGGCAGACGGTGGAAAAATCATACTTCCCCAAGGATTCGGCCTCCTACTTCGATTCGAACCTGAGCATCGTCGATTGGCTTGCCCAATACACCGATTCGGACGATGAGACTTATATACGTTCGTTCTTGGGTAGAATGCTTTTTTCAGGAGAGGAGGCGCTCAAGCCTGTCCATGTGCTTTCGGGCGGCGAAAGAGTTCGGTGCATGCTTTCTAAAATGATGCTCCAGGCTGCCAATTTCCTAATCCTGGACGAACCTACCAACCATCTGGACCTCGAAGCCATCACATCTCTCAACGACGGCCTCATCGATTTCCCCGGCGTCCTCATGTTTTCAAGCCACGACCATGAGTTCGTCACCTCCATAGCAAATCGGGTTGTCGAGATCTGTCCTGGTGGAATCATCGACCGCTATATGAGTTTTGACGACTACCTCAAGGATCCACAGGTCAAGGAATTGAGGGACGAATACTACCATGGCCACGTCGAGGCGGAGATATGAGCCGTGGCAAAGCCTGGGTACAGTTTCAGTTTCCAAACGGCGCAATGCGCCGAAGCATATATCATGGAGGAAAATGATGAAACGCGCACTTATCGTCGTGCTCGCAATCCTCGCCATCCTCGCGGTTTCCTGCGAGAAAAAAGAGGTCAAGGTGGTGGCTCCCGCCCTGCCGACCAGCCGGCTTCTCACCGATGCAACGGGCATCGATGACAAATCCTTCAATGCCGCTGGTTGGCGCGGAATCCTCGCTTTCTACGGCGACACCTGGGAAAACCAAACGCAGAAAGGCAAGCTTTACGATTGGGTGACAGCCCAGACCCAGGACATGTACGTCCCCAACCTCAAGCAGGCTTCGGACGAAAAGTACGACCTCATCATCGTAACCGGCTTCACCTGGGCCGATGCGATCAGAGAGGTGGCTCCCCAGTATCCCAACCAGAAATACCTCATCGTCGACGTTGACTGGGTAGGGAAACCGAATGTCATGGAAGCCACATTCTCTGAGCATGAAGGGTCCTACCTGGTTGGCGTGGCTGCAGCCCTCAAAGCCCAGGCCGACGGCATTGCCAAGCCCAAGTTCGGATTCATCGGCGGCATTCCCGGCCCGGTCATCACCAAGTTCGAGATGGGATGGGTCCAGGGTATCAAATCCGTCCTCGCGGACGCGGAGATCGTAGACTACTATGCCAACGACTGGGGCAAGCCAGAACTCGCAAAAGCCCAGGCCAAGAACTGGTTCGACTCCGGCGTATACGCCATATTCTCCGCCGCCGGCGGCACAGGCAATGGAACCATCGCCCAAGCGAAAGAATATCGAGCCCAAGGCAAGAATGTCTGGGCTATTGGCGTCGACTCCGATCAATATGAAGACGGCATCTACGCCGAAGGGAAATCCGCTGTCCTCACTTCCATGCTCAAGCGGGTTGAATCGGCCACCAAGGGAGCCTTGGATCGCACCAAGGACGGGAGCTTCAAGGGCGAAGTGGTCGTTTTCGACACCAAGGTGGAGGGCGTGGGCTTCTCGGATAAAAACCCTGAGTTAGGCAGTGAAATCGTCCAGAAGGTGAACGAAGTCAAGGACAAGATCGTAAAGGGCGAGATCAAGATCCATGCCACCTACGCCGCAGCCAAGGAAGCCGGAGTGGTTCCGGGCAACCTCCAGGCTTCGGACAAACAGTAATACCAAGCAAACCCCTGGGGAGGATTTCCTATCGGGAACCCTCCCCTTTTCTTTACGCCTCAGGAGCAAAATTTGGACACCTATGCCATAGAGATGCTCGAAATTACAAAATCCTTTCCAGGCGTCCTTGCCAACGACCGTATCACCCTCCAGGTAAAAGACAATGAAGTCCACGCAGTTTTAGGAGAAAACGGAGCAGGAAAATCGACCCTCATGTCGATTCTTTTCGGCCTTTACGCCGCAGACTCAGGCACCATCAGGGTACGCGGCAAGGAAGTGCGGATTGACGATCCCAATCACGCAACTTCTCTGGGGATCGGAATGGTTCATCAGCATTTCAAGCTGGTTCACAACTACACCGTCACTGAGAATATCATCCTTGGCAACGAACCCAGGACAGTCTGGGGCAACGTTGGCATCAAGAAAGCTGAAAGCGATATCCAGGCGCTCTCGACGCAATATGGTCTCGATGTGGATCCAAAAGCCAAGATTGAGTCGATCTCAGTCGGCATGCAGCAGAGGGTGGAAATACTCAAGATCCTCTATAGAAAAGCCTCGATACTCATTTTCGACGAACCGACCGCAGTCCTTACGCCTCAAGAAATCGACGAATTGATGAAAATTTTCGATCGACTCAAAGCCGAAGGGAAAACAATACTCTTGATTACACACAAATTGAGGGAGATCAAGGCGACAGCGGACAGATGCACCGTGCTGAGAAGGGGCAAGTTCATCGGCACAGTGGAGGTTGCCGATACGAGCGAAGGCCGACTCGCGGAAATGATGGTGGGCAGGAAGGTATCTTTTTCCGTCGAGCGGAAGCCCCGTGTCCCAGGCGCTGTGGTCCTGGAAATCGATAATCTCACGGTTCGAGGTTCGCGAGGACATTCGGCGGTTCCTTCGGTGAAAAATCTTTCTCTCTACGTGCGAAAAGGCGAAATTCTTGGCCTTGCTGGAGTGGACGGCAATGGACAAACCGAACTCATCGAAGCCATAACCGGGCTTCGTCCCATTGAAAGCGGCAAAATCACGATCTCTGGCAAGGATATCGGCAGGGCAACCATCAAGGCGCGCATCGAAGCGGGGATGGGCTTTGTGCCCGAAGATCGCCATAAACACGGCTTGGTGCTCGGTTTCAGACTGGATGAGAACCTTGTTTTGAAGACCTTCTTCGCCCCCCCCTACACTACTTCCTTCGGCGTGCTATCCCGAAGGAAAATATTCGAAAACGCAACGGATTTAATTGCAGCCTTCGACATACGGGCGGGCGAAGGCCCTGCTACCAAAGCATCCAGCATGTCAGGCGGGAATCAACAAAAAGCCATCATAGCCAGGGAAATCGACCTCTCCCCGGAGTTGCTCATCATAGCCCAACCGACACGGGGACTAGATGTGGGAGCTATCGAAAACATTCATGCCAGGATAGTCGCGGAAAGGGACAAAGGCAGGGCGGTACTGCTAATTTCTTTCGAACTAGATGAAATATTCAATCTTTGCGACCGGATAGCCGCAATTTCCAAAGGAGAGATCGTAGGGATAGTGGAGAACAAGGAGGCGGACGAAAGGAAAATCGGGGCGATGATGGCCGGCATGGTCTTAGGACGCGAAGGAAGACAGGGATGAATCGCAAAAAAAACTGGGAGCAGATCCTCGCGGATGATAGGACCGTATCCCTCTTCGTGGTGGGCTTGGGGTTCGCCTGCGGCACCCTGCTTGTGCTCCTGGTCGGTAAAAATCCTGCAGGCATGTACCAAGCGATGCTTCAAACCCTCACGGGCTGGGACATCACGCGGAAGGTCTGGAACGCCCGCTACATAGGCGAATGGCTGACCGCCAGCATCCCCCTCATCCTGTGCGGACTCTCCATGGGTTTCGCGGCTAGGACAGGACTATTCAACATTGGAGCCGAGGGACAATACATCGTAGGACTTACGGCGGCGCAATTCGTGGCGCTGTACTTCCCGCCGGTTCCCGTCCTCCATTGGGTAGCGGCCTTGGCCGCCGCGGGGCTTGCGGGCGCCTTATGGGGAGGAATAGTAGGGATTCTGAAGGCGAGGTTCGAAGTCTCCGAGGTCGTGGCGACCATAATGCTCAACTATGTCGCATTTTTCCTCTCCCGTTGGGTAAGCATGGCAATTCCGGGAGCAAACACCTACAGGACGCCAAACTTTCCACCCACTGCCACACTGGCAAGCGGCTTCCTTGAAAATCTCACCAACGGATCCAGATTGAATTATGGATTGTTCCTCGCCCTCCTTGCCTGCCTCTTCTATTGGTTCATCATTGAAAAGACCAACCTAGGCTTCAGCCTTAGGGCGACGGGACTCAACAAAGAAGCGGCCCGTTATTCCGGAATCCCCGTCACGAGGAGCATAGCCTCCTCCATGATCATCGCGGGCATGTTCGCCGGCTTCGCCGGCGCCGCTGTCGCCCTTGGGTCCTTTAATTACGGTAGGGTTTTAGGCGGCTACGACAACTACGGTTTCAATGGCATCGCGGTCGCCCTGGTAGGCAATAGCCAAGCGGGGGGCATCCTGGCTTCGGGATTGCTCTTCGGGATGCTCGCATCATCCCAGCCGCTGATGCAATCGCGGCAGATCCCCAAGGAGATCACCCTCATCATTTCCGGCCTAGTGGTGGTTTTCATCTCTTTGAGGGCGGGAGTCAAGCTTTTCCTGGATTGGCGGGCTAAAAAAGCCACCAGGACGGGCGGGAGGTCCAACGATGAGTGACCTGTTCGCCATGCTTCCCTCTATCCTCATGATCGTCGCCCCCATCCTCATCACCGCCGTCGGAGGCATGATTTGCGAGAAATCCGGCGTTGTCAACATCGCCCTTGAAGGTTTGATGGCCGTGGGCGCCTTTACCGCCGCAACCCTCCACTATTTCCTTGAGCCAGCGACCGTGCTCTCCGTGTGGCTTGCCATCTTGGCCGGAGGCCTTGCAGGACTGGCCATTTCCCTCATCCATGCCTTCGCCTCGATATCCCTCAACGCCAACCAAGTGATCTCAGGAACAGGAATCAACCTTCTTGCCACTGGAGGCACCGCCTTCATGGCCCAAATTGTCTTCAAGATGGAAAGGACCATGCCCTTCCGGCTTGGCATGATGCCGGGATTCGGGGGGATTTACCCAACCGCCTGGATCGCGCTTGGAGTTGTCCTTGTGGCATGGTTTGTACTCTACAAACGGCCTTTCGGCATGAGGCTTCGAGCCTGCGGGGAACATCCCCAGGCCGCGGCTTCAGCGGGCATCGATGTGCGCGGGATACGGTATGTGGCGGTAATGATATCAGGCTTTCTTGCAGGAGTGGCGGGAGGCTGCCTGGTGCTGACCCAGACCATCCAATATACCATTTATACGATAAACGGCGCGGGATTCATCGCCCTCGCCGCGGTTTCCTTTGGACGATGGCTCCCCAAGGGGATCGCGGGATCTTCCCTGCTTTTCGGCACTGCCGTATCCCTATCAATTTATATGGTCAATATTCCCGCGCTCCGCGTGCTTCCTTCGGAATTTTTCAGCGTGATGCCCTACATCATCACCCTGGTTACGCTGGTTCTGTTTTCCGGCAGGGACTACGCGCCTCGCGCCTCTGGCCAGCCCTATGAGCGGAGCTAAATCAAAAGGAAAAAGGAGATATCATGGATCACCATACCGCGCAGCAACGGCACCTGGGACATTATAGCGAAGGCACCCCCCACAACAGCGGGAAAAAAGGCGAAATCGCGAATTTCGTACTCATGCCCGGGGATCCCCTACGGGTGAAGTATATCGCCGAAACACGGCTTGAGAGGGCAAGGCTGTTCACCTCGGTCCGCAATGTCCTCGGCTATACCGGGACTTGGAATGGAAAACCCGTCTCGGTCATGGCCTCGGGGATGGGCGCCGCGTCCATGGGCATTTATTCCTTCGAGCTCTTTTCTTTCTTTGGCGTTGAAAAGATTGTGCGCATCGGCACCTGCGGTGGCCTCAGCCCCGCGATCGATGTGGGAGACCTGGTCATCGCCATGACCGCTTCCACGGATTCCAATTACGCCCATCAATACAGGCTCAAGGGGTCCTTCTCGCCCTGCGCAGACTTCGAACTTCTGGAAGCCGCGGTCCAGTCCGCCCGGACGCGGAAGGTTCCGCATTGGGTGGGAGGAATATTCTCTTCCGATGTGTTTTCCCTTTACAGCGCGCTTCCCGAGGAAGAAGGATGGAAGCGCTGGGCCTCCATGGGATGCGCCGCCACGGATATGGAATGCTTCGCCCTTTACTGCAACGCCGCACACCTAGGTAAAAAAGCCCTGACCCTCCTCACCTGCTCGGATTCCAATATTTCGAGG
>VKGY01000040.1:23888-26506 GCA_008080685.1 Spirochaetota bacterium
ATTTCGAGGAAAGAGATGAGCCCCCAGGAGCGGCAGACCTCCCTGAACGCCATGTTCGATGTGGCACTGGATTTGGCCTAGCGATGGAAGATGCACAAAAGGGTTTCGCCGGAACCTTTTTCCTCAGGGCCATGGAAACGCGGTTCGCCTGCAAGCGCTACGCTGCGAAGCCCCTCGAAAGTGATGATATTAAATACATTCTCGAGTGCGGAAGACTGTCTCCTTCCTCATTTGGGCTGGAGCCCTGGACGTTTTGCACAATCGGCAACCGGGAACTGATGGAAAGCCTGGGGGCTGCCTGCTTTGGCCAAGAGGCGGTGAGTTCCGCGGCTTTGGCTGTATGCATCCTCGTTGAGAAGGAAAAGGCTTTCGAGCCTGGCAGCGATTTCCTCAAGCAAAGGTCGGCCCGGTTCCCCGGAGGATATTCCGTTTTCCTGGAAGACTACCGGGGCTATTATGAATTTCTAAGATCCCAGGATAGAATCCTCTCTTGGTCCAGGTCCCAGGCCTATATTGCTGCGGCCAACATGATGACCGGAGCCAAGGCGCTGGGCCTTGATTCTTGCGCCATAGAAGGATTCGCAGAGGGTGAAGTGCTTGGCATTCTCGGCGCCAGTGCGGAAGAAAAAACAGTCGGCTTGATCGTAGTCTTCGGCTATGGAGATGAGACGCCGCGGGAAAAAATTAGAGAACCTCCAGAAGCGATAATCCGCCTCATTTCCTGACTACTTTTTCACCACTGCGCGGCAAATCCGCTTCTTGCCCGCCTTCAGCATGATCGCCCCATCCTTGTGGTAGGTGGCATCGATAATAGCGTTTTCACCCACAACCTTCATTCCATTAACTGAGGCTCCGCCTTGCTGGACGAGGCGCCTCGCCTCGCTTTTCGTATCCGCAAGCCCCGCCTCCACGAACAGGTCGAGAATCCCAATGCCTTTGGCAAGGCGGTCTTCATCAAGGGAAATGGAAGGTATCTGTTCTGCGTCCCCTCCCCCCCCGAAGGCTGCCTTGGCGGCTTGGAGCGCCTTGTCCGCTTCATCGGTTCCGTGAATGAGGGCAGTGACCTCCCATGCGAGCCTTTCCTTGGCGGCGTTGATTTGGGCATCCTTGCCCTTCGCCAGTTCCTTGATTTCCTCGATAGGCAGGAAGGTGAACATGAGCAGGAAACGTTCCACATCCGCGTCCTGGACATTCCGCCAGTATTGGAAAAAATCGTAGGGGCTTGTCATTCCGGGATCGAGGAAGAGCGCGCCTTTTTCGGTCTTGCCCATTTTTTTTCCATCCGAGGTAGTAACCAAGGGAAAGGTTAGACCGAAGCATTCTGCCCCTTCCACCCTGCGGATGAGTTCTATCCCTGCTACAATATTGCCCCATTGGTCGTCCCCGCCGATCTGGAGCCTGCATCCGTGCCGCTTGTAGAGCTGGAGGTAATCATAGCTCTGAAGCAGTTGGTAGTTGAACTCAATGAAGGACAAACCCGTCTCTAGCCTCATTTTATAGGCTTCGAAAGAAAGCATCCGGTTCACGGAAAAATGGCGGCCGATATCCCGCAGAAAATCGATGTAATTGAGATTGGCCAGCCAATCTTTGTTGTTGGCGGAGTAGAGGGTTTTGCCGTCGAAGGTGAGGAACCTGTCCAATTGCTTGAGAAATCTCGCCGCATTGGCGTCAATTTCCTCATAGCTGATGATCTGCCGCATGGTAGTCTTTCCCGAAGGGTCGCCGATCCGAGCAGTGCCGCCGCCCATCAGGACTATGACATTGTGTCCCGACTCATGAAGGTGGCGGATGGCGAAATATGGCACCATATGACCGATATGGAGGGAGGGACCGGTGGGATCGCAGCCTTCGTACAGGGTTATCGGACCCTGGTCCATAAGCGTAGAGAGTCCTTCAAGATCGGTGCATTGTTGTATGAAACCGCGCGCTTGCAGAACTTCAAGTGCCCTGTTCATGGTGTCTCCTTGATTCGATGGGAAAGTATAGCGATTTGCTTGCCACCGTCTCAATATCCTCCTAGGGAAATCACGATATTCCAACGATTTTTATCGTTTTTTTCAGATTGCCATGATATTATTGTTCGAGCTATCCGACATGTTCGGTAAAGGAGAGTAACATGGCAGTGAAAGGTTCCGCGATGACGAAGGCCCAGTTGGTAGCGGCCCTAGCCGAGAAGACAGGCTTGACCAAAAACGATGTGAAAGTATTTCTGGAGGCCTACGCTGACATCGCCTACAAGGAAGTGAAGAAAAGCAAAAAAATCACCCTCCCCGGCTTCGGCATTCTCAAGCTCTCCAAACGCAAGGCCAGGGTTGGGCGCAACCCCGCAACCGGCGAAACCATCAAGATCCCAGCCAAGACCGCGGTTAAGTTCACCGTAGCCAAGGCATGCAAGGATGGGGTTTTAGTAACCAAGTGAAATACGAAGCACCGGAGCGGGGCTCCGGTGCTTCGTGCTTTTAGGCTTCAGTCCCTGGAATAATTCTTTATCTTCAACCTTAGGAACGAGGAGAGTTCGCTCTTTGGGACTCTTTCTTGTTGCATTGTGTCTCTGTCCCTCACCGTTACAGTGCCGTCTTCCTTGGATTGGTAGTCGATGGTTACGCAGTAGGGTGTGC
>VKGY01000040.1:26543-27869 GCA_008080685.1 Spirochaetota bacterium
GTCTTGCCGTCTATATCTGCGGCCGATGGCGCCAGACTGGTCGTAGTCGGTGGAATAGTCTTCCTTCAAATCTTCCCTGATCTCCTTGGCCAACTCCGCCAAACCATCCTTCTTCATCAAAGGCAGCACAGCGACCGTTATGGGCGCGAGGATGGGATGGAAACGCATCACCGTTCTCCAATCGTCGTCGTTGCCCTTGTCCGCCACCTTCTGCTCCTCATAGGCGTCGCAGAGCACCATCAGTAGCTGACGGGTGAGGCCAGCGGAGGTTTCGATGATGTACGGAATGTAGCGTGCGTTCCCGTTGTCCTGGTCGATGTATTGTAAATCCTTTCCAGAAAATTCCTGGTGTCGGGTCAAATCGAAGTCGGTCCTGTTGTGCACCCCTTCGAGTTCCTTGAAGCCCATGGGGAATTCGTACTCGATATCATAGGCGTCCTTGGCGTAATGGGCCAACTCGTCCGGACCATGCCTGTGCCAGCGGAGCTTGTCCATCCGGACTCCAAGCTTCTTATAATACGCCCAGCGCTGATCCCGCCAATAGTCAAAGAACTTCTCATCCTCGCCGGGCTTGACGAAATACTGCATTTCCATCTGCTCGAACTCGCAGGTTCGGAATATGAAGTTCTTGGTGACAATCTCATTCCTAAATGCTTTGCCTATCTGGGCTATGCCGAAGGGGATCTTCATCCGGTTGGATTGGGCGATGTTCTTGTAGTTGACATAGATACCCTGGGCTGTCTCCGGCCTGAGGTAGATCAAGCCGGAACCATCGTCAACAGGGCCTATGTTGGTCTTGAACATGAGGTTGAACTTACGCGTATCCGTAAGTTCGCCGCCACATTCAGGACATTCTTTCCTTGAAAGTTTCTCTTGGTCGATTTGGTCTGCACGGAAGCGCGATTTGCACTTCTTGCAATCCACCAGAGGATCGGTAAAGTTCTCCACATGGCCTGAAGCCTCCCAGACCCGGGGATGCATGAGGATGGCCGCGTCCAGGCCCACGATGTCGTCGTGAAGCTGGGTCATCTCTTTCCACCAGAACCGGGCTATCCTATTCTTGAGCTCCACTCCCATGGGACCATAATCCCAGGCTCCGCCCTGTCCGCCGTAGATTTCCGAGGATTGAAAAACAAAGCCTCGTCGCTTGGCCAAAGATACGATTTTTTCCATGCTGATGCTGGTATCGGGCATTCGCGCCCCTCCTTGGGAGACGAGCCCTGATTTCGCACTACCGACGGAAACGGCGGCGCGCCGGATAGGCGTGGCCATGCCGCAGGCTCGAATGCGGCGCGGCGCCCTCCAGTATGAAACGCGCCGGGCCGG
>VKGY01000040.1:27891-34564 GCA_008080685.1 Spirochaetota bacterium
CGCGAGACGCAGGCAGAACTATACCCGATTGTGCGAGGTTTTCTCTAGCCTTTCTTTTCAATTTTTGCCCAGGTGTCCCTCAATCCGACGGTGCGGTTGAAAACGAGGGCTCCGGGCTTGGAATCCTCATCGGCATTGAGCACGCTCTTGTCAGCACAGAAGTACCCGAGGCGTTCAAATTGGACACATGTTCCGGCTTCCACACACGCGAGAGCCGGCTCACCCTTGGCACCGGAAAGGATTTCCAGGGACTGGGGGTTGAAATTCTCGAGGAACGATGTGCCAGGGGCCACATCCATAGGTCGGTCGACAGCGAAAAGGTGGTCGTAGAGTCTCGCCTCAAAGTCTACCGCCTGTTCCGCCGAAACCCAGTGGATGGTTCCCTTGACCTTCCTATTGTCAGGTGCGTCCCCACCCCGGGTCGCGGGGTCGTAGCTGCAGCGCACCGCGGTGATCTCGCCTGAAACCGGGTCTTTGTCGAAACCCGTGCAAGTGATGATGTAGGCGTAGCGAAGCCGGACCTGATTGCCAGGAAAAAGACGGAAGTACTTTGGCGGCGGCAACTCCCGGAAGTCCTCGTTTTCTATGAAGAGTTCTCCCGTGAAAGGAATCTTCCTTGTACCTGCTGCGGGATCCTCGGGATTGTTCACCGCCTCGAGGAATTCGACCTGCCCTTTCGGCCAATTGTCGATCACAAGCTTGAGGGGCCTCAGCACCGCCATGTGCCGTGAGGCTTTTTTATTGAGGTTTTCCCGAACGCAGTGCTCCAGCAGCTGAATGTCCACCATGGAATCTGTTTTCGCTATTCCTATCCTTCCGAGGAAATCCCGGATAGCCTCGGGGCTGTAGCCCCGGCGGCGCAAGCCTGCTATCGTTGGCATTCGGGGGTCGTCCCAGCCGGCAACTTTCTTGTCCCGAACCAGCTGTATGAGCAAGCGCTTGGAGAGCACGGTGCGGGTGAGGTTGAGCCGTGCGAATTCTATCTGCCGGGAAGGGAAGACTTCGCAATGTTCAATAAACCAATTGTAAAGGGGGCGGTGGATCTCATATTCCAGGGAACAGAGAGAATGGGTAACCCCCTCTATGGCGTCAGAAAGAGGGTGTTGGAAATCGTACATCGGATAGATGCACCAGGCGGTGCCGGTTCGGTAATGGGGTTCTCGACGGATTCGGTACATCACAGGATCCCGCATAAGGAGATTGGGATGGCCCATATCGATCTTCGCCCGCAAAGTCTTCGCACCATCGGCGAATTTTCCCGCCCTCATCTTTGCGAAAAGATCGAGGTTTTCCTCCACCGATCTTTCCCTCCACGGGCTGTTTTTTCCCGGAGGAGTATAGGTGATATTGTTCTTGTCCGGGACATTGGTGCCGCGGTAGGCGCGGATCTCGTCCTCGTCCAGGTCGTCCACGTAAGCAAGCCCCATGCGTATCAACTTCCGTGCAAGTTCATACAGGGTCTCGTAATAATCCGAGGCATAGAACTCTCTGTCAGCCCAGTCGTAGCCGAGCCACCTAAGATCCCTCTTAATAGCCTCGACATAGGATATATCTTCCTTTTCTGGATTGGTGTCGTCGAACCGAAGGTTGCACTCCCCCTTGAAGTATTCAGCTACGCCGAAATCCACAAAAATCGCCTTGGCGTGCCCAATATGGAGCCATCCATTGGGTTCTGGGGGAAATCTTGTTCTGACTGCTTTGGTTTTGCCCTCCGCAACATCCTTGGCGACCGCATCTTTGATGAAGTCGAGGTATTCGGGCGCATTTTCCGACATGGGGTTCTCCTTGCCGCGCTTCAGGGGCACGGTGGAACCACTATGCCGCGAAGTGGCGAAGAAGGTCAACCGACGATCATGCCCCCCTAGGCGAGGAAAAGGTTGTTTCCCGCGAAGTAGGGATCGCTGGTGGCATTCAATCCCAGACGCCGCATGCCCGCCTCGTCTCCCGGCGCGGGGATATGGGTAAGGTGGAGTTCGCAGCCAGCAAGGGACTTGAGGGACTCCATAGCCGCCTGGGCAGCGGGGTTCATCGCCGCGGAGACCGAGAGGGCGATGAGGGTTTCGTCCAAGCTCAAGGAAACGGAATGCCTGCCCAGCACATCCCGCTTCAGATTCGCGATGCTGGCGGTGACCACAGGAGGAAGGAGGTGGATCCGATCGGGGATGTCCGCCAACCGTTTTGCCGCATTCAACACCACGGCGCTGGCGGCATGGAGGAAAGGTGAGTTTTTGCCTGTCATGATCGTTCCGTCGGGCAGCTCAAGGGCAGCGCCGACGCAGATTCCCTGGTTCCCCTTCCCCGCCTCCAAAGCCTGGGCCGCCTCAAGCCGTGCGGGAACCACAACCCTCCTATCCTCGGGCTTTAGTTCCAACTCGTCCAGGATCGCCTGTATCCTTGCCAGGACAGGTTTTTCCGCTACGCCCATGGCGTATTCGCAAGAATGACGGAAAAATCGCCTGATCACTTCCTGCCTGGCCGCTTCCCTAGCGGCGGGGTCATCCACGATGCCCGATGCGATGCGGTTCACCCCCATTTCCGTGGGAGACCGGTAGGTCTTCTCTCCTCCTGAGACTCTTTCGAGTATCCTTCTAAGGACGGGGAATATCTCCACGTCCCTGTTGTAGTTGATGGCTGTCTCCCCCCGGGCTTCCAGATGGAAGGGGTCGACGCAGTTGAAATCCGCTAGATCCACGGTCGCCGCCTCGTAGGCGATGTTCACCGGGTGCTTGAGTGGGAGATTCCAGACGGGAAAGGTTTCGAATTTTGCGTAGCTTGCCTTTCGGCCGGCCAAATTATCGATATAGAGAAGCGAAAGGGCGGTGGCGAGCTTCCCGGACCCAGGGCCCGGCCCGGTAACAACAACGATGGGCTTTGTCGTAGGGATGTATTCGTTGGCTCCATACCCCTCGGGGCTGACAATCCTATCGATATCCGAAGGATAGCCTTTGGTCGGCCTGTGCCGGAACACCTTGACGCCTCGCCTTTCGAGCAGGGAGCCGAACTGGTCCGCCGCAGCTTGGTCCTCGTAACGGGTGATCACCACTCCAGCCACGGAAACACCCCAATCCCCCAACTGGTCGAAGATCTGGAGAGCGCTGGCATCGTAGGTGATGCCAAAATCCCCGCGGATGCGCTTTCGCTCGATGTCTCCCGCGAAAATGCAGAGGATCACCTCAGCCTTGTCCTTCAACCGGGAAAGGAGGCGAATCTTCACATTGGGGTCGTAGCCAGGGAGGACCCGGGCGGCGTGCCAATCCCAAAGGAGCTTCCCTCCGAATTCCAAGTATAGCTTTTCCGAGCCTTCGGCTCGCTGGGATATGTTGGCAGCCTGCTCTTCCAGATATTTTTCGTTGTCGAAGGTGGCGAGTCTCATAGAGGATCCTTTTTCATGCGGGAAGGGCAGAAAGGTACGCTTTGGCGGCTTGGAGACGCGCTTTGCACTCTTGTGCTCCCAGGACCCTGACCGACTCAAAGAGAGGCGGACTCACTCTCGATCCTGTGACAGCGACGCGGAGAGGCATCATGAGGTCTCCCAATTTTACTCCAATTTCCGTGGCTCGGGCTCTGAATTTCTCCTCCGCCGCTTCGATTTCGCTAAAATCCGTGGAGGCGACGAGGGCAATAGCCTCTTCCAACATCTGGATGGTGCCGTGCCTATCGAGCTTTTTAGGGACGAATTCCGATTCCCCAGGCATCTCGGGACGGTGGTAAAGGTAGGCCATGATTTTGGGCGCGTCTGAGAGGAACTTGAGCCTCTCTCGCACAAGGGGCATGGCGGCTATTTCCAACGGCCCCGGCTCCGCCAAGGCTGGCCCAGGCGCTGCGAAGCCCGCTTCGGCGAGAAACGGCATGACTAGGCGGGCGAGTTCCTCATCGCTTTTCTGGCGGATGTATTGGCCGTTGTACCACTCTAGTTTTTGATAATCGAACACAGCCGGAGCCTTGTTGAGCCGCTCTATCTTGAAAAGCTGCTCCATCTCCCCGAGGGTAAAGATGTCCCTGCCGTCCTCGAAGGAACAACCAAGGTGGGCTATATAGTTGATGAGGGCTTCAGGCAGGTAGCCTGCCTTCCTGAACTCGTTCACCGCCGTGGCTCCGTGGCGTTTTGAAAGCTTGTGGCCGTCGGAGCCAAGGACCATGGGAAGATGGCAAAGCTCAGGCTGGGTCCAGCCGAAGGCATCGTACATGATCTTGTGCATAGGCGCGGAAGGAATCCACTCCTGTGCCCTCATTACATGGGTGATCTTCATGAGATGGTCGTCCACCACGTTGGCGAGGTGGTAGGTGGGGAAGCCATCGGATTTTAGAAGGACAGGATCGGGACTGATGTCCTCGTTTTTCCACTCGATCTTGCCCAATAGGCTGTCGTGAAAGACTGTCGTTCCCTCAAGCGGAATTTTCAAGCGGATCACGGGGTTTTTCCCCTCCGCAGTCCGCGCTTGGGCCTCCTTGACTCCTAGCTTCCGGCAATGCCTGTCGTACCCCTGGTCTCCGCTCTTAGCGGCATTCTGCTCGTCCCGTAGACGTTCAAGCCTTTCCTCATCGCAGAAACAGTAGTAAGCCTTGTCAATCTCCACCAGTTTCTTCGCGTATCCCCGATAGAGATCAAAGCGCTCGGACTGGATGTAAGGTCCTGCGGGACCGCCTATGTCCGGCCCCTCGTCCCAGTAGAAACCCAGCCAGGCGAAGGTGTCGTAGAGATTCCTTACGTATTCCTCCCCGTACCTGGACCTATCCGTATCTTCAAGCCTAAGAATGAATTTCCCGCCTGTGGCGCGGGCGAAGAGGTAGTTTATCAAGGCCGTCCTCACCCCCCCTATATGCTGGTTCCCCGTGGGGGAAGGGGCGTATCTCACTCTGGTCGCCATGGCTATCTCCTTCCGATACAATGCTGGAGGACTATAGCTCCCTCAATCCTGGACGGTCAAGGTGGATCGCTGGCACCGGGCATGATAGAATCCTAAGGCCATGGAATATTTCTTCAGCTTTGAAAAATTGGGATACTTGAAGGGTGGGAAACCGGATGCCTGCATCCTCTGCCTCGTAAGGGACGGATCTCAGGCGGTGGAAAGGCTTGTGGTGCATGAAAATCCACTATGCCTGATATCCCTCAATCTCTATCCCTACAATCCAGGACACGTGCTGGTATTTCCAAAGCGGCATCTCACGGATGTCAGAGAGATGAATCCTATGGAAAAGCAGGCTGTGGACGAGGCTGTCGATCTATGCCTGGAAGTCCTGGATCTCATCTACAAGCCCGCGGGATACAATATCGGCTACAACCAGGGCATGGTCGCAGGCGGCAGCATCGAGCACCTGCATCTTCACATCATCCCAAGATATAAAAATGAAATAGGGATTGCTGAACTGCTGGGAGGGAAAAAGGTGCTAGTCCAGGATCCCCGGACTACCCTGGAGATTCTCAGGGATGCATTCGGCTCCCGAGGGAAGGACGACTAGGAGAGCTGAGCTCCCCGCCTTCACAAAAAGCTCGCCCTCCAAGGCCACATTGCTGATCCCATAGTCTCCCGCCTTCCAACGAAGGTCCTCCAAAGGCCATTTGAGCCCCTTGCTTGCCATGCCTTCCGAAGCTTCCATGAGCGGGAAAATAGATACTGTCGCCCCGGGCACAGTCTTGAACCTGCCATGCTTTCCGGCTAGAAGGTAGAACAAGGATTCGAACCTGCCGTGCCAGGCCAGGGGTCGGCTTTCCCGCTTGAAAAGATAGAGAATTCCTAGAATGTGATCCAGCCTCCCCCCCCCTCCCCCCGTCTCCCACTATGTAGTCGGGAGAGAAGGATGTTCCTGCCAAAGCCTCAAGCCCCGAGTCGGCGGCGACAATAAAATCGGCCTCGGAGGCCAGGATCTCTAGGATAGGCAAGGCAGGCCCTTCCCCCCCGGTGATTATGAGCGCATCCATGCATGGAGCTTCCTTGGAGTTCTCCGGATTGTCAAGATGGACAAAGCGATTCGGTTTGGGGTAGATTTTCCCATCAAGGTGGCCTGACTATGATGTCCCAACTCTTTCCCCCGTTGAAGATTCCCAGAGAGATTACCCGCATTGCCGCTCGGCAGACCCCAGGGCAACGACATAGACTTGGCGAGCTCCGCCACTCCTGAGACAGTGGTGACTCTTTTCCCACGGGTTATCCCGACAGGGATGAAGCATGGAACCGTCACAGTCCTGGAAGGATCCTACGCGGTGGAAATCACAACCCTGCGCACCGAAAAGGGCTATAGTGACGGCAGAAGGCCGGATAGGGTGGAGTACGTCGAAGACATCGTTAAGGATCTTGGGCGCAGGGACTTCACTATGAATGCCATGGCCTACGAGATCTCATCAGGCCGCTTCTTCGACCCCTTCGAAGGTCGAAAGGACATCAATAAAGGGGTGGTGAGAAGCGTAGGCGACCCAAACGCGCGCTTTGCGGAGGACGGCCTGCGGCCCCTACGGGCTATCCGCTTTGCTTCCCAGCTAGGCTTTGTCATCGAAGAGGATACCTTCGCAGCAATCGCCAAAACCATTAGTATCTTTGAAAAGGTATCCCCCGAGCGGATGAGGGACGAGTTTGAGAAAATCCTTTTATCGCCTGTTCCGTCTGTAGGCTTGCGCTTGCTGGAAGAGACGGGGCTCCTCGAAATTCTCCTTCCAGAACTCGCCCCAGCGCGGGGC
>VKGY01000041.1 GCA_008080685.1 Spirochaetota bacterium
GAGCGAAGACCCTGTGTAATCCTCATCGCCGGATTGGAAATCCATAGCATGAAACCCCGGATTAGCAGGAACCCTATTGGCGACATTGCGGATGATTGATGAGAGGCCGGTGTCGCCGGATGGAAAATGCACATTGTTATCGTCGGTAATTCTCCAGAAACCCGTTTGGGAGATATTTATGTAATACGAGACGGGCAAGGCAGGATTGACAACCGGGATCAATGCTGGAGAATCAAAGTTTGCGTTCCTCAAGCGCTTGAATTTATACGTGGTTCCAGTGACAATTTTTATATAGGAAGAGGAAGACTTTTCATAGCTTGAGGCCAGATTTTCAAGCTGGCTGTGCGCAATGGCCGCCGCGCTTGGGGATTCATAGGCGTGATAATAAATTTCAAGGCCGCGGTAGCTTTGGTCGCTTCCTTCGGAGGCTTGGAAATTTTCCATATTGTTCGTGATTTTTATCGAAGAAGGACTTACATCGAAATCAGACGGAGGATGAAGGTAAGGAACGGAAGGCAGGCCGCAGGAAACAACAAGGACGATAAGTGGAAGCAGAAAGGGCATAAAAGCCGACCCGGAAGAAGGGCTTGGAAGCGTGAGATCTCCCTGGGCGGCTTTCATCGGAATATGCACTCTGGGCAGCCTACTTGTCGTAGCCCATGGACTTCAGGTACACAACGCGGTTTTTCGCGAGAAGGGCCCAATCTGAGGATGCGAAGTCAGCTTGAAGCTTCCGATATTGTTCCAAGGCAGCCTTCCAATCTTCCTTGGCCTCGGAGAGCCTGCCGAGGGAGAAGTGGGCATGGGCTAGATTGGGAACATCTGACTTATAGTCCGCGACGATCCTTGAATAGTATTCAAAGGCCTTGTCGGCCTTCCCTTGTTCCTCCGCCGCCACCGCTGCGCTCTCGAGGGCGATGGGAGCCAGATAGGTTTTGGGTAATCGCGCGGCGGCGTCCAAGCTAAATTTCTCCGCATTTTCCCAATCTTGCTTGCTGGCATAAAGGGAGGCCTTGATATAGAGGGATTGCTGGGCGGCAAAACTCTTTGACCATTTGGAAGCGATACTGTCCAGGTCAGCATGCAATGCGGTCTCTAGTTCTGTCTTTTTCGCCTCGTCGGTTTCTTCGCCCCATGCGTTGATCTTTGTCCTCGCCACTTCCAAGGCTCGGGAAGAGCGGTCCTTTGATGACTGGGAGACCAAGGTAAATATTCCCGCCGCGACCACTAGCAGGATGACTGCGCCAGCAAAGGATAGGAAAAGGACTTTTTTCTTGGCGATAAAATCCGAGATTTTCTTCGATACGCTTTTATCTTCTGCCTTTTCCTGGGTCACGATAGTAGCTTTTGGTTCCACGGCTTACTCCTTGGGTTGTACGATATTGAGTTCCTTGATCAAGCGCGACAGGTAGGTCCTCTGGATATCCAGGTGCCGCGCTGTCACAGTTTGATTCCATCCGTGCATAGCAAGGGAACTTCTCAAATAATGGGTCTTGAATATGTTGACTGCAGTCTTAAGGCTTTTACCGCGGTAGTCCTCGACATCCTCAAGCTTGCCGCCGATCATCAGGTCGGAAGGGCTAATCCTTGCATTCCTCGACATGACTACCGCCCGCTCTACCGCGTTCTCAAGTTCTCTGACATTTCCTGGCCACGCGTAGGAAAGCATGCTCTGCAAAGCGGTTTCTGAGAATCCTTCGATGCGCCTGTTGGTTTCACGGGCGAATTTTTCTAGGAAATGCTGGGCCAAGGCGACGATGTCCTCTTTCCTCTCTCTGAGCGGCGGGATCAATAAGGGCAATACATTGAGGCGGTAGTACAAGTCGGCGCGGAATTCTTGCTTTTCCACCATGGATTCGAGATCTCGATTGGTTGCGGCTATGACACGAACGTCCGCGTTCCTGGTTTCGGAGGAGCCGACTTTCTCATAGCTTTTCTGCTGCAATACCCGCAAGAGCTTTGACTGAAGCCGTAATGGGAGTTCGGCGATTTCATCCAAGAATATGGTACCGCCGTCAGCAATCTCGAACCTTCCTTTGCGGTCTTGCACCGCATCGGTAAAGGCGCCTTTCACATGGCCGAAAAGTTCACTCTCCAGAATGTTCTCTGGCAAGGCAGCGCAATTGACCCTTACAAAGGGTTTTTCCGCCCGCCGGGAAGAAAGATGTATCCTTTCTGCGAAGAGTTCCTTCCCTACCCCGCTCTCCCCTAGAATCAAGACCGAAGCCTCGCTCACCGCGAGCCGATCAGCAAGATCTAGTTTTTCAGCCATGGATGGTGAAGCGAAAACAAGGGTATGCCACCCTGCCTGTTCCCGCGCGCGATCTGAAAGATATTGGAGTTCGCGGGAAGTCTTTTCCAAGTATCGGGCGTTTTCGATGGCGATTCCAGCCTGTATGGCGAATATTTCAAGCCAACTCAGGTCCTCATCATTGAAATATCTGCCCTTCTCCTTGTTTATTACCTCAATTACGCCTACGACAGCCCCTTTGACCTTCATGGGCACGGCTAGTATGGAATGGGCGGGAAAATTGACATCGATGGATATAAAAGGGGAAAATCGAGGATCTTTTTCCGGATCGTTCACGATAAGGGACTTTCCCTGCCGGGCTACCCAGCCTACAATCCCCTCCCCTTCCCCAACAACGCGGCCGTGCATTTCTTCTTTTTTGGGACCGGAAGCGATTTCAAAGCGTAGTTTTCTAGTATTTGAATCCAGCAACGCCAAGCTGGCGGCTTGGGCGCCGACCAGCTTGGCAGATGATTCTATGATATGCGAGACTAGGGACCTCGCATCCCCGTAATTCGAATTGATCATCGCGCAGACGTCGATGAGCAAATCGAACTTGGCCTGGTCTATAGTCCCGTACATCGTCGTTTCTTACCTCGATCCATCCACAAAATGGACGGGATCAGGAATTTTTCTTGTTCGTATCGCGAACTTTGAGCAGATCGCCTATGGTGAAGCCGTTTTCGCTCTCTTCGTTCTGGATGAAACGAGAAATTTCCTCTCTCTGCTGGCGCTGGACCAGGTCCCTTATGGAAAGACCCAGCTTTTGGCGATCGGGATTGAGATCGATAACCACGGCTTTGACTGCCATTCCAGGGGTAAACTTCTTGAGCGCGTCATCCCAGGATTCATCCCTATCGGAGCTCAAATCTTGCTTTTTAACCAGGCCGTCGATATCGCCCTGAACCTTCACGAAGACGCCAAAGTCAGTGACATTGGAAACTACGCCTTCTATGATGGAGCCGACATGGAAGGCCCTAGCGAAGGATCTCCAGGGATCCTCGGAGAGTTGCTTGACCCCAAGGCGTATGTTGCGCTCCTCCGGGCTACTTTCGATGACCACCACTTCGATTTCTTCGCCTTCGTGGAGGACGGAAGCGGGATTTTTCACCCTGCCAGTCCAGGCCAGGTCGTCGATATGGAGGAAGCCGTCAATGCCTTCTTCAAGCTCGATGAAGGCGCCGGCGTTGGTTACCTTTACAATCTTGCGGGTTAGGCGCATGCCCAAGGGATAGTGCTCATTAATTGAATCCCAGGGATTGTCCTGAACCTGCTTGAGGCCGAGGGATACCTTCCCTGCCTGAATGTCGTACCCAAGAACCATGCAATCGACTAGATCGCCAGCCTTGAGCATGTCCTCCGGCTTGTGGACTTTCTTCACCCAGGAGAATTCGGAAATATGGGCCAGACCCTCGATTCCCTCCTCCAGCTCTATGAAGGCGCCGTAGTCTGTAAGCTTGGTGACCTTGCCCTTCACCACATCGTTGAGGTGGTATTTTTCCTCGAAGGAGAACCAGGGATCCTGAGAGAAATGCTTGAGGGAGAGATTGATCCTCTTTTCCTCGGGTTCAAGCCTAATGACCTTGAGCTCTATTTCTTGTCCCTTCCGCACGTAATCCTTAGGCCTCGTGACATGGCCCCAGCTCATATCATTGATATGCAGGAGACCGTCGAAACCGCCTAGGTCGATGAAGGCTCCAAAACTGGTGAAGCTCTTGACGGTGCCCTTGACCGTGTCGCCGATCTGTACGCTCTGGAAGAAATCTTCCCTACGTTTATCGATATCTTCCTCAAGCCATTTTCTGCGGTTGAGGATAATGTTAATCTTTTTTTCAGAGTAGAGGCGTTCAAGATAGAAGGAACTCTTCAGTCCGACGAATTCTTCGCCGTTCTCTATTCGCTGAATGTCAGCCTTGGACGAAGGCAGGAAGCCCTTCAAGCCGTGGCCTAGATCCACTTCGAAGCCGCCCTTTACTTCTTTTTCAATCTTGCCTTCTACTGGTTGGTGTTCCTTGAAGGCGACCGCGATGGACTTCCAGAAAACCTTTTCATCCGCGCGCTTTTTAGATACGATCACTTCGCCTGAATGGGTTTCCTTCTTGATCAGGATGACTTTGACATCGTCCCCGACCTTAGGCACTGCGTCGCCAAATTCGACAACGGGAATCTTACCCTCGGACTTGTAACCGACATCGATGAATACAAAATCGCCCGCGAGTTGGACGACTTTCCCATCGATTAGATCTCCCTCCTCCAGGCCCTCAAAGCTCTTGAGGTACTGCTCCTGCAATTGTGTCTGGAATTCGTCGCGGGCGGGAGCGGCGACGTCCATTTCCACTTCCTTATTCTCCATGTCCATCCCTTAAGTGTAGAATTTTACTGTTCACTTTCTCATAAACTTGCTCTATGGTCAAGCCGGAAGTATCCAAATACACTGCTCCAGGGGCGATTTTCAGGGCGCCTACGGCCTTGTTTCTATCGATTTCATCCCGGAGCTTGATGTTCTCCAGAGTCTGTTCGTAGGAGAAGGAAGAAGAGCCTTGCATAAAGCGGCGCTTCGCCCTTTCTTCCACCGAAGCGTCGATAAAAAACTTAGCCTGGGCATCGGGGAAAACCACGGTGGTCATATCCCGGCCCTCCACCACTGCGTCTCTATTCTCCGCTGCATTCCGCACGATCCGGTTGACCACAACACGGATTTCGGGGATCGCGGATACCTGCGCGACTATGGCGTCTACCGCGGCGCTACGGAGTTCCGCGGATAGGCACTTGGTTCCGATGCAGATGCTCCCATCGGATTCGTAGGCTATCGACAGCGCGCGGGCCAGCGCAACCAAAGTGTCGACGGATTCCAGCGGGATAGCCTGTTCTATCGAAGCCCAGGCGATGGCCCGGTAAATATTTCCAGAATTGATATATAGGAATCCTAGGCGCTGGGAAAGTAGCTTCGCTATCGTGGATTTTCCGCATCCCGCCGGTCCGTCCATGGCCACAATCATACCAAAGTCCCTTGATTCGAAGAATATCGCCTGAGAGAATCCACTTCAACTGCTGTAAGTTCTCGGTAGGAACCCTCGGGCAAATCGCCTAAAACGAGAGGTCCAAGCCTAACGCGGCGCAAAGAAAGGGCGCGGAGTCCAAAGTGCGCAAGAACCCTCCGGATCTCCCTATTCTTGCCTTCAACCAAGACGACTACCGCTTCCTTCTCATCGATGCGCCTGACCTCCTTTGCCTTGTAGGTTTTGCCCTCAACGGAAATACCTTTGGAAAAGGCCGAGGCAAAATTGTCTGGAATCGGCAGATCAGTGACGACTCGATATTCCTTGTCCACTTCGCCGGAGGGGTGGATCAAGACCTTCGCAAGGCTGCCGTCGTTGGTGAAGAACAATATCCCCGATGACCATTGGTCCAAACGTCCGACGTTGTACACCCTTTCAGGCACAGTCGCGGCAAGAAGACTGGCGGCTATGGGGCGATTCTTATCGTCAGCCATGGTTGAAACGAAGCCGGGAGGCTTGTTAAGGAGCAGGTACCGCATTTTTTCTTGGGGTTTTACCACTTTTCCATCCAATTCCACATGTTGGCCGTCCTGGACGCTCTGGCCGAGGGCTGCGGGCACCCCATCCACTTTAACGCGCCCCTGGCTGATCAAAACCTCGCACCCTCTGCGCGAACCTAGTCCGCACGAGGCCAAATATGCCTGCAATCGAATCTTGCTCATCCTAAGGATTCCTCCGATTGCCCAAAACGGTTGCGTTCTATATCGCTCAACTTTGGAAGATCGGCAATGGAGCCGAGCTTGAAATATTTGAGGAAATCCTGGGTGGTGCCGTATTGCATCGGTTTTCCTGGAATGTCCTTCTTCCCTGCCTCGTCGATGAAACCTCGGGCTAGGAGGTATCTGACCATCCCGTCGGCTGATACCCCCCGGATCGCCTCGATTTCCGCCCTTGTGACAGGCTGCGAATAGGCGATGATAGACAGGGTTTCCATAGCCGCCCTTGAAAGCTTGGACTCGTTTTTTCTTCCGTACCTATCCTTTAGGTCTTCCCATATCTCAACCTTGGGCGCTAGGATCCACCCTCCTCCTGATCTTAGGGGATAGATTCCACTGGAAGGGGATTCGTACTCCACGCACAGTCTTTGAAGCGCTTCCTTCACCTCAATCGCCGAAAGTCCGCTCGCTGAAGCGAGGTGTTCTTCATCCATCGCTTCGCTTTCGAGAAAGAGGATCGCTTCAAGCAGAGCGGTATTTTTGTCTTCATCCATGAGTCACCTCATTCTCAAAAGGAAATATCTGTATATCTCCAAACAATTTATGTTGCCGAATACGAACCATCCGGTTCTTGACGGAGTCGAGAAGCGCCAAAAAGGCACAGGCGAGGTCGAGCGCCGACCTGGGCCTGGTGACAAGCTCCACAAAAGAAAAATGACCCTTTTTTGCGAGAAGCTCCAGCATGAGGGCGACCTTTTCGTTGATCGAGATTTCCTCGTAGAGGTCTATGATCCGCTCGGAATCGAAGTTTTGCACAAATGAAGAAAAAGTCCTCAGGAGGTCCCACACGTCCAGGTCAGCCCAGAGGGTATCGTCCGACGGTTCGGGAAAAGGCAGGACCCGCTGCATACTTGCCCGCTCAAGAGTCCACTCAACTTCCATCTCTCTTTGTTCCATGAGGAGGGCGAGTTTCTTGTATTTTTGGTATTCAATCAGTTTGTCGATTAAGCTCTGGCGGGGGTCTTCGTAGTCTTCGTCGTCAAAATCCTGGGAAGGCAGGAGCTGCCTTGACTTGATCAGCAGGAGGGTAGCCGCTAGATTGTAGAATTCCGAGAGTTCATCCAGGTCGACTCGATCTTCCCCGGCTAAGCATTCCAAGTACTGCTCGGTGATGGAGGCGATATGGATGTCGTAAATGCTCATCTCATTTTTCTTTATGAGGAAAAGAAGAAGATCCAAGGGGCCATCGAAGTCGCTCAGATGGAAGCTACGCTTCGAGGCTACGGCATCGATCCCTTCGATCAATGCTTCGGCTACATAAGCGGCGGACTGGGTGCTATTCATAACGGATGGATTGCATCATATCCGCCGGTTGATACTGGGTAAATACCCTGGAAGGAGATGCCCGCGAGGTAATCGCGGAAGGCTTTGCCGGTTGCGGGATCCAGAAGGTCTGGATCGATCTGCATCAAAGGCAGGAGTACGAAGTGCCGCTCCTTCATGCCCGGATGGGGAATGACTAAATCGGCATCGTCGAGGACCTCTTGTCCGTAAATCAGGATGTCAATATCGATGGTCCGCGGGCCCTTGGGCATGGAGGCTTCCCTATTCCTCCCGAGGGCGGTCTCAACACCATGTATAAAGCGCAGCAATGCATGGGGGCTTAAAGCCGTGCGACCTCGCATTACTGCGTTGAGAAAATCCGGTTGGTTTTCCACATACCTTGCCTTGGATTCCCAATATCCGGATAAAGCTTCTATTTCCACCTCTGAAGCGAGCAAGGCCTTGGCCTGCTCGATATTTTCCAGGCGATCGCCAAGATTGGATCCAAGGCCGAGCCAGATCGTCTCCATCCTCAGAATAGATCCTCGGCGCTTATAACTCCCACGGAATCTTCTTCCCCTGCGGCCAAGGCTCTGGTTTCTTTGGAGGGAGGAAGGGCAACTGTGTCTTCCGCCGACTCCGGCTTGTTCCTGGCGGCCATCTTGGTCCGAACCAGGCGCTCTATTGTGGAATAGGCTTCAGGATTTTGTTCTAGGTAAAGTTTGGCGTTTTCCCTCCCCTGCCCCACTTTTTCATCGCCCCAGGTATACCAGGCGCCTTTTTTATCGACTATTTCATATTTCACGGCCGCGTCCAGCAAGGATGCGGAAGCAGAAATTCCCTTTCCAAAGATGATTTCCAATTCGACGCGCCTAAAAGGAGGGGCGACTTTGTTCTTTACCACTTTTACCCGAACTTTGTTGCCGATCGCATCTTCGTCACCTTTCTCGATGGTTTCGATCTTCCTCACCTCAAGCCGAACCGAAGCATAGAATTTTAGTGCGTTGCCGCCTGTGGTGGTTTCTGGATTCCCAAACATGACGCCTATCTTCATTCGAATCTGATTGATAAAGATCAAGATTGTCTTGCTCTTTGACAAGGTGCCTGCGAGTTTTCTCAAGGCTTGGCTCATAAGCCGCGCCTGGAGGCCTACATGGGCATCCCCCATCTCTCCCTCTATTTCGGCTTGAGGAGTAAGGGCGGCTACCGAATCCACCACGATGATGTCCACAGCCCCGGACCGAATGAGGGATTCTGCTATATCCAGGGCCTGCTCTCCGTTATCTGGCTGGGATACCCAAAGTTCATCGATATCAACTCCCAGGTTT
>VKGY01000042.1:0-7670 GCA_008080685.1 Spirochaetota bacterium
GTAGCGATCTCGCTTTTCTGCCCCTTCGCCACTTCTTGCGCGTAAAGGCTTTTGCCGGCTTTCTTCCCCATTCCATATACTTCGTCGTATCCAAGGACCTTGAGGCCGGAGTTCCGGGCTTCGGAGGCAATGTCCTGGGCTGGATTGTCGTAAAGGATTACTGTATCCAGGAGGGGGAGGCTTGCCCTGACGTCCAGGATCTTCCGTAGTTGTTTGTCGTTTTCCAGGAAGCTGACCTTGCATTCGCTCCAGGAGAGTATATAGGAAATTTCTTGCGTGGTGGCGTCGCAGCCTCGGGGGACATCGGCTCCTCCCAGTCCAAGCAGGGCAAGGTCGGTGACAAGCCATTCATGGCGGTTGTCGGAAATGAGTCCCACCTTGTCGCCTCTTACTATGCCTAGGGCGTTGAGTCCCGCGGCGAAGGTTTCTATGTCCGCCAAGAGGGATTCGTACGTCTTGGGCTGGAATACGCCGGCCTTGTCCTTAGATAATTGAGCTACGACCTTCGGCTGTGCCCGAGCGACCTCGAGAAACATCTGGGGTATGGTTTGTGCCATGGTTTCTCCATTTATTGGCAAAAGAATTTACATAATAACTAAATTTGTCATTATGTAATTATCTGTATATATAGCCAGATTCTTCCTGTCAATCAAGTGTTCATCCCGCCGCAGGGAATTATTATTATTATTTTTCAGCTTTAGGGAAGGCCGTCCTATCATGAGGCACTTCATTGAAGTAACGAGAGAGTTCCTTTTCCATTGTGGGGATGTCGGGGGCGTTGACGAGGCGGTATTTGATGTGGTGGGCAAAGGTGAGTTCATCGCAGTAATAGGAGAAAAAGCGGCGACAACTTTCTTTTTTCCAGGGGAGGGGTAAAAGGGTGTCGACGAGCTCCAGGAAGCGGATCCCTATGGCCAAGCGGTCGAATCCTTGAGGCGGCAAGGGTTCCCGGACGAAGATCCATGGAGATCGGATGGCCTGGCGTCCTATCATGAGGGAGTGGATTGGACTTTTGATGTCGCCGTTGGCAACCAAGGGGATTCCCAGGTCCAGGGAGAGCCTTTGGCTTAGGTCGTGACGGGCTTTGCGCCTGAATTTCTGGTCGTCCGTCCGGGGATGGAACGTGAGGAAATCCAAGCCTTTGGATGCGAGGGCCTGGCAAAATGCATGGATCCTCGCATAATCATCGTCCCCTCCCATCCGCACCTTGGCGGAAAGCAGCCCTGGCCAGGCTGATCTCGCCGCGCCTACAAGCCGAGCTGCGCCCAGGGGATCGGCGCTCCAGGCGGAGCCTCCCCCTGACCGCCTGATGTGGGGAGCGGAACATCCAAAATTTATGTCGATTCCCGCAGGCCTGGCCTGGGCAAGGCGGCGGGCGACCAGTTCGCAGGCCTTTGAAAGCGCGTCTTCGGATCGGGCGAAGAATTGGATCGATGTCTTGGAGTTCAAGGGGCGGGGATCGGTGTAGTCTTCTTCATATTGGGCGCGGGCGACGAAGGCTTCAGCGCTGGCCATCTCAGTAAAAAGAAAATCGGGTTCGCCTAATTCGGCCACCAGGGTTCGGAAGGCCCGGTTTGTAATACCAACCATCGGCGCGAGGAGGGTGGATCCGGGTTCGAAGAGGGGCATGGGGTGGATATTACCTGGGGAATGGATTAGACTCAACTGTCCCAGTGAGTTGACTTACCTTGTTTATTGGTATATAAGTCTTGAGCGCGTTTCCCCGATTCGGATCCTGTTCCGGGGGTAAGTGTGTCGCATGCAGGGTCCAATTTTCTATTTTCCCCAGGAGGAATCCGTGAGCGTTAAGATTCGGCTCAAGAAATTCGGAGCGAAAGCCCGTCCCTTTTATCGCATTGTGATCATGGAGACCAAGTCCCCAAGAGATTCCAAGACTATCGATGAGATCGGTCTTTACCATCCCATCGAGACCGAGGACAAACAGATCCGCATCGACGAGGAGAAGGCGAAGCTGTGGCTATCCAGGGGCGCCACTCCCACCGATACGGTCAAGTCTCTGCTCAACAAGAAAAACATCCAAGTACGGTAACCCGGAAGGGCGGTGGAGGCGTCGCTTCCTAACGCCAATGTTTTTCCGCAAGGAGTTGTACGTGGAACGAGATCTCGTTGAATATATTGTGAAGTCCTTGGTCGACGACCCCCAAGCGGTGGAGATCAAGGTGATAGAAGGCGAAAAATCGACAATCCTTGAGCTCAAGGTTGCCGATACCGATGTTGGAAAGGTCATTGGAAAAAATGGCCGGATAGCCAGGGCTATACGCACTATCTTGTCGGCCTGCGCAAACGCGCAGTCCAAGCGCGTAATCCTGGAGATTCTCGATTAAATTTTGATGGCCTCTCCCGATGAAATGCTCGCCGTCGCAAAGACGGGTACTCCCAGAGGTCTTGGCGGGCATTTAAAACTCCATAGCTATTCCGGCGAATTCGAGCACCTCTTGAAACTCAAGGAAGTCCTCTTGGCGCCGGAAGCCAAGCCTCTTGAAGGGAAGCTCATGTCTATCGCGGGGTTCCAGTCCGGAGCCTGGGGAGCCAGCGTCCTTTTCAAGGGATACGAAAGTCCGGAGAAGGCTAAAGCCCTTACTGGCATGGTGTTGTTCCTTCCCCGGGACAAGGTCAGCCCCCTTTCGGAGGGGGAGTACTATATCCACGACTTGGTCGGGATGGCCTTGGTATTCCAGGGAAATGTGGCTGGCAAGGTCGAAGCCGTCCTTGACGGAGGGGCCGATCCTCTCTTGGAGGTCAGCCGCGTTCAAGGGGAAGGCAACTTTCTTGTGCCTTTCAGGAGCATCTTCGTTGGCAAGGTGGATCTGTCCGAAAGAACGATAGAACTCATCGCCGGATGGCTGTTGGAATGAAGTTCACCGTCTTGAGTCTTTTCCCGGACATTCTGCGGGGATTTTTCGAGGCTTCCATCATGAAGAGAGCCGTTGCGGGGGGATTGATAGAGTATTCCTTGGTCAATATCCGAGATTATGCCACGGATAAGCACCGAAAATGCGACGACGAGGTGTTTGGAGGCGGAGCTGGGATGCTCATGAAGCCAGAGCCCTTGGATGCCGCTTTGGCTGCGGCGGGTTCTCCAGGCGTCCGGACTGTCTTTGTTACTCCTTCGGGCCGGCTCTTCAACCAGGCCATGGCCCGGGAGCTTGCTGCCCAGGAGAATCTTGTCATTCTCTGCGGACGCTACGAGGGCATCGACCAGAGGGTGATCGACACGAGGGTGACCGACGAAATCTCCATCGGAGACTATGTCCTCTCCTCTGGAGAAGTGGCGGCGATGGTCTTGGTGGACGCGATTTACCGACTGAGGCCGGGGGTGATCTCAGGTGAATCCCTGGAGGAAGAAAGCTTCTCCAAGGGCTTGCTCGAGTATCCCCAGTATACACGGCCGGCCAATTATGCTAGTATGCGAGTCCCCGAGGTTTTGGTTTCGGGGAACCATGCGCAAATCGCACGGTGGAGGCTTAAGGCCAGCATCGCCAAGACGCTTGCCTACCGCCCCGAGTTGTTGTCTACGGACGGCCTACCCGGTAAAGCAGGCGAATTATTGCGTGAAGTTATAGATGAAGGGGGATGGTATGAACCTGGTACAGGCTATACAGGCGGAACAGATCAAGAGTGAGCTCCCCGTGTTCAATGTGGGTGACACAGTTCGTGTGAGTTTCAAGATCGTGGAAGGCAAGACGGAGCGGATCCAGGCCTACGAGGGTCTTGTGATCGCCATCAAGAACGCTGGAGTAGGAAGAACCTTCACGGTTCGCAAGAACTCCTATGGCGTCGGAGTAGAGCGCGTATTCCCTCTCAACTCACCGAGGGTTGAGAAGGTTGATGTGCTCCGAAGGGGCAAGGTGCGAAGGGCCAAGCTCTATTACATCCGAACCAAGATTGGAAAGAAGTCCAAGGTCAAGGAACTCATCGTCTCCAAGAAGGAAGTTCCGGCCACTTGAAGCCTTTCTCAAGGCTTTGGAAGACCGCCTGGGGGCGGTCTTTTTTTTTAATTTTTTTTCTGCGATCCGGGGCCTAGAAGCAAATCGCGGAGTCCAGCGCGTAGCCTAGATATGAGAGAATATGTTTCATCCGCCTCTATGGGCAGGGAGGGGGAGTCGGAGGTAGCCGATATCCTCCGCGCGGAAGGGTGGACTGTGGTGGCGAGGAATTTTCGTTCCTCCCGGGGAGAGATAGATCTTATTGCGATACGCGGCGATGAGATCATTTTCGTGGAGGTCAAGCGTTGGCGCAGATACGATGAAGCCGAGTTGTTCCGGGCAATCAATGGCCAAAAGATCAGGAAGATTATCGAAACTTCTAAGTTATTTCTCTCGAAATATCGACAATATAATGGAAAGCGAATTCGGTACGACGTGATGTTCCTCTCGTCGGACTCTTCGCCGAGGAGATACGAAGGAGCGTTCGACGATACAGTATGAAAAAACACGATCAATCCGCCAGGAAGACTCTCTCATGGGCCGGTTCTAAAGCGGGTGACGGGATAGAGGGTATTGGACTTTCGGGATTGGGAACCAATCCTGGCGCTTCAGGCAAGGATATGTACAAACTCAATAAGATCCGTCATAAATTAGACGACTCTGGTTACGTAGACTCCGCGGTCACGAGGATCGCTAGTTTTTTAACCAACACCCTCGATAAAAAGGAAAATCATGAACGATAACAATACTGGCAAGCCTAAAGAAGGCGGCAAAAAACCATTAGGCCGTCCAGGCCGCCATGGCGGAGGCTCCCGGTCTCATGCCAGTGCCCAAGGAAAGCCTCAGAGGGATAGTTCCCTCCTAGGGATCCGCAAGGAAGATCCCAAAAAGGTCTCCCCTGCGGTGGATTGCTCGATCTGCACCCAGCCTATATTCGATCTTACCGGCGCCTTGGCGGACAGGGAGAGTGGCTTGCCCGTCCACTTCGATTGCGCCTTGGAAAAGGTAGTCATGGCGGAACCCCTCGGCCCAAAGGAGAAAATCGTATACCTTGGGGCGGGATGCTTTGCGGCTGTGGAATATAAAAACGGCAACGATGGCGCATTTGTGGTGAAGCGCAGGATCCGCTGGGAGAAAGAAGGGGAGAAACAGGCTTGGAGGAAGGATATTTCTTCATACATCACAAAAATTTAATTCTTTCCGGCGATTTAGCCTTTGGTGTAAAATTATGAAATATTTTTTCTTTTCATCTTTTATGATTTTTAATAATGAAATATAATTTCGCCAGAGGCTTTGAGGATATGCAGCATACCGACGATCCCTTGGAACATGCCACTACCGAATCACGCAATGATAGGTCGATGAATATCGATGCGTTGGAGATCCCCGATGTCCTCAAGATCATCAACGAGGAAGACAAGAAAGTCGCCTTGGCGGTGGAAAGGACCTTGCCGGAGATCGCGGCCATGGTAGAAGATATCGTCGCCGCATTCAATGCGGGGGGGCGGTTAGTCTACATCGGCGCGGGTACCTCAGGCAGGCTTGGCGTCCTCGATGCCTCGGAGTGCCCCCCCACCTTTGGAGTCTCCGCCGGCATGGTGCTTGGCCTCATCGCCGGTGGGGATGAGGCACTGCGGAAATCCATCGAGGGAGCGGAGGACGATTTTGCCGCCGGCGAGGAAGCACTGCAGGGGATAGGATTCTCCTCCCGGGATGCCTTGGTGGGCATCACTGCTTCCGGTTCAGCGTCCTATGTCATCGGCGCCCTTGCCTATGCCAAGAACCTAGGCGCCAAGGTAGGCGCCATAAGCTGCAATAAGGACTCTAAGACTTTCGATTTTGCGGACAACCGGATCTTCGTTGATGTGGGGCCGGAGGTTATCACCGGTTCGACCCGGATGAAGGCAGGAACAGCCCAAAAGATGGTTCTCAATATGTTGACTACCGCGAGCATGATTCGGCTGGGTAAAGTATACAGGAACCTCATGGTGGATTTGACACCGGTTAACAAGAAACTGGTCGAGAGATCCAAGCGGCTCATCAGGCAAGCAACGGGCTGCGAGAAGGATGTGGCGGAGAAAGCCTTCCTGCAATCCGGAAGGAAGCCGAAAATAGCCATCATGATGGTGCTCATGGGCATCGACGCCAAGAGCGCAGAAGATTTGCTTGCTACCGGAGCAGGCAGGATTTCCGAAGCAGCCCGTCTCCATACCCAGAGAGCAGGCAAAAAGGATGCCGCATTGTGAACGGAGAGACAAAAGATTCCCTTTTGGATACCATTCGCAGCCTCTTGCCCGAGATGTCATCTGCGGAGCGGAAAATCGCTCTTTTCGTTTTGGACGAACCCAAAAAAGCCCTTCATTACAATGTGGTGGAGCTTTCGCGCCATTCATCCTCCTCAAGCGCCGCGGTAGTCCGGTTCTGCAAGCGCATCGGTGTCTCTGGCTACAACGGCTTCAAGCTCCTCTTGGCCAAGGATGTCTATAAGGACGAAGAGGAAAAATTCCTACCCGATCTCGATTTGGAGTCCAAGACTCCGGCGGAGCGAGCCATCCACGAGGTTGTGGATTATTCGAGGAAGAGCCTAGGCGACCTACCTCGGACACTGGATCCTGCGGCCCTGGAAGCCGCGGCGGTACAAATCCATGGATCCTCGATGACAGCGCTATTTGGCGTCGCCGCCTCGGGGATAGTCGCTTCTGACTTCCACCAGAAACTGATTCGCATTGGTTTACCCGCAAGCTATACCTTTGACAGCCATGTGCAGATCACCTCCGCTTGTTCCCTGCGTGCCAAAGATGTGGCATTCATCATTTCATATTCCGGCGAGACCGATGTCATGCTGGAGATAGCCAGGCAAGCCAAGGCTAGGCGCGCCTCGGTCATCACCTTGACCATGGAAGGGAACAACCGCCTGAGGGGTTATGCCGACATAGCCCTCCTGATACCCGCCTCGGAGCGGGTGTACCGCCGGGGAGCCGAAACCTCCCGGCTGACTCAACTCACCGTCATCGACATCTTGTACAGGATCATCGTCTCAAGGGATCTGGAGACCGCTATCGAGGCCATAGAGAGATCCATGGAAGCCACCCACAGGACGCGAAGGGCGAAATGAGGGGCTTTGGCTTTCCTTGTCTTATTTCCTTCTGATTTCTTCAAAACCCAGATAGGGGACTAGAGCCTTGGGCATCCCTATGGATCCGTCGGCCCGCTGGCAGTTCTCCATTATGGCGATCATGGCTCTGGAGCAGGCTATCGCGGTGCCGTTGAGGGTATGAACGAATTTGTTTTTTCCATCATCGTCCTTGAACTTGATTCCCAGCCGCCTGGCTTGGTAGTCCGTGCAGTTTGAGGTTGAGGTCACCTCTCCCCATTCCCCCCCGTTCCTCCCCGGCATCCAGGCTTCGAGATCCCATTTCCTATAGGCCGGGGCGCCCAAGTCTCCCGTACAGGTATCCACAACGCGGAAGGGTATGCCCAGGCCTGAGAAGATTTCCTCCTCGATGCTCCGCAGTTCCTCGTGCATCGCCTCCGATTCCTCTGGCAAGGCATAGGCGAACATTTCCACCTTGGTGAATTGGTGGACCCGGTAGAGCCCCTTCGAGAACTGGCCTGCCGACCCTGCTTCCCGGCGGAAACAATGGGAAACGCCTGCCATACGCAGGGGTAGAGCGGTTTTCTCCTGGATCGTGCCTGCGTAGTAGCCGCCGAGAGTTATCTCCG
>VKGY01000042.1:7722-24601 GCA_008080685.1 Spirochaetota bacterium
CGGTTCCTATGAGGCAGGTTCCTTCTCCTTCCACCGTATAGACGTTGGACTCGGCGCCCCGGGGATTGAAGCCGATGCCCTCAAGGATTTCTATCTTGGCGATGTCAGGGGTGGAAAAAAGGGTGTATCCCTTGGACATTAGGATATCCAGGGCATATCGCACCAAGCCCATTTCCAGGAGGACAGCCTCGTTTTTAAGATAGTAGAATTTGGTGCCCGAAACCCGGGTGGCGGCGTCGAAATCGACAAGATCCAGCTCTTGGCCCAATTGCACATGGTCTTTAGGCTCGAAATCAAATTTCGTGGGGGACCCGACGCGCTTTACCTCAAGATTGTCCTTGTCTTCTTTTCCCCGGGGTGCCATGGGATGGGCCATGTTGGGAATCCTTATGGCTTCGGCCGCGAGTCGGGTGTCCAGGTCCAAGAGCCTTGCCTCGGCCTCGGCGATTCTGTCCTTGAGGAGCTTCCCCTCC
Source organism: Spirochaetota bacterium (assembly GCA_008080685.1). GTDB lineage: Bacteria > Spirochaetota > Spirochaetia > Treponematales > Rectinemataceae > VKGY01. The sequence continues at coordinate 8,196 of VKGY01000042.1, forward strand.
TCGATTTTCATGTTCCTCGCCTCCGGGTCGAGCTTGGCCTTCATCGCCGCGGCGTTCTCGTTCCGCTTTTTGCGATCTTCCTCAATCTCTTTGAGAAGGCCAATCCGCTGGTCGAAAAGGGAGGCTACGAGATCGGGGTCGGCGGACATATATCGATCGGCCACATTTTGACGAACCGCGGGAAGGTTTTCTTTGATGAATCGGTAGTCGAGCATGATTGGAAAATAATATACGCCGCTGCGATGCTGTACAAGATGGCCAGGCGCGCTTCTTGAAGCGCGGGGCTCGTGCAGGCTACGATGGACCCGTGACAGATAGATTACAATCCATGCGCGATCGGCTGCGCGACATAGAGCTTCTAGTGGCCGATCCCGGGGCGGCCAAGGACCAAAAGGCCTTCCGGGAACTCATGAAAGAACGATCAAGGCTTTCTGAGATCGAGGATCTTGCGGCTCGCGCGGAGGCCACCGCCCTAGAACTCGATTCCGCCGCACAGATGGTCGAGTCGGAGAAGGATGGGGAGCTCAAAGCCATGGCGCAGGAAGAAGTGTCCCTCCTCGAGGAAAGGAAGAAAAAGCTCGAGGAAGGCCTAGAAGCCCTGCTGGCGCCCCGGGACCCATTGGCGGACAAGCCCGTAATAGTGGAAATTCGCGCCGGTACGGGCGGGGATGAGGCGGCCCTCTTTGCCGCTGACCTGTATCGCATGTATTCCCGCTATGCCGATGGCTTGGGCTGGAAGGCCGAAGTGATGAGCGAAAGCATCACGGAATTGGGGGGCTTCAAGGAGATCGTGTTTTCCCTCGCGGGGGATTCTGTGTACGAACGCCTTAGGTGGGAATCGGGGGTCCATAGGGTGCAGAGGGTTCCCGCAACCGAAAACTCCGGCCGAATCCACACCAGCGCCGTCACGGTGGCTGTCCTCCCCGAAATGGAAGAGACGGAAATCGATATCAAGCCCGAGGAACTGAGGATAGATGTCATGCGATCCGGTGGTCCCGGGGGGCAAAGCGTCAATACCACCGATTCGGCGGTTCGGATCACCCATCTTCCCACGGGCATAATCATCCATTGCCAGGATGAAAAGAGCCAGATCAAGAACAAAGCCAAGGCCATGCGAATTCTGAGGGCGAGACTTTTCGAGCTTGAGGAAGCGAAGCTCCAGGCCGAGAGATCCGCCGCGCGGAAGAGCCAGGTTGGCTCGGGTGATAGGTCGGAAAGAATCCGCACCTACAATTTCCCCCAAAATCGGCTTACCGACCATCGCATCGATCTCACCCTTTACAAATTGGACCTGGTGATGGAAGGTGACTTAGGCGAGCTTGTGGGCGCCTTGGTCTCCGATGCGAGGCGAAAGGCCCTGGAGGGAGGTGCGTGGTGAATTGCGCCGCATCATGACGCTGAGGGCTTATCTTTCCGGAAAGGCGAGTGCCCTTGGCTGTAGCGATACTCCCTTCCTGGACGCTTCGATCCTTCTCGCCGAGGCCTTGCGCATGCCCAGGGCAAAGCTTTTAGCCTCACTTTCCGAAGAAATGAAGAGTTCCTGGATGGTTGATGTCGCGCTTCGCTTTGAACCCTGGTGGGAAAGAAGGCTGGAGGGAGAAAGCGTCGCGGCCATCTTGGAAAGGAAGGAATTTTACGGCCGTGAATTCCGCATAAATCCAAAGGTTCTGGTTCCCCGGCCGGACACCGAAACCCTTGTGGCCGCAGCGCTGGAATGCGGAGATTCCCTGGAAAGCCAAAAATCCGCGCCTCTGCGAATCCATGATGTGTGCACCGGATCGGGAGCCGTTGCCATAACCTTGGCGGCGGAAAGGCCGCAGTGGATTGTCAGCGCCTCGGACATTTCGATCGAGGCGCTAGAGGTGGCTAGGGAGAATTCCTGCGCGATCCTCGGCCATTCCCTGGATTTTCGCGTCGCCGATCTTCTCCAAGGCTTTGAGAGTTTCGGGGATTTAGGCCAGGGCTTTGACATCGTCACCGCCAATCCGCCCTACTTGTCGCGAGCCGAAACCGACGGGCTTCTTGGGGAAGGATGGAAGGAGCCTCGGCTGGCTCTGGACGGCGGCGAGGATGGCATGGATGTAGTGAGGGCCCTCATAGGCCAGGCACCGGAAAGGCTCAATCCTGGCGGGTTTCTTTTAATAGAAACAGACAGTTTGCAATCCTTCCTCACCCGTGATATCTTGATGCGGGAAGGTTTCGACTGCATAAGGGCTTGGAGGGATCTTTCGGGACTTGACCGCATTACCGGAGGGAGAATGCCATGGAGGCGAGGGTAGACGAGTTCCTTGAAAAGGCCCGCTTCGCTTTTGGTGAACCAGGAGCTGCCGAAGCGGCCAGGGCTTTGGATTGGTGCCGGATCAAACACGGCACAGCCCTCCGTGCTTCCGGCGAACCCGCGTGGGAACATGACCTTAGAGTTGCGGAGACCCTTCTGGATATGGGAATGGATCAGGATTCGGTTGTAGCAGGATTGATCCATGACGCTACTCCGTTCCGCGTGTCCGGGCTTGGTGCCGCCCATGGGAAAAGTGCCGTACCTGTCAGCGTTCTCATCCAAACCGATCCCCAGATCGTAGCGGCCTTCGGCGAGGATCCCGCAAAGCTCGTCGCGGGTGTCTCCAGGCTCTCCACGGTCCGGGCAAAAAACAAGACTGTCCACGCCGCCGAGACCATGAGAAAAATGCTCTTCGCCATGACAGGCGACATCAGGGTTATCATTGTCAAACTGGCTGATAAGCTCGATTCCATGAGGACCCTCCGCTACCTCCCCGAGGAGCGGCAAAAAACCATCGCCACAGAATGCCTGGACATATTCGCCCCTCTGGCCGACCGGCTGGGTATTTCGTGGATGAAGGATGAGTTGGAGGATCTGTCGCTCAAAATCCTCAACCGCGAGGCCTTCGACCAGATCAAGGACATTGTCTCGGCGAAAAAGGCAACCCGGGAGAGAGTGTTGCAAAGGGTGAGCGAAGAGATCCGCAGGGCGGCGATCAAAGCCCAGATGAAGGTCGATATTTCATCCCGGGCCAAGCATTTCTATTCCATTTACCAAAAGATGCGGCGCAAGGGCAAGCCCGCCGAGGAACTGTACGATCTCCTGGGGCTCAGGCTTATCTGCGAAACCGAAGACGATTGCTATGCCCTTTTGGGCGTCGTGCATCGGCTTTGGAAGCCGATAGAGGGCCGGTTCAAGGATTACATCGCCATGCCCAAGGCCAATGGGTATAGGAGTCTCCACACCACGGTGATGGGCTACGATGGACAATTGCTTGAGGTGCAGATCCGGACTTCTTACATGCACACTATCGCGGAATATGGGGTGGCCTCCCATTGGCTCTATAAGCGGGGAACCACCGCTGAGCGCCCGAGGCTTGAGGACTTGCCCATTGTCAATCGCTTGAAGCAATGGAACGAGTTCGTGTCCCAAGGCGCGGAATACCTGGACGAAATAAAAAAGGAACTTCTAAAGGACTCGATTTTCATATTCACCCCCCGGGGAGAAGTGATTGAGCTCCCATTGGGTTCAACGGCCATCGACTTTGCCTTCGCGATTCATACGGATGTGGGATCCCACTGCCTCGGCGCTAAGGCCGACGGAGCCATCATCCCTCTGGATGCGGAATTGAAAAACACCCAAGTGGTGGAAATCCTCACTTCTCCCCTGGCAAAACCCAACATCAATTGGCTGAAGCTGGCCCACACTTCCCGCGCCCGCTCCAAAATCAGGGCTCTCCTAGTCCAGAGCGGCCAGGTTCTGGCCATCGACAAAAGCATCGTGGTGGGGAAAAAGGCGGAGAAGGAACGGATTGAGGAACCTGTCCACCTATCCCAGCCTGAGGCAGTAAAAAAGGAAGTCGAATTCCGCAGCATGAAGCCTGGCCAGGAATTGCGGAGCGACAAGGCAGGGCTCTCGGTGGGTGGTGCCAGGAACATGATGATCCGAATCGCCGGTTGCTGTCTTCCTGTCACGGGGGATGAGATCGTCGGCTATGTTTCCCGGGGCCGGGGCATCATCATCCACCGGGCGGATTGCAGATCCATCACGGCAGTGGCGGATTTCGAGCAGAGAAAGATCGAGGTGCATTGGGAGGATTCCGCGCTTTCGGTAGCCCGATTCAGGGTTACGACCAAGAAAGTGCCTGATATTTTCTCGGAAATCGAGGCAGCGGTGAGGAAATACCAAGGCCGCCTAAGGGAAGGCAAGTTGGGCGAGCGAGGGGACGGGACGCTTTCTGGTTTTTTCACCATGGAGACCGATAGCAGGGAAAACTTGAAGAGGATTTCCAAATCTCTTCGTGGGCTTCCCTCCATCATCAGCCTTGACGAGGATTGATCACCGCCACCAGAAGGCGGTTTTCGCGTTGATTATCTCAAATCCGTAGGATTTGAAACTCTTCTCCTGCCGTGCGAAGTCCTCCACGGACACCCTCACTGCCACGACTTCAAGGTTTTTCATAAAATATTCATCAGCCAGGGCTGTTATGTCCTTGGTACCCAGGGCTTTGATTCTGTCTTCCCAGGCAAGCAGGTGGGGAATCCTGCCGCGCAGCCAAGCAGCGGCGATAAAGTCGACGGCGAGCCGGGGATCGGCCAAGGCTGACTGCTTGGCCTGGATCAGTTCATTTTTGGCAGCGGCATATTCCGCGGTCGTGAAGTAGGAAGGGTTTGCTTTCATGCCGTACATCTGCGCGCCCCTCACCGTTTCCTTGAAATTCAGCACCATCTCCGGGAGGTTGCCTTTTGGGCTACTCGAGATTTTCGCCGAGGCGGAAAACCATGAGGTGGCTCTGGACTGGTGGTATGTGAGGGAGAAAGCCCGGGGATTGGCCCAGGAAGGGAGGCTTGAGGCCAAGGCTGCGACAAGCCTGGACTGAGGCCTTGATGCCATGGCGGCTAAAAGTTCCAGCGCCTGGGCTCTGGACGAACCTGCGTCGGGTCCTCGGTAGCGCATCTCGATGACCGCTTCGCCCTCTATCATGGAGGGATCGGGATAGACCATGAGGACGGGCCGCGATACTCCAGGCTTGGGAAGCTGGGGATAGGCAGAGGATTTCCAAGGGTCGGAAGATTGTTTCCAGGTTGAAAAAGCCGCGGCGATCCATTGCTTCGCCAAAGAGGGATCGAATTCGCCCGCTACGACGAGGATTGCGTTGTTGGGCACCAGCCACTGGGTCGCTAGGTTCTCGAGCGAGGCGGCTGTTGCTGGCCGGACTATGTAGTCCGCGCCCGCCTCGTCGAATCTCCAGGGGCTTGGGGAAAAGAGCTTTTTGGAGATAGCCGCGTTATAAATGCTGAAGGGATCGGAGAGGCTATGGTTGATGATCCCCAGCACCGACTCTTTGGCGTTGGAGAGGGCGGGGCTGTCCGCAAGGGCGGATTGGATGCGAAGATGGGAAAAAAGATAGGCGATGGTGTCCAGCCCTTCCCGGAGCATGGGAGGGTTGAGGAGAAGCGACAGGCTGAAACCCTCGGGCGAGGATCCCCCCTGGACTTCAAGAGGGCCGAGGGCGGCGAGAGCCCCTGCGGGCTCGGGTTCCCCTGGCGAAGTCGCCGGCCCACGGAAAAGGATATATTCAAGGGTCCTGAAAAGGCCTGCTGTTGCGCTGGTTTGGGCAGAAAAACCTGCATTGTACGCGAGGGTCATCTTGATCGATCCAGAGCCTTGTAGGGGCAAGAGCGCCACATCCATGCCGTTCTGCAAGGTATATGTTTCAATCAAGGCTTGAGAATGAAGGGGAAGGAGCACAGCCGCCACCCCCAGGAGGAGGGCGAGAAATCTTCGCGGAGGTTTGATGCAGGGCAATTTCTTGTGTCTCATCTGCGTATATAGTAGAATCAGCCTATCCCAAAGTCAACAAAGCGCTTGCCTCCCGCAGGCTGGAGATATAGAGTATCCCCTCATGGAAGAAAGAAAAACGAGCGTTCCGCTCATGCTTTCCTACGGCATGGGGAAGTTCCTTGCCGAGTTTTTGACCGGCGCCTTTGCCAGCCTGGTTTTTAAGTTCTATGAGACGGAAATCGGGCTTTCCGCAGGCTTGGTGGCAGGAGCTATCGTCCTCTACTCCGCATGGAACGCCGTGAACGACCCCCTCATCGGCTTCCTCACCGCCAAGCCCACTGGCCTCTCCGCAAGGCTGGGGCGCAGGTTTCCCTGGATTACCATCGGAAGCTTCGCTTCCGCCTTGGCCTTCATCCTTGTATTCCTTCCCCCTCGCACCTCGTCCATTCTGACCTTCCTTTGGCTTTTATTCACCATCTGCCTTTACGATACTTTCTACTCCTTGTGGGAAGTCAATTACCAATCGATTTTCCCAGATCGCTTCAGGACCCAGGAAGCAAGGGCGAAGGCGGCGGGATTTGCAACCTTGGTAGGGGTGTTAGGCGTGGCGGGAGGAGCCGTGCTGCCAACCTTGATCATCCGGTATGGGCAACCGCGAACCTTTCTGGCGAATGCTGTGGTTTTCGCCTTCGCAGGCTCCTTGGCCGCCATCCTTCTTTTGCCCGGCGTGAGGGAAACTCCGGACATGGTACGGCGATTCATCGAACAAGAAGCGAAAGCCCGCCAGGTTCCGAATTTCAAAGCCCAGCTCAAGGCCGCCTTGGGAAGAAGGAATTTCCTCGCTTTCATCATCCTCTACTTCTTTTACCAGTCGGCCACGATTTCAATGACCGCGTCGATCCATTACGTCGGCGACTATCTGCTTGGCGGCAAGAGCACCACCCTCATCTTCGCCGGCATGCTCGCAGGGGCCTTGGCGGGGATTCCTTTCTGGCTGGTATTAAGAAAAAAAATACCATCCACCCAAAGGTTACTCGCCCTCTCGGCCATCGCCTTGGCCGTATTTTGCATCCCTCTCATGTTCGCGAGAGGCTATTGGTCCTTCGTGGGGGCCATGTTTTTCTGGGGAATCGCCTTTGGAGGATTTTGGATGCTTATGACTCCTGCGCTGGCGGATATCATCGATGAAATCGTCGTCACCACAGGCCGAAGGGATGATGGGGTCTACATAGGTTTCAGGGCTTTCGCCGGCAGACTGGCCTATTCTGTGCAGGCCCTTTCATTCTGGATAGTGCACAGCCTCACGGCCTTTCAAGCCGAACCTAGGGGAGAAGCGGCGAAATTCGGCATACGGCTGCATACCGCCCTCATACCCGCCGTCCTTCTGGTCATCGGTGTCATTGTATTTCTTAAAATGAACACATTGAGTGCGGAAAAGACCAAGGAGAACAGGGAAATCCTGAGAACCATGAAACTCTGACCGGCTGGAATCCCCGCTAGCCTTCGTTGACGAATATTTTCATGGCGCGGTCGATATAGTTGATGAATTCTTCCTTGGAATAGCTCGTGTCCACTTTTTCTGGATTCTCCACCAGCTTTGCCGGTTCCACATGGAAGACCTCGCTCAATTTCAGCCACACTTCCGTGGACGGAAAGCTACGGCCAGTTTCGATATTCGCTATAAATCCCGCGGAGACGCCGGAGAGTTCCGCCAATTCTTCCTGGGATATGCGCAAAATAGCTCGACGGATCTTGAGGTTTTTCGAAAAGCAGCGCCGAATGTAATCCATTACCTTGTACGATACTCGAGGTTGATATTTTATCAATTTACTAATAAAAGGAATTTTGCCTCCTATTAGAAGGCGACCATGCAAAAATGCCCAAACCGACGCAAGATGGTTCACGAGGTTGTTAGTCTTGACCGCCTAACTTGGGACGCGTAGGATGGAAAAATGTTTGAAGCCCAGGTCTATAAAAATCGTCGGCTAGCCCTTGCGACGGCCATGAGAAAGAGGGGAATTAGGGAAGGGGTAGTCCTCCTCCATGGGAATTTTAGGAGTCCGAGAACCTATCAGGACAATTGCTATCCCTTCAGGCAAGATTCTTCCTGGCTATATTTCATAGGTTTGGACCAGCCTGGGATGGCTGCGACCATAGATGTGGAAAGCGGCGGCACCCTGCTCTATGGTGGAGAACCCACCCTGTCCGATCTTATCTGGACAGGCCCGCAGCCGAAGCTCCGCGAATATGCGGATTCGGCGGGAATTGAAGGGATTGGAACCTACGCTGCGCTTCCGGATCGTCTTGCGGGCCTGCGCCACCAAAGCCTTGAAGTATTCACCCTCCCACCCTATCAGGCGGCGGTGGGGAATGCGCTATCGCATCTTCTGAAAAACCCCCGGGGGACTGGCACTTATCGAAGGGGTGGTGGAACTCAGGCAGATCAAGGAAGACCGGGAAGTTGTTGCCCTTGAGGAGGCGGTGGGCATCACCGTGGAAATGCACAAAGCCTTGATCAAAACCCTAAAGCCAGGTTGGACCGAAGTGGAATCCGCAGCCTTTGTCCAACGCATGGCCTTGGATCACGGCGCGGCCCTGGGCTTCGAGACGATCGCGACGGTTCGCGGGGAGACCCTCCACAATCACCCCAGCGCCCGGACCTGTCGGGAAGGAGATCTCTTCCTCATCGACGCCGGCGCGGAAATAGGGGCGGGCTATTCCGGAGACCTCACTTCGACATTTCCGGTGGATCGACGTTTTTCTTCCCGGCACAAGGATTTGTATCTCCTCCTGTCCCGGGTTTTCACCAAGGCGGTGGATTTCCTGGGGCCGGGAAGGCTTTTTTTAGATGTCCACATGGCAGCCTGCTTGGAACTCGCCAAAGGATTGGGAGAGCTTGGACTGATGAAAGGCGATCCGCAGGATGCGGTGGCCCAGGGCGCCCATGCGCTCTTTTTCCCCCATGGCTTGGGGCACATGATCGGCCTGGATGTCCATGACATGGAAAACCTGGGAGAGGATGCGGTCGGATACGGCCCCCTCGCTCGAAGCGAACAATTCGGCTTAAAATCCTTGCGCCTCGCCAAAGCCCTGGAGCCGGGGATGGTCCATTCGGTGGAACCAGGCATCTATTTTATCCCCGGCTTGATCGACCGTTGGCGGGCAGAAGGCCGGGCTGGGGATTTTATTCACCCCTAGGGGTTCCAGACGGCTTGGCCCGGTCTTTGATAGGAGCGTCGAGGCTATAGAATGCCTGCGCGCTTGAATATTGAATATTTTACCCCACTAATATATCTTACTAGATATAATGAAAAGTCAGGCATTTAAAACAGTTGCTTTGGCATTGGCCATAGCCCTCGTCCTTCTCTACGCCATGACATCCCTGCGGGATCAGCAGAGGAATAGGCAGTTGGAGACGGTGAGCACCGCCTTCGAAATGATGCTCAAGCTCGGCGCCAGCGCCATGAACGATGGCTATTTCTCATGGTCCGAGGTAAGGACCATGGTGGAGGCCGGAGACCTGGGCACCGCCTCCGATCTCGTTTCGGATATCGAAACCGTGTACCCCTTCGTAGAAGAAATCCAGATCCTGCGCGGAGAACCTCCCTCGGAAGCCTATGAAATCCTTGGCGGCAGCGACAAGGTGATCCTGAATTTCGGACTTAAAAACGACTTTGGGTTCGAGCCTTTGCCGGGATGGAAGGCTCACGTTGTCTTGGATGTGCAAGGAATCCTTGATTCCCTGGGCGCGGAACGGAACCTGATCGTTGATGCGGAAAAGGGAAAGCCAATAGGATATTCAATCAAGGCGAGGTTCGGAGGTCCGGTCTTAAGTTGGTTAGACCTCGGCTTTGTCCTTCTCGCCGCCTTGGCGGTCAGCTACCCTGTTTCGGTGGGAATCTGGCGGAAAAATATTTATTTTTACGAATCCAAAGGCCTCGAATCCATAATTTACCTTTTTGAGCAGACTGAAAAAGTATCAGCCAGCCATTCCCGCAGGGTCGCGGCCTTCGCGCTTTTCCTGGGATTGAAGCTAGGGTACGTGGGGAAGCAGCTTAGGGACATCTATACCGCCGCCCTCCTTCACGATATCGGGAAAATCAGCGTTCCCACATCGATACTGCTCAAGGAGGGAGCCTTGACCAAGGCGGAGCTGCAGAACATCTGCGTCCATCCGATCATATCAGCCCGCATTTTGCGAAACTTCAAGGAGCTTTCCCATCTCAGCCAGGCTGTCCTTTACCATCATGAAAGAATGGACGGATCAGGATACCCCGAATCCCTCAAGGGAGAGGAAATTCCTGAGATCGCGAGGATCATCGCGGTGGTGGATGTCTTTGAAGCGCTCATTGGATTCAGGCCTTATCGCCAACCCTTGAAGACCAAGGAGGCGTTCGGGATCCTCAAGGTTATGCCTTTGGACCAGCGCATAGTGGATGTTTTCGAATCCCAATATTCCTCCTTCGCCCGCTTTACTCCTCCCCGTTGGGCGGTATCCTACGAGCGTGTGCTTGAAAGGCTCTGAGAGCTTTTCCTGCCGTTGATGTCACGGTAGGGGTTCTTGGCATTGCGGATTATGCCCTTGTAGGCTGCGCAAGCAGCGTAGTAGGTGTCAGGGCCTTTGAAGGTGGAGAATTCGTCGCAGCGAAAGAGTTCCATCAGAGCAGGGAAGCGGCGATCCAACACCAATTCCTCCACTTTCCCTGGCGGAATCTTGGGAAGGGCCGCGGGAAGCATGTGCCAGCGGATCATGAATTGCACGTCCGAGACAATAGATTCTTCAAAGCTGAGGGATCTCAGGAATTGTGCGGCGATCTGAGCGCCGATCTCAGCATGCTTATCGAACTTTCTTCCCTCCGCCGCTTCCGCATGGGGCTTCCCCACATCGTGGAGGAGAATTGCCAAGGATAGGGTCAGGCTGCAGCTTTTCCTGTGGCCGAGGGCTTCCAGCGTGTGGGACCAACCTCCACCCTCAGGATGGCAATCCTTGGCGTGGTCCACCTGAAGGAGTTCGGCTATCCGAGGCCAATGCGCTTGGATGAACCCGCTCTCACGGAGGAGTTCCAAGGAACGGGAAGAGCCTGGGCCTTGGAGAATTATTGAAAGGAGATCCTTCTGCCAGAGTGCGGAGGGGCGTTCCGGAAGGGGAAGGGGAGGGAAGGTTTCTTCCCCTCCTGGGGAAGGAAAACGGGATAGAAGCGCGGCGGTTTCAAAGAGGGAGCCTTCGTTTGAGGAATGGCGTGGCGTGAATGACTTGTTCCGCAGGGATTCGTAGATGCCCGCGGGGTCGTAGAATCTCCCACCCCGCGGGTCTCGGCGGAAGCTTCCCCAGCCTGTCGCGCCCGCCTGAGCGCTGTCGCTTGATTCAGCGCAGAGTATCCTAGCCTCGAAGCCGATGGTTTTGCTGCCGACACTTACATCCGCGTAAGGTAGGGAGGGGTATTCGATCGCCTCGAACACCTTGGCCAAATCCACCATTGAGCCTTGGGCGGCGAAGAATTTCACCGGGCTTTCCATGGAGTAGCCGTAGTAGGCATCGATCGCCGTGAGTCCGTATTCCGAATATGGTATTCCGGCTTTTTCCATCGCCCGGTTAAAATCTATCATTCCTTCCTTAGGGGCGTTGCTCTTCCAGTTTTCCCAGGATGTCGCTCTTTGGATCGATCGCCAGGTCAAGGCTCTCCAACGCTCCCGTAATGGCATAAGATATTGAAATGCCGTCAAAAGGACTACCGAAAAAGAAGTCTAGGAATTTCTTCTTGCGGCGGGTTATTCCTTTGATCGCGCCGCACGGCACGATCAAGTCCTCATTAAGCCCGGTCTCCGGGCTTTTCTCCTTCCTGCCAATCAGGGAGGAGAGCCAGGAATCTCCGGGAATCCTCCGATACCGCAGGCAGGTCTCGGTCAGGATCAGGAGGCCCCATTCCGCCTTCTCCCTGGATGAGCCAAGCTTTTGGCACATGGTCTTCGCAAGGGGCTTTTCGCCGGTCTGTCGCTCGAATTCCGCCCAGTAGGCTTGCGCGCTTTCGTCCATAATCTACCGCCTTGAGAGGATCTGCCGAACAATCCAGGCGGCGAGACAGTGCCCAGCCGCCTGGGGCACGAAGGGAGATGAGCATTGGATATACTTTCTTCCGCCCGAAGAGGGGTCTCGGGCAACTTGAGGCTTGATAGCCTCTTCGTCGGACCATAGGGCGGGGAAATCTTCGGAGATCCCCATGCTTCGAAGGTTGTAACGGATCCTGCGCGCCAGGGGGCAGCCCTGGATTTTCCAAAAGCTGCCGATCTTGATCCGGCAGGGGTCGAGGCGGCCCGCGGTTCCCATGCTCGATACGAATACCTTCCCGTTCTTCAAGAGCGTCGCGATAAGGCTGGTCTTGGAAGCCAGGGAATCGATGCAATCCGCGTGGATCCACGCATCCTGGCCTAGGATGTCCTGGGCTTCCTCGGGCTGGAAAAACCGTTCGACCCCTTCTATTGCCACCTCGGGGTTTACATCCTTGGCGAAACGCTTGAAAACCTGGACTTTCGAGAGGCCGACCGTAGTTTGGTAGCCGAAATACAGGCGGTTCAGGTTTGTCTGGTCTACGGTGTCGAAATCGACCACATAGAGGCTTCCGATTCCCGCGCGCACCAAGTCCATGGCGCAGGCGGCCCCCACGCCGCCCAACCCATACACCGCCACCTTTGCGGATTCGAGCACAGCGTGGTTATCCGCGCCTATCAAGTTTTTCATGCGTTGCGAAAACTCGCCCATAATGTTCCTCAATCTTGTTTTCCAGGCTTAAACGCCCCAAGGAAATTGAGCCTCAGCCTATGATCCATATTCTTGCGGGCTATGCCTTTTACCTGGGCTATGCGCGCCGCGATCGGATCCAAGGCTGAGAGGGCGGTCCAAGGTTGCCCGAAAGGGGGCTGCCAGGGAGCATCGGTTTCGGAGAGTAGCCGATCAGGACCAAGGAAGGCAATGCTCTCCTCGGCATGCTTTGCTCCTCTCAAGAGGGGAGTCCCGAAGGAGAAGTACGCCTTCACCCCTCGGTTGATGAAAAGCTCAGCCTCCGAAGCCCTCCCCGGCCAGCCGTGGAAGATAACCGAAGGAAGCGTGGAAAGGGATTTTGTATAGGCGAGGAGGAGGTCTAGCCCCTTTCTCGCATGGATCACCAAGGGCAGGCCGCAGCCTGCCGCAAGGGTGAGTTGGAATTCAAAGGCTTTCTTCTGGGCTGCCAAGGTCTTGGGCGTACGGATCCGCTCAGGCCGGTCTCCGAAAAAATCGAAACCCGCTTCACCGATAAAGTCGATTTTCCCATTCCTGGCAAGGAAAGCGAGAAGTTCGGCCGTATCATCCCGGACACCCTGGGGATGGATGCCGAATCCCAGAAGGCAGCCGGGAAGCCTCGTGGCAAGCTGGCGGGACAGTTCGAATTCATCCGCATCATGGGACACCGCGGCGCCCAGCCAATCAGGCCCCGGAAGAGCTTTGGGAAACTCAGGATCCCGCGATTCGAGATCCGCCAAATGAAGGTGGGCGTCGCTGAACACCCATCCATTCTGGGTAAAACCACCTTCGCCGTCAATCCGAAAAAAAAGAGAAAAAAATGCACTTTTTGTTGTGAAAGTACTTGAAAGAATAATGTGTTATAAATTATATTATGTAATACAAGGTATTTTTAAGGAGTGAGCCATGGAAGCGATTCTTATGGATCTGAAGCGCGCTATGCGGTCGATCCTTGGATCGCCGCACGCGGTTTCCGGTGCGGTACGACGAAATGGTGTCAATGCGGTTTCCGAGCGCCGAAGAGGCGGGAAAGGACGCGCGGCGTCGGGCGCGGCACCCTCCTGCCCGACCATGCGGGACGTCTATGGTCGGCTGGGCAAGCCCGACATCTATTCCGGAAGGGAGATGTTCGAGTACTATGCCCTCGTGGCCAGCAGAGAACGCGGCATTTTTTAAGCCGCGATGTTCTATCCCTAGGAAGCGCACGGGAAGGGATGGGTCGTCGGGAAGGAGGGCAAGGGGTGCAGCCGGGGCGCAAAAGGCTAAACCCCCTTTCTCTCCTTTCCGGCGAAATTCACCCTCTCTTCCGGAAAGGAAAAGCCCATGGATCAATCCCTGGAGCTGTTCGAAAAGTGGAAAAGCCAGTTCAGGAAGGGTTTTCTTGAACTTTGCATACTGGAACTCCTGGGCTCCAGGGGGAGAAGCTACGGACTTTCGATGATGGAAAGCCTCAAGGCCATTGGAATCGAGGTTTCGGAAGGCACCCTCTATCCTCTCCTCATGCGGTTGACCAGAGACGGCAGCATAGCCTCGAATTGGGAAACCCCCGATGTAGGGCACCCCCGCAAATATTATTCGATTACTCCCTTGGGTTCGCTGTTGCGTTCCCAGATGTTGGATGAATACGATAGGAGCGAGCGTGCCAGGGCGCGGATTTCAGATACTGGAGCAAGCCTATGACGAAGCAGGAATATATTGATCTTCTCTCCAGGCAGCTCTATGGATTCGACGATGAATCCAAGAGAGACATCCTCATGGAGATCGAAGATCACATAGATGAGTTGCTGCGCAGCCATCCCGAAGTGACGGAAGCCAATATCATCGCCGACCTGGAGAAGCCGGACACCCTGGCCCAGAGCCTCCGCCGTGAAGCAGGCATCGATACCCCCAGGCCGGAGGAGCAGGATCTGGGGGCGGAGCCGGATCGTCCCGAGAACAAGAAAAGGAAGACGCGGATCACCGTGGATGGCGAGGATCTCGAGGATGTCATAAAGAGGGCGGTGAATCTGGCGCGGCTTTTCAAGGGAACCAAGCTCTTCAGGGAAGAAAACCATAAGGGCGAAAGCGAGGGATCCCGGGGTGAGAAAAGGATCAGGCTTGAGGATATTCCCTTGGACGGAGTTCGAACCCTGGAAGTGAAGAGCCTTGGCTCGGACATCAAGATCCTGCTCTCCCTTGGCGGCTTGTCCATTGCCGCCGAGGGTGCCCAGGACTCGGCCTTCAGCGTGGACGACGACGAGGAAGGAACCGTGAGGATAAGGACTGGCGCCCGGCATCGGGAACCTGATGCGATCGAAGTGAGGGTTCCCTCTTCTCTTGAAACCCTTGTTGTTTCCTCCGGTTCAGGCAACATCATCGTGGCCGACAGGGTAGGGGACTTGGAACTGAGGACAGCCTCGGGGGATATGGAAGTCTGGTCTTGCTCCGGGAATGTAAAAGCCGAATCCGCCTCGGGGAACATCTCACTCGCCCATTGTTCCGAGGCTGTGCACGCAAGGAGCGCCTCCGGGGATATTGCCGTTTCGGTCGACGACCTTTGTTCCGGCGTAGTGGCCCGGAGCGCCTCGGGGAATATCGTGATCGAGTATTCCGAGGATTTTTCCGCTCGGTTCCGTTGGACCACCGTATCCGGTTCCATCGCCTGCGACGCCCCATCCCAAGGCCCCAGGTCGGCCAGGACCCATGACGGCCTGATCCCGGTGGAAATCAGCACCGTATCCGGTGATATCGAGGTCAAAGGTAATTAAGCCGCTTAGCCTCCGCCAAGAGCTGTTCACGGAACGCAGGATTGGCGATTGAAATCAATTCCTTCACCCTTTCCTTCACTGTCTTTCCCCTTAAGCGGGCAATGCCGTGTTCCGTCACCACATGATCCACAAAGCTGCGGTGCAAGGTAACGGCGCTCCCCTCGGGAAGGGTGGGGACTATGGTGGATACGCTTCCATTTTTAGCCGTGGCATAGCATGCGATGATGCTTTTGCCCTTGCCGTCCAATCCCGCCACGGCGCCTTGAGCGGTATCCGATTGGCCGCCCGTCCCTGAATACTGGACCGACCCTATGCTTTCGCTGGCTACCTGTCCGGTCAAGTCCACCATGAGGCAGGTGTTGATGGACACCATTTTTGAGTTTTGGGACACAACGGCCGGATCGTTGACCCATCTGCCTCTTTGGAATTCCACTGCGACATTGTCGTCCAGCCAGTCGTAGAGCTTTCTGCTCCCCATGGCGAAGGTAGTGACGAATTTACCTTTTTTAAGGGCTTTCGCCTTGTTGGTGATGACACCCATTTCGTAGAGTTCCATCATGGAATCCACGAACATTTCAGTATGGACGCCCAGGTCTTTCTTATCCCGCAAGGCCAGGGCCGCGGCGTTGGGGATGCCCCCTATGCCTAGCTGGATGGTGGAGCCGTCCTCCACCAGTTCGGCGATGCACGCTCCTATCGTCATGTCGGTTTGGTTGGGCTGGGGGGCGGGCAGCTCCGGCACGGCCATGTCGTGGTGGACAAAATAATCCACCTGGGAGACATGGAGCTGGGTGTCGCCCAATGTCCTGGGCAGGCGGGGATTGACTTCCAATACTACGGTCTTTGAAGCTTCCAGTATGTCTTTTTCGTAGGTGATCCCCAATGAAAGGGAGACGAAGCCGTGCTTGTCCGGAGGCGTGCAGGTGCCGAAAAAGAAGTCGGGCTTGCGGGCGTGGATTCGATCCGAGGCCGCCCTGTGCAGCATGTTCGGCACGAAGGTTATGGTGCCCGTCCCCGCCTTGATGGCCGCCCGCGGACCCGGGGCGTGGAACCAACTGGCCAACTCGAAATGGTTCTTCATCTCGGGTTTCATGAAGAAATC
>VKGY01000043.1 GCA_008080685.1 Spirochaetota bacterium
TTTTTTGCTAATAGCGTTATTTACTGCTATTTATAGGTATAATTTTCCGGGAATCCAGGTTGCACGATCAACGTCGCGGGGGTATGGGACTTGAAGGAAAAGGGAATGGATGTCCTCGTGTCCCAGATGGAATTCTCGGGGCATCACTTTGAAACAAATTTGAGTTCCCGGGAATTGGAAATCTTGGCTCCTGGGTTCGCGAACATGAAAACCTATTATCAAAAGGGCAGGGCGGTTCACTCGTCGATCGATAAGGCGATCCACATGTACTACGGCGTTGGAGGACATGGAAACTTCGCGTTGGCTGAACCATATCGCTTCGAGGGAAAGTTCGAGTTCACAGAACTAATGTAGGTTATTGAATAACCGCATAGTTGTTGCAAGGAGGCAAGGTATGAGTAAAAAATTCCGGCACGTCGTCACCCTGATGCTTATCGCCGCATTGTTCGGAATCCAGAATGTTGGAGCCGCGGGGGTCTTGAAGATCGGCCTCTCGTCGGAAGAGGGGACATTGAACCCCTACACTTACAAGACAGAGACAGGGATCGACCTCGTGCGCCTAGTGTACGATCCTTTGTTCCAGATCGACAAGGATTTAGTCTCACGGCCGTGGTTGGTGAAGTCCTTCACGCTCACGGAGAACAATCTTCTGCTAACCATGAAGCTCCATGAGAACGTAAAATGGCACGATGGCAAGCCCCTCACCTCCGCGGACGTAAAATTCACCTACGAGTACATCAAGAAATATCCAAAGTCGCGGTTCACGAATCCTGCTAAAAATATCGTGGCTGTCGAAGCGCCCGACGCCTCTACGGTAGTGATGAAGTTCCAAAAATACCTTCCGGACATGTTCTTCAGGCCCTTGGCGGATATGCCAATCCTGCCCAAACACATCTGGGAGAAAATCGACAACCCCGATGCCTCGAACGTAACGGTTGGCTCCGGCGCCTTCATGCTCACCGACGTGAAGCCCGGCGAGATGTACCGCATGAAAGCGAACAAAGATTTCTTCCTTGGCGCTCCGGACGTGGACGAGATAGTCATTCCCCTCATCAAGGACACGACGGCTCTATTCACCGCCCTAAAGGCAGGATCCCTGGATATCACCACCAGGAACCTCTCCCCTGAATTGATCAGGGATTTTTCGGCTGACAAGAGGCTTAAGGTTCTGAAGGGTTCTGGGTTCGCCACGACTATGATTTATTTCAACAACGAGCGCACTCCCTTTGACAAGAAGGAATTCCGCCAAGCCTTGGCGTACGCGATCAACCGAAAGGAAATCGTGGACGTGGTCATTCTTGGGATCGGCACCGTCGGAAGCATGGGTTTCGTGCACCCCGACCTTGGGAACTACAACAGCAAGATAAATCAATATGACTATGACCTGGAAAAGTCAAAGAAGCTCCTGGATGGCCTCGGATATTTGGATAAGAACAAGGATGGGGTGAGGGAGAGGGAGACGGATCAGGGCAAGGCGCTGGAACTCAAGTTGCTCGTCTATGCAAATAATCCGTTGCGCGTGCGCGCGGCCGAGCTCATAAAGGAGTCCTTCGCGAAGATCGGCGTTAAGGTCGCGATTATCGCTCTGGACATGGCGGTGGTGGACAACCTTGTATGGCCGGACTTCGACGCCAAGAACGGAAGGGACTACGACATGACCATGTGGGGATGGGGAGCTTCGAGCATGAATGCCATGAACAGGTATGTGGAGATGCTCCATTCCGACTTTGCCCGCGGGCCGTCGAACCATGGGGCCTACAAGAGCAAGGCGGCGGACGCGATCCTTGACAAGCTGGCCTTGGAGGTGGATTTTGGAAAGAGGGACGCACTGGTTGTGGAATTGCAAGCAGTTCTCGCCGAGGAAGTTCCCTTCGTGACCTTGTATTACGCGGACCAATACTTCGCCTACAATCCCAAGGCAAAGGATTCTTGGGTATACCAGAAAGGCAAAGGTCCGGTCACGGTTCTTTCCTTCGCGAAAAAATTCTAGGTTGAATGCCGGGAGGTACCTTTTCGGTCCTCCCGGCGCTTTGCGGAGAATCTCATTTCCTAAGGCGGGTTGTATGCTGCGATTTTACACGGGCAAGATCACTCAGTATTTGATACTGCTTTTTCTCGCTTCCACCCTTAATTTCGCGCTTCCCCGCCTTATGCCTGGAGATCCTCTTCTTTACGTGGTGGGCGAGGATGTGACCCTCATGAGCTCAGAAGAAAAAGAAGCCATGCGGACTAAAATGGGTCTCAATCGGCCGCTCATGACACAGTACTTCGCCTACATGGGAGAAATCCTGCAAGGAGACTTGGGATACTCGTATAGGGAAAACAAGCCTGTGACAGACGTGATAGCCAAGCGGCTTCCCTGGACCATTCTGCTGTCGATCCTGAATATTTTGATATCCACGATTTTAGGAATTGTCGCAGGCGCGTTGGCGGCTTGGAGAAGGGGAACGAAGATAGACCTGGGCTTAGGCACCTTGATGATTTTCTTGAGATCCATGCCTTCCTTCTGGGTGGGAATGATCCTGGTCGCCATATTCGGCGCCAACCTCAAGTGGCTTCCCGTCTATGGAGCGTATTCCATGTGGAGCGATTATACAGGACTTGCCTATACGCTGGACATCCTGAAACATCTTATCCTTCCATTGACCACCATGGTGATCCTCTCGGTTACTTCCATTTTTATCACGATGCGATATTCGATGATCAATATCCTTGGGGAAGACTACATAACCATGGCCGAATTGAAGGGCGTGCCGCAAAAAAGGGTAAAATACAAGCACGCCATGCGCAACGCCCTTGTGCCTGTCGTCACAGTGGTCATGATGAACGTTGGCTACATGGTGGGCGGAGCCACGGTTGTGGAAACGGTGTTCGCGTACCCAGGCACCGGCAGACTCTTATTCGAAGCGGTGAGCAATAGGGATTATCCGCTGATCCAAGGCTGTTTCTTTGTGATAACCCTCTGTGTGATAGGTGCCAACATCATCGCTGATCTGATGTATCCCTTGCTCGACCCGAAGGTGGTCTGACATGAAAACCACGAACAACGTGTTCCGCTTATTCTTGAAAGGAAAGGCCGGCGTGGTCGGTCTTGTGATTTTATCCGCTTTTATTTTAGTGGCGGTCTTCGCGCCTCTCATTTCGCCCTATCCTCCCTATGAGCGGGTGGGAACTCCCTTTGAGCAGCCTTCAATCAAGCACCTGTTGGGTACCAACGACATTGGTCAGGATATTCTCAGTGAAATCATATATGGTACGAGAATATCCTTGCTCATCGGAATATTGTCCGCCGGAGTATCCCTTGTCATCGGCACAATCGTGGGAATGACCGCTGGATATCTAGGAGGGAAGGTCGATGCGGTCCTCATGAGAGCCGTCGACCTCAACCTAGTGATTCCCATGCTGCCCCTCATGATACTGTTGGCCGCATTCCTTGGCCCAAGTTTTTGGAACATCGTCCTAGTCATTGGAATCCTGTCATGGGCCAGCCCGGCCCGAGTAATCCGTTCCCAAGTGTTGACCATCAAAAACAAGGGTTATGTTGAGGCGGTGGAGGTCCTGGGGGCGAAGCCCTTTTACACAATTGTAAAGCATATTCTTCCGCCCACCATGTCGATCATCATTTCCCAACTCATTTTGATGTCATCCCGAGCCATCCTCACCGAGGCGTCCTTGAGTTTTTTGGGACTTGGAGATCCCACGCAAAAAAGCTGGGGCATAATTCTCTACTACGCCCAAGCCAGGAGCGCTTTCCTCACCGATGCGTGGCTATGGTGGATATTGCCTCCAGGAATTCTCATAACAATTCTAGTGATTTCATTCGCGTATATCGGCAATACGTTGGAAGAGATTGTCAATCCAAGGCTTAGAAGGAATGTGGGCAAATGAAAAATAGTTCATTTCCTTCGAGCGATATCGAGGTTATGCGATGGCAGTATTAGAAGTCAGGGGACTCACCACCGTATATAAAACCCAGAATGGCGACGCTCTAGCATTGGATTGCCTCGACCTTGATCTCGACAAGGGAGAAATGCTGGGGTTGATCGGAGAGTCCGGATGCGGAAAAACTACAGCAGGGTATTCCATACTTCGATCCATCAAATATCCGGGAGTAATTCTGCAAGGCACAGTGAGATTGGCAGGAACGGATCTCGCCCAATTGAGCGAAGCGGAGTTGAGGAAACATCTCTGGAAAGAGATAGCCATGATTCCCCAATGCGCCATGAACGCACTCAATCCCTCCCATAAGATTAACTCGCAAATTTTCGAGGCGATCGAGGTGCATGAGCCGAAAACGCCTAAAAATGAAATTCAGGCTAGAATTGACACACTGCTCAATTCCGTTGGATTGAATTCAAGATGGAAAGATTCCTATCCCCACAAGCTGAGCGGTGGAATGAAGCAACGAGTTGTGATAGCCATGGCTTTAGCATGCAATCCGAAAATCATCATCGCCGACGAGGCCACCACAGGGCTGGATGTCCTTGTCCAAGCCCAGATTATGGCTCTGTTGAAAAAAATACAAATTGAGCACGATTTGGGCATTCTCCTGATTTCTCATGATCTGGCCATGGTGTCCCAAGTCTGTGAAAGAATCGGAATCATGTATGCCGGATCCTTGGTCGAATTGGGATCAACGGACAGAATTCTCGAGAATGCGCTACACCCCTACACCAAAGCCTTGCTCACATCCCAGGTTTCCCTGCATGGCATTCACAAAATCGTAAAACCCATTGAAGGCATTGTGCCTAGCCTTACGGAAAAATTCATAGGCTGCAAGTTCCGCGACCGCTGCAAGCATAGGCGTGAACTCTGCGGCATTGAGATGCCAAAACTCGAGGAAATCGAGAGAGGACACTGGTGCGCGTGCCATTTCTCACGTGAATTAGGAGATGTCATCCATGGCTGACGCCCCGCTCTTGACTGTCGCGAAGGTAAGAAAAACATTTCGGCAAAAGCTTCGCTGGAGCGAAAGGAAGCTCGGCGATGACTATAAGAATGTATTCGCCGTTGATGACGTATCCTTTGCCCTGGAGAGGGGAGAGACGCTTGGGATTATAGGAGAATCGGGCTGTGGGAAGAGCACAACCGCCAGGATCCTTGTAGGGCTCGTGAGACCTGATTCGGGGTCGATTATTTTCCAAGGAAAGGAAATACTTGGTAACCGAGCCTCGGATGTTGCTGCGTACAGGAAGGAAGTCCAAATCGTTTTTCAGGATCCTTATGAGTACCTGAATCCTAGGATGAGATTGAAGGATATCATATGCGAACCCTTGGTAATAAACGGGAATATCCAAGATAACAGGAAAACCGCAATCGCGGAGGAATTGCTGGATCATGTGGGTTTGAATCCACCCAATGAGTATCTGAATCGATTCACCCATGAGTTGAGCGGCGGCCAGCGGCAGAGAGTGGCCATCGCCAGGGCATTGGCGTTGAGGCCCAAGCTTCTCATAGCAGACGAGCCCACTTCGATGCTCGATGTTTCGGTCCGGGCGGGAATATTGAACCTATTGAGAAGTTTGATCCTGGAACACCGGATGTCCATGATTTTCATAACCCATGATATTGCCACCGCAGGATACATGTGCGATCGGATAGCGGTGATGTATAAAGGCAGGATCATTGAAATCGGCAAGAGGGACGAGGTTATCAACACCCCTCAACACCCTTACACCAAAGCCCTAGTCCAGGTATGCGACAACTTGCAAGGCTTTATATCCGAAAGGGAACACTACATCCTTGACGGGGAGGTGGACTCGTTCGAGCAAGGAGGCCATTGCTGCTTTGCCCCTGGATGCGTTTGCCGGGACGGGGAATGCCATTGCCAGGACCAGGGAAGCCAGGAGTTGATCGAGGTCAGCCCGGAACACTTCGTGGCCTGCGCGCACTGCCACTGAGGGTTTTATTTAACAAATTTCTCTATCGCATCCTTCAGTAAGGAAAAAAGGGCCTCCTTGTCCGGATCATCGGTATGGTAGGCATCCTTCACGCAATGATCGATATGATCGTTGAGGAGTATTTTCCCTACATTGTTGAGCGCAGATCGCACGGCGGCGATTTGTATTAGAATCTCCGAGCAATCTCTGTTTTCCTCAATCATTCTCTTGATCGACTCGGTATGCCCGATGATCCTGGAAAGCCTGACCTCTAATATGTGTTTTGATTTATGAGCATGGTGATGCATTGAAAACCTACCTGCCTGCACTGCTTTGCTGTCCCACCTGTCCAGACTATACCGAAAATCCTAATTTATCAACGTGATATTTTTAGTATGTGCTCCTGTGTAAATCCTGTCGATTTTGATATCCTGTCCTATTCTTGGCTTGTCCTATTCTTGGCTTTCGCCGCACGGCAATGTGGCCTATACTTCACCCATATGAGAACCGAACGCGTTTCCTTGAGGACACTTGTAGGATCTCCCATGGTTTTGGCGGAGGCAGCCTTCCAAGTCCTGGAAAGCCTGATTCCGGAGACCGCCGCACGATGGAACCAAAGGCAGAGGAACCTGGCATTGGAGGACCTCGCCCACCATGTGCGGTTCTTCGGGACCGCGGCCCTCTACGGTGACCGGCCCCTCCTTTTGGACTACGTGAATTGGCTTAAGGTTCTAGCCGAGAAGCTGGGCTTCCGCATGGAGTCCCTGGCCTTGTCGACGCGCGCATTGGCCCAGGCGGCGGAGAATCTCCTTGTGGACGAGGACATCCAAAGGTTCTCGGATTACTGCGCCAAGGCCGAGGTTGAGCTTTTAGCCCCGGATTCGCCTGAAAATGTCTATCGAGTCGAGCCGGGCTTGGACAACCTATACGTGCGCCAATACACCGAGGCTCTCCTGGGCGGGAGGAGAAGCTACGCTACACAGCTGATAAAGGGCCTTGCCGCCCAGGGCAAGAGCCTGATCGACCTTTACGATGAGATATTCATCCCCTCCCAGCAGAAGGTCGGTTACCTCTGGCATACTGGAAAAATTTCTGTAGTCCAGGAACACTACGTCACCGCAGCTACCCAGGCCATCATCTCAGGGCAGTACGAAACCTTCTTCTTCGACCACGGGACGGACATGCCGACCATGTTCGCCGCCTGCGCCGAAGGGGAGCTGCACGAGATTGGCATTCGGTACATCGCCGACTATTTCCAAGCCCAGGGATGGAACACCCGGTACTTCGGTGCCAACGTTCCAAGCGAGGACCTGGTCAGGGAAATCGTGGCAAACAAGCCCACCGTCGTCGCACTCTCGGCTACCCTTTCGGTCAACCTGCCCGCCATGGAAACCCTGGTGGGGTGTGTGCGATCGCAGAAAGGCTACGATCCTGTAGTCCTTGTAGGAGGCAGAGCCGTCTCCGTAGCCGGCGATCTGTGGAAAAGGATCGGCGCCGACGGAAGCGCCGGCCAGGCAAAGGAAGCCTATTCCATCGCTCGGGCGCACATGAATGGGCGGGGGCTATGATCGAGAAGGACGAATCCATCCTGGAGGACTATTCCAGGATGGTGAACGAACTGGTTTCCGCCAGGCGGGAGATGAGCCGCCTCAACGACGAGCTGAAGCAAAAGGAAGAATTCCTGCGGAACATCCTCCAGGTAGCCCCGTTCATAATCTACGCGGCGGACATTTCCCAGGAAAAACTAGTGTTCTCCAACCGCCCCCTGTCCAAGGAACTTGGATATTCCCTAGGTGAATATCGCGAGGAAACCGGAATTCCCCTCCAACTCGTTCATCCCGAGGACAGGGAAGAGCTTGAGAAATTCCGTCTCTACGCCTCGGAATCCGTGGCGGAATTCCACTTCCGGGCCAGGAAATCGGACGGCGGCATAGCCTGGTACCGACTCAAGGAAAAAAGGATATCCAGCCTGAATCGGCCTGGCCAGCGCATCGTCGTGGGTTCCCTGGACGAGATAACCCAGCTCAAGCTGAACGAGGCAACCTTGAAGTCCGAAAGCCAGCGGGATTTCCTCACCGGCCTCCTAAACCGCCGGGGTTTTTTGGAAGCCGCGGGGGAGAGGCTGAAAAGCCAAGCCACGGATGTCCTGGTAATCTTCATCGACATAGACCATTTCAAGCAGATCAACGACCATCTGGGCCACGAAGTGGGCGACGAGGTGCTCAAGTCCTTCGCCGACATCCTCACGGCCTCCTTGAGATTCGGCGACATCCCCGCCCGCTGGGGAGGGGATGAGTTCATAGCCCTCCTGTCCTCATCGGGCCCCAACTCCTTCGAGGCAGTAAAATCCAGGCTGTCCGGCGCCATTGAGGAATTCAACTCGAGCCAGCCTCGATCCTGGAGCCTGGGCATTTCCGTAGGACATGCGGCGATGGGAGAAGACTCCTTGCGCGATCTGGACGGGCTCATTGCCCTCGCGGACGCCCAGATGTACAAATCCCGCCGGGAAAAACGATTGGAATGATTCAAGCGCGCTCAGGCGGATAATTTCCTGAAGACCTTGGATACCTGAACCAGCCAAAACATCCACGGGACCAAGGATGCGAGGGAGAAGACCATGCCCAAGGTCCCCGCGGAGGAGGGTATGACCATGAGGACAGCCGCCGCGAAGCCTGCGAAGATCGTGGGCCGGCAGAATAGCCCGCTTCTTCCCATCACGGGTGTAACGAGGAACAGGTAGACCGTATTGAGCCGAGGAGAAATAGGCGGCGATGAGCATGGATGATTCGCCCCATTCCCTGACCGCCATGTATATGCCGAGGTAGATGATAGCCAGAAGCGCGCAGTCTATGATGTATAGGAAATCCATGCAGAGGAGGCCGAGCAGCCAGTTTTCCTTCATAAGCCTGTACATGCCCTCAGCGTCCCCCGGGGGGGCTCTAGATCGAATATACGATAATCTGCACGATAATGAACACAAACATGAGAATGGAAGAAATTGACGCGCTGAGGTACAGGCCCTTCCACTTGGCTTTGGGGTCTTTCTCGAGGTTTGCCCTAGTGCTCGCCCCAGGGGTTCCGGTTTCATGCATTTCTTTCTTCACAAATTGCCAGCCACGGCCATGGTCTTGCTGTCTTCCTGCAAAAAATTACAATGTTGTGCCAATTAAGATAATTCTCACGGAATCGTAATATTTATCTGGATAATTCTCACGTTTCCGTTTAAAGTATCCGTATGATAGTGCGCAAGGAGATGAAGAAGCTAGTCCGCCAAAGGGAAAACCGTGGCATCAGCATTGTCATTGGAGCTCGGCAGGTCGGAAAATCAACCCTGATGGACATGGTGCGGGGCAGCCTTGCCGAACCTTCTGACTTGTTCAACCTGGAGAATCCTCTCCATCTTTCGATTTTCAACGATGGCTACATATCATTCTTGCACAACATCCGGGCTAAAACGATTTGCATCGACGAGTTTCAATACTGCAAGAATATCTCCTCGGTCTTCAAGGCCGTCTACGATCTCAATCCGGAATTGAAAATCTACGCCACCGGGTCTTCATCCCTGGAAATTCAAACTCATCTGAAGGAATCATTGGCGGGTAGAAAACTGGAAACCATCTTGTATCCCTTGAGCTATGGGGAATGGCTGAGCGGGGAAGCGAGCGCCGCCCAAGAGATTGCGCCGCTGCGGGAGGATTTTGACATAGGACGTCGGACGCCTGAAGACGAAGTAGCCTCCCATGTCGCATCCCTGCGGCGATTTTTCCTCTATGGGGCTCTTCCGGGCTTGGCCAATCTGTCCCGCGAAGATGACCTTGAAAAGAGGGAGTATCTATTCGGAATCTACCAGACCTACCTAGCCAAGGACATCAAAGCCTTCCTGAAGGACGAGTCCATGATCTCCTTCAACAAAGCCCTCGCCTGGCTGGCCCTGCGCAACGGATCGCAGCTCAATAAATCGAGCCTTTCGGTCGCGGCGGGGATCTCCACCAGGCAAATCGATCGGTACCTCGATGTCCTCTCAGGCACCTTTGTTATGGCTCTCCTGCCGCCGTATTCGAACAATCGAGGAAAAGAATTGACAAAGACGCCCAAATACTTCTTCTACGACCAGGGGGTAGTCAACAGCATAATCCAGGATTTCCGGCCTTTGGATTTGAGGATGGATTCGGGAACCATCAAGGAACAATTTGTATTCTGGGAACTTAAAAAATACATGGATATCCGCTTTTCGCTCTATTATTGGCGAACTCCGGATGGCAGGGAAGTGGATTTCATCCTGGCCAAAGACCGGGCATTGATGCCCATCGAGATTAAGTCCACCTGGAACCCTCCGGCCATTCCCTCAGGCTTGGCGGCCTTTCTATCCCGCTATCCGGAAACAAAGACAGCCGTCCTCCTCTACGATGGATCGGAACGGCGAGGAAGGTTTGGCAACACCGATGTATTTTTCGCTCCCCTTCATCGAGCCTGGGAGCTCCCTGGATTTTTTACAGTCTTGAACGGATGAACTCAAGGCCACGCAGGGTTTCCTCGGCGCCGGTTTCGATCTCCATGGAAAGGGTGGCTTCGGGCGAGAGGCGGGCTATCTCCGGCAGGAGGGAGGAGAAGTCGATAGTGCCGCCGCCTGGGGCGACTTCACGCCCTTGAGGCCGAAGCTTTGAAGCTCCAGGGCTACTTCGGCCCCTGTCCGGTCCGCCAGGATTTGGGCGGTCTCGGGATATGCACAGACTGAAAATTCCATGACCTATTGTAACAGCTTAAGCCCCAGGGAGGTATAGCGGTCTCGGTGGCCGTAGTATTCCTCAAGGTCGTCCCTTCCCGCGGGATGGAGGCGGAACAGGGATATGGCGTTGGCGATGGCAAAATAGTAGCCGTCCTGCAGGATGGAGGCGCCACCTTCGAAGTAGCCGGTTTTCCTGAACACCGTGGTGTCCGAGTATGACTGCACAAGGACGCGGGATAGGAATTCCGTGGGGCTCGTGATATGCAAGGGCATCTGGAGGGATGTGGGATGGACGGAGTAGGACAAGCCGGTGCCGCACAACTTTATTTCTTCCGAGTCGACGGGAAAAAGGTTTCCTGCTATGCCGCTCAACGAGATAAAAATAATGGCGAAGGTTGACGTTGTGCGCTTCATTTAGTCCTCCTCCGCCACTTTTGTTATACGCCACAGGGTGTTGCGGACACCCCCGTCGCCGTCGACGCCTATCACATACATGGCGGTTTTCCTGGAATCGGATCCTGTCGCCAGAGTCAAAACCTCGGCGCAATATTCGGCGATGCCGTACATGGGCGAGCCGGCCCTGTAGGAGCCGTCCAGGGTTATGTCGATGATTCCACCGGAGGGATTCATGGTGATCTTCCAGATGGAATCGGCGCCCTTGTACCATTGGATCGCCGCGGGCTTGCTTCCCGGCAGGATCCAGAAAGTGCCTTCGAATTCCAGGATCTTGTGTCTCCGCCTGTCGATGTACTCGTAATTGCTGGGATCGACGGCAGCCCAGCCTGCTGCGGAGCGGTTCCAGACCCTGTCCCAGCCGGGGACGACGAAGCCTTGGGAGTGTTCCTGGAAATTGAACCAGGAGGTTCCCCCTGAGACATAGAGCTCCCCATTGTGGATGAAGTGGGCCGCCGCCGCCCTGCCGGCCTTGTAGCGGCCGAATAGGGCTTCGTCCTGGGCGGAGAGGCTTATGGGATCCTCCTGGATCCAGGTTATGCCGTCCCCGGAGGTCCAGAAATCCGCGAAGTACCGGCGGGTCTATTCCAGGTTTCCGTCGTTGAGATAGGGCAATCCTCACGCCCTGGGGACCTGAGCCGTCGGGGTCGCAGACCGCGAGATTGTGGTTGAGTCTGGGGTACCAGTCCAGGTCGTCCGCGGGGTTGTAGAGGTCTGTCCCCCGCACATCCTCCGAGGGCGCGAGGCTGGGATGGGTGGCCGTGGTCTTGTAGCTGTTGGGCTTGATTTCCGTCCAGGAGATTCCGTCCGTGGACTTCCATACGTCGTTGGCCGCTCCTGGGGGGCGGAGCATCTCCGGCGGAGGCGTACGCCCCTTTGTTCGGCTCGATCAGGGCGAAGGAAAGCTCCCCGTCGTAGTTCGTGCCGATGCCGTGGCCGTTCCACGTATAGTCCCAGTCCTCGATGGTGCATCCCGACGCCATGGTGGCCACGGCAGCCATGGCAGCCAAGATCGCCAACGTGGCCTTATTTGTTCGCATAACGTATAGAACCCTCGCGCGCAGAGTATGGTTTCCGTACCATATAGGATGGCGCGGCGGTTGTGAACCAGGATATACTCTCCCAAGGAGGATTGAGTTTCATGCCCAGAGAATTGGACCTCCCCCGATCCGAATC
This sequence comes from Spirochaetota bacterium, assembly GCA_008080685.1. Taxonomy (GTDB): domain Bacteria; phylum Spirochaetota; class Spirochaetia; order Treponematales; family Rectinemataceae; genus VKGY01. The sequence continues at coordinate 12,235 of VKGY01000043.1, forward strand.
GGAATTGAACGAGCTCTTCCTAAGCTCCGCGGCGTACAGGAATTCCGCGGAGTTCGCAAAAATGATGCGCTTCATCGCCCGCAGATCCAGGATCGCGCCCTTCAACGCCTACCTCCTCTATATCCAGAAGCCCGACATCGTCTTCGCGGCCAGCCGCACCGAATGGTCTGCGGAAGGCCGGTCGTTGAAGGAAGGCGCCCGGCCCCTCATCATCCTCAAGCCTTTCGCGCCCGTGGAATTTGTCTACGACGCCCAGGACACGGAAGGTCTCGGGGACTTCGATGCGGAGGCGATGGACAATTGGAAATCCAAGGGCATCGTCTCTGAGAGCGAAATAGCGGGCATTGTTGCGAACATGGAAGCCGCGGGCCTTTGCATGGATCCTTTGGACCTGAAGGAACTTAAACTTAGATACAGAGTGCCCGTGCCCTTCGTGCAAGCCCGGCGCGACCAAGGCCGAAGGCTCCAAGGGCTGCGCCCTGGCGCGGGAAAGA
>VKGY01000044.1 GCA_008080685.1 Spirochaetota bacterium
AGAGTCGGTCAAGGCGAGCGATTACGCGATCGTCCAGAACTCAAAGGGTATCAGGCTCACTGAAAAGGGGGATTTCTCCTCCGCCATCGCCATCTTCGATGAAATTCTCGCCAAGGAACCCGCCCTTTCGGGCGTGTTGTTCAATCGAGCTGAGGCAAAACGCAGCCTAGGTGACCTTGGCGGCGCGGATGCCGACCTGAGGCTTGCCTTGTCCATATCGCCCAATGAACCAGACTATCTCCACGCCTTGGGCATGGTGGCGTACGAGAAGGACGATTTCGAAGCTGCCCTCCAATGGTACAGTAAGGCCCTGGAGCAGGATCCCAACCACGGGACTGTGTGGAACGACAAGGGGATAATCGCCTTCAGGCAGGGGAATTATGCCGAAGCGCCTAAAACGTGAGAGAGCCAAGGCCCTTGACCAGCTCAAGCGGCTCGGCGGCAGGACGGGAGACGAGGATTGACCAGGGGCGCAAAAATTCGGGACTACACCTTGGTGGAGGAGCTTGGACGGGGCCTTTCCGCCTCCACCTGGCGCGCAAGCATGCCCGTGGATAGCGACGCCGTCGCTACCGCCGACGCCGTTCTTAAAATCCTGGATTTCACCTCCACCACATCCTGGAACACCGTTGATGTCTTCAGGAGAGAAGCGGAAGCGTTGCGGCACCTGTCGCATCCCGCCATACCTAGGTACATTGAGAGTTTTGAGGACGAGGGAGAGGGGCGGCTTCGCTTTGTCATCGCCATGGAGCATATCCAGGGGAAGAACCTCGCATCCTTGGTAGGCTCCGGGAAAAAGCTGACAGAGAAGGAAATCGAAGGAATTTTCGCCCAACTCTGCGATATCCTCGCCTACCTGGGGTCCTTGAGACCCCCAATCGTCCACAGGGATATCAATCCTCGGAATATTATCCTTCGCGACGACGGCTCCATCGTCTTGGTGGACTTTTCCGGCGTACAGGACGCCATCCGCTCCGCCCTCTTCCCCGGCGCCACCCTGGTGGGAACCGCAGGCTACATCCCCCTGGAGCAGGTGGGCGGAAAGGCGAGTCATCGATCCGACCTGTACGGAGCCGCGGCGACCATCGTATTCCTCCTCACCGGAAGGAACCCCGCGGAACTCCCAACTAGGAACCTTAAGCTCGACCTCGGGAACCTCATGGATATTTCTCCCCGAATAGAGCCCATCCTCGCCTCATGGCTTGAGCCTGATGTTTCGATGCGGACACTGACCGCCGAGATGGCCTCGAAAATCCTGCGGGGACAGCTGAAAACCGCTCCTAACATCGAAATTGAAGAGGTTTTCAAGAAGCCTTTAGTCGCACGGGAAGACCAGAGCCTCGACAGGGCATCGACCAAAGCTGGCGCGAGGTATCCTGAAACCCTGCCCTCGGACTCCAAGGTTCTGATAGAAAAATCCTTAGACGGAACAAAAATTCTGCTCCCCAGAATAGCCTTCAGGACCTCCACTATACCGGGCGCCACCTTTTCCGTGTTCTGGATTGGGTTTGTGGCGTTTTGGACCTACATGACCCTGAGGATGAGAGCCCCGCTTTTCTTTCCCTTCTTCAGCATCCCTTTTTGGGTGATCGGGGCTGTCATGTTCAAGTCCACTGTTAGCCCTCTGGTGTCCACAAAGCAAATTCTCATCTCCCGGCACGGAATATCCATTGCGACAAAGGGTTTGGGAGCGGAGAAAGTCGATTCCTGGCCCCTTTCTGACCTGGGGGACATCAAGGTCATACCCTCCAGAACCCAGATCCAGGGTTATGCCTCTAAAGAATTGGACATCGCCGCCGGTACAGGCCATCATCGCCTCGGCCTGGGGCTCAGCGAAAGAGAATTGCTCTACCTTGAGAAATTTATCAACCAAGAAGTGGACCGCTTGAATTCAGGTCCGGACTCAAGCGCGCACGAAGGAGACTGATTTGAGGATTGCCATCGTACAGAACCATCCCGCTTTTGGAGAAAAGAAATCCAACGTGGAAGCCCTCATAAAGGCTGTGGGATCGGTCAAGGCCGACCTTTTTATCCTTCCCGAGCTATCCTACTCAGGCTATCAGTTTCTCTCCAGGGAAGAAGCCTTCAACCTCTCGGATGACATGAAAGCCCCATGCCTCGACGCGCTTAGGAATACTGCAGCCCGAAATTCCGCAGCCCTCGTGTTTGGGTTTCCGGAAAAATCGAAAGGCAAAATCTATAATTCATCCCTGGCGGTCCTGCCCGACGGAAGAGAATACCTGTACAGGAAAACTCATCTGTTCTATAAGGAAACCCTTTTCTTCTCTCCTGGCGACCTGGGTTTTACGATTTTTGATTACCAGGATGCGAAAATTGGCATGGCGATTTGTTTCGATTGGTTTTTCCCCGAGAGTTTCCGCAGCCTAGCCCGGCAAGGAGCGGAAATCATCGCCCATTGCTCTAACCTTGTCATGCCCTACTGCCAAAGAGCGGACTTCGCCCAGGCGGTGCAGAACCGGGTCTTCATAGCCACGGCGAACCGGATCGGTGTCGAGGCGAGGGAATCCGAAACCCTCAGGTTCACCGGGGGCAGCGTCCTGGTTTCGCCCAAGGGAGACTACCTGCTTGAGGGTCCGCCCGACGCTCCCGCCGTCCTTGCGGCGGAGATCGATCCCCGCCTAGCCAAGGACAAACAGCTCAATCCCTACAATAACACCTTCAAGGACCGAAGGCCGGAGTTCTACCTCTAGATCAGCCTTCCTTCGACGTGGAATCCCGAGGCCTGAGGATGAGGTTGAGGGCAATGCCGAAGATCGCCGCCAAGCCCAGGCCGGAGAACTTGAGATTACCGATCCCAAAGGTAGCCCCGCCCAAGCCCAGCACAAGCATGGTGGCGGTGATGATGAGGATCTTTGGATTTTCAAAATTGAGCCGCGCGTCGACCATGTTCTTTATTCCTATTGAAGAAATCATTCCGAAAAGAAGGATGGAGATTCCCCCGATCACCGGGGCGGGAATGGTCGCGATGAGGGCTGTGAATTTGGGAACCACTGCCAAGACGATGGCAAAAGTGGCGGCTATCCGCATGACTACGGGATTGGTGACACCGGTGAGGGCCACAGCTCCGGTATTCTCAGAATAGGTAGTGTTGGCCGGGCCTCCGATGCAGGCCGCCAGCGTGGTGGCGATGCCGTCGCCTATGAGGGTCCGGCTGATGCCCGGGTCTTCGACATAATCCTTTCCCACAACGTTGCCGATGGCCAGGACATCGCCGAAATGCTCGACAATGGTGACGATGGCTATTGGCAGTATGTAGGTGATGGCCTCGGCTGAGAACTTAGGCAGCATGAATTTCGGCACGCCCAGCCAGTCGGCTTGGACTACGGAGGCGAGCTCCACTAAGCCGAGGATGGCGGAGAGCGCGTATCCGGCTACCAGCGCCACAAGCACGGGAAGATTTGAGAGGAACTTCCAGCCCAGTTTGGGGAAGAGTATCTTGGCTGCGACACCAGCCAAAAAGGTAAAGAGGGCCACCGCCCAGCAGCCGCCCGATCCGAGCATTTCTGCCAAGGCCGGGGAGTTGGTCCCGTTGGCATTGGAAACGGCCACGGGAGCCAGGATGAGACCGATGAGGACAATCATGGGGCCGGTCACATGGGGAGGAAGTATCTTGTGGAGTACCGAATGGGGCACGTAGCGGAAGATGATGGCAACCACAACATAGAGAAGCCCTGCGATGGCCATCCCGCCCAGGGCGTAGGGGATGGTGGCCGGATTCTTCTGCCCAATGGCGATGATGCCCGGGATGAAGGCGAAGGAGGAGCCCAGGAAGACCGGAACCTTGAATTTGGTGACCACATGGAATATCCAGGTTCCCAACCCGGCGGCGAAAAGGGTTACGCCCACATCCAAACCCGTCAAGATCGGCACGAGCACCGTAGCCCCAAACATGACGAAGGTATGCTGCAAGCCCATGACTAAAAGCTTGGCATCCAATTTTCTCTGTTTTTCCATTCCGTGCTATCCTCCTTAAGAAAACTCTAAAATTCTGAAAAGTATACGGCAAGTTCTTCGTTGGGAAAAGGGAAAAAGAGAAAAAAATCGGTTTTCATGCAATTCCATCATTACTTCCGCGCGAGGGTCTCTCCTGTAGGCTTTATTCCTTGACAATTGGAATCCGCCACTCCATAGTGGGTGAATCAAACGGCGTTGCCGTTTCGGAACAGGGCGGAATGCGTACAGTGACTCTATTGGAGCTGCGGCCGTATCTGATAAACCGGTCCCGTGACCACGGCACCCAGGGTTCTCCACGCCTTCCGGCCAGTGCCAGAAAGCCTTGGGCTTTCTCATTCTTTCTGGAAGGAAGGCTGCAATGAAATCCAAGATCTCGTTGCTCATGGCCTGCTTCCTCCTCCTTTCTGTCCCCCTAGTGTTTGGGGCGGGCGAAGTGACAAAAACCGGAACCTTGGCAGGTTTTACGGGCACCTCGCTCACTCTCTGGGTGGCAGGTCAGGCGGGAGGTCATGTGGAGGAAACCTTTGTTCTCCACGGCAAGACCGAAATCAAGCGTCTCGATCAGGAAATGGCTTGGCTGGACATCGCCAAGAAAGGTCTGTCCGTTACGGTTGTCGCTAAGGATGGATGGGCGGAAAAGGTCCAGGTACCCTTCTACGGCCTTGAGGCTCAGGGAAAGGGAATCAGGACAGACAAGCCGGGGCTGTACGGAATAGTCGACATCCGATCCAATCGGACTGATTCCATCCTTGCCGCTCCTTCGGAAAGGAAGGATCAAGCGGGTCGGGTGATATCCAAGGTTGAGATCCAGGAACTAGAGCCGGAGCTCGATGAAGCCTGGGCCCTTGCCAAGCCGAATGAAATCATGATCGGCAACATTGGGGTCATCGAAGGATCGGCTTTTGTCTCAGTGGATGGAATACCCCTCACGGTTGTCTACGCCAAGGACGGGACGGGCAAATTCCTCGAGCCCGCGGGAACCTCCTGCGTCGTGGACTTCAGCAAGAACATCACCACCATTAAATTCGACCAGGACCTTGGCAAGAACTACGCCGAGGCCTCGGAGCGGGTGAAGATACTCTTCAGGAAGCGCATGTTCCGTGAGACGACGACCGAAATTACGTACCTTGAGCTCGGCACCCACGCCCTTGTGGAAGTGAACGGCAAGGCCTCCACCATAGACCATGCCTTGGATGTGGCCAACTTCTGGCTCATACGCTGCAACACGGACAACAGGCTTGTCCATGTGGACGCATATTTCGTGGATCGGCGCGTTATAGTCAAAAAGGTGGCGGAGGGCGAATTGGCTGTGGACGCGGGGGCTCCGGTCTCGATCTACCTCTCCCCCGGGCTGACCTTCATGACCAAAAACGGCGAAGGAGACCGCGCATCCTTGTCCGAAGGCATGGACGTCCATGTCACCACCGAACCCGCCGAAGGCTACAAAGCCGTCATGATCGCGGTTCACCACTGATCGGCAAGGAGGATACTTAAATGAAAAGAAGCTTATTGCTCGCGCTTGCCCTGCTGACCCTCATGGCGGGTCCCGCGGTGGCGCAGAAGAAATCGGGCGGAGACTTGCTCTACGCAACCTTCTCCGACCCCCTCTATCTTGTTCCCTTCATCAACGCCGACTCGGCCTCCAGCGATGTCTGCGCCCTCATATTCTCGGCCCTCCTCAAGTACAGCCCGACCCTTGAGATCGTCCCCAACGTGGCCAGAAGCTTTGAAGTCTCGAAGGACGGCCTTACTATCACCTTCAAACTGAGGGATGACGTTTTCTTCCACAACGGCCAGAAAATGACCTCCGAGGACGTCAAGTTTTCCTACGACCTGATCCGCGACCCCGCAGTCAACTCACCCCGCCGCATGGACTACGAGGCGGTGAAGGAAATCACCACTCCCGACCAGTTCACCGTGGTCTTCAACCTCTCCAAGGTGGACGGGGTCATCCTTTCCTATTTCACTGCAGGCTACATCGTCCCCAAGAGCGAAATCTCCAAGTACGACAAGACAAAACTCAAGGAGTCGGAGTTCGCCCGCAAGCCCATAGGCAACGGCCCCTTCAAGTTCGTCGAGTGGCTTACCAACCAGAACGTCAAGCTTGAGCGCTTTGACAAGTATTGGGACGGACTGGTGGGATTCGATCGCTATATCTTCGTCAACTCCGGATCCTCCGCCACCGCCATGGTCAAGGCCGAAAAAGGCGAGGCAAACCGGGTATTCGTCCCCGAGTCGGATGTGGCGCGGATGAGCGCAATACCGGGGCTCAATGTCCAGCGCTACGTTGGCCCGGTTTTCGACTGCGTGGTATGGAACACCAAGGGCGTTTTCTATTCAGACAAGCGGGTTAGGCAGGCAATGAGCTACGCCATCAACACCCAGCAGATAGTGTCGGGCATCTACAAGGGCAACGGCCGGGTGGGAGTCTCCTCCTTCGTCCCCACCAGCCCATACTACAATCCCAACGCCAAGCGCTACGCCTACGACCTCGCAAAGGCCAAGGCCCTGCTCGACGAGGCTGGATGGAGAGTCGGAAAGGACGGCATAAGAGTAAAGGATGGACAGAGGTTCAAGATCTTCATGATCACCAACAAGGGCAACATCATGCGGGAGAAGATCCTCCAGTACGTGCAGAGCGCCCTCAAGCTGGTGGGCGTGGAAGTAGAGGCTCAGATCCTGGAATGGAACACCTTCCTGACGAAATACGTCGAAGTCGGCAAGTTCGACGGCTATGTGGGCGGATTCTCCACGGGCCTCACGGCCAACCACGCCGCCTTCTACCACAGCGATGTCAACAAGGGATTCCTCAACCGAGGCCGCTATTCCAACGCCGAGGTCGACGCCCTCTTCGACAAGATCAAGGAAACCATCGACCTCAAGGAGCAGGCGCGGCTTGCGTGGAAAGCCCAGGAGATTATCTCCGAGGAAGTGCCCTACACCTTCATCATCAACCGCACCCAGGCCTTTGCCTATGCCAAGAATGTCCGAGACGTGAAGAGCTACGACCTTCTCGGCTGGTTCAACCCTGAAAAGAGCTTCGTGGAATAATGCGCATGCAACGCTAGGCGATCGGGCGCGGGAAAGGGGCAAGTCCCCCCTCCCGCGCCGACCGCGAAAGGAGCCTCCGGTGTGGTCTTTCATCCTGCGTCGCTTGATTCAGGCGATTCCCCTCTTGTTCATCATAACAATAATCTCGTTCCTCATTATAAACTTGGCGCCGGGAGACCCGGTCTATATGTTCGTAAATCCTGACCAGGTGAGCCAGCAGGACTTGGCCCTTATCCGCCTGCAGTTGGGATTGGACAAGCCCCTGCCTCTGCGGTACGCGATTTGGTTGGGCAACATCATGCGGGGCGACTTAGGCAATTCATTCTACTACGCAAGGCCAGTGAGCAGAGTCCTCATGGAAGCCCTCCCCAATACCCTGATCCTAGCCCTCTGCGCCACCATTTTCTCCTTTGCAATCGCCATCCCCGCTGGAATAATCTCGGCAATGAGAAGGAACACCGCCTTCGACTACGCCTTTTCCACAGTCTCATTCATCGGTGTGTCTCTACCCTCTTTCTGGTTCGGCCTTTTGATGATCCTTGTCTTCAGCCTCCGCCTCGACTGGCTGCCCACCTCAGGCATGTACAGTCTCTCGGTGCAGGGCTACGATTTTTGGGACCGGGTCCGGCATTTGGTGTTGCCAACCTTGGTTTTAGGCATGGGCACCATGGCCTCCAAGATGCGTTACATGAGGTCGGCCATGCTGGAGGTAATTCGCCAGGACTATGTCCGCACCGCCAAGGCCAAAGGCCTGGCAAGCCGGGTTGTCATAGGAAAGCATGCCCTACGCAATGCCCTATTGCCCGTCATTACCCTTTTGGGCTTCATCGTTCCCAGCCTCGTGGGAGGAGCGGCGATAGTTGAAACCATCTTCGGCTGGCCGGGCATAGGGAGGATTGCGGTCCAGGCCGCATTTACCCGGGACTATCCTCTCATGATGGGCAACCTCCTGCTCTCCTCCACCATGGTCATCCTGGGTTCGCTCCTGGCGGATGTGCTCTACGCTGTAGCGGATCCTCGCATCCGATACGATTGAAGGAAAGGGAAATGGCAGGCATCGAAACCAACAACCCTAGCTCCGCGGAATCCCTGGAATACTCCGACACCTTCGGCAAAAGAATGAAGGTCCTGTGGAACAGGTTCAGGAAAAACGCTTTCGCAGTCATAGGCCTTTGCACCCTCCTCTTTTTCTATGGTACCGCCGCCCTCGCATCCCTGGTGGCGCCGTACCCGGAAGGAGGAGATCCCCGGTATGACATATTCCTCATTGACTTGAAGCCTATGCACGTCTCCTACCATGTGATCCTGCACGAGGATCTGGTTGTGGTGGTTCCGGACAAGGGCGAAGCTTTCTATAGGGATGTGACGCAAAAAATCTTCCCCGCTGATCAGGAATTCCTGGCCAAGGCAAGGGAAGGCGGCTCTTATCTTTTCGACGACGAAGGCAAGCCCGCGAGGTTCAAGCCCAACCTTATGGGCAGGGACGAATTGGGCAGGGACGTATTCTCCCGCATCCTTTACGCCTCTCGGATATCACTTACCATAGGATTTGTTTCCGTGGGGATCTCGATTCTCATCGGCACGGTCTGGGGATGCTTGGCCGGGTATTACGGCGGGGTCATCGATAACATCATGATGAGGATCGTGGACGCCATCATGTGCATCCCTACCTTTCTCCTCCTTGTAACCGTCATGTCGGTTTTAAAGCCTAACATCTTCAACGTCATGATCGTCCTTGGGCTGACGGGCTGGACGGGAATCGCCCGCCTGGTGCGTGCGGAGTTCCTTTCACTCATGCGCAGGGACTACGTGGAAGCCGCCCGAGGTATTGGAGCCAAGGACCGCAGGATCATTTTCCGCCATGTGCTCCCTAACGCCATGGGACCGATAATCGTGGCGGCAACCATGGGGGTGGCAGGCGCCATCCTTGCCGTTCTTCGGCCTTGGTGTCATGCCTCCAGCGGCAAGCTGGGGAAACATGCTCACTAACGCCCAGGAACTCAACACCATGATAAACGCCCCATGGAAGGCATTCTGGCCGGGCTTGATGATTTTCGTTACCGTGCTCTGCTACAATTTCCTGGGCGACGGGCTTAGGGACGCGCTCGATCCAAGGCTTAAAAACACATGAGGAACATAATGGGCGAAATAGGTGAGACCCTGCTGGAAGTACGGAATCTCCGCACCCATTTTTGGACAGAAGATGGGGTTGTCCCTGCAGTGGACGGGATAAGCTTCAATGTGCGGGAAGGAGAATTCCTGGGCATGGTAGGGGAATCGGGATGCGGGAAGAGCGTCACATCCCTGTCCATAATGGGGCTTCTGCCCAAGCCCATGGGACGCATCCTGCCTGAAAGCAATATATTGTTTGGAAACACCGAGCTTACGGAACTCCCAGAACAGGAAATGAGAAAGATCAGAGGCAATAGGATATCCATGATTTTCCAGGAGCCCATGACAAGCCTCAACCCCGTGTTCAAGATTGGGGACCAACTGGCGGAAGTCTACAGGCTCCACAGGGGTTTCTCCAGGGAAGGCGCGTGGAAGGAAGCCGCTTCTGCGCTGAAAATGGTGGGAATTGCCAGGGCGGAAAAAATCATCCATGAGTACCCCCATGCCCTCTCGGGGGGCATGCGCCAGAGGGCGATGATAGCCATGGCCTTGGCTTGCAGGCCAGCCCTCCTTATCGCAGACGAGCCCACCACCGCCCTGGACGTGACCATCCAAGCTCAGATCCTTGAACTCATGAAGGAACTGCAGGCAACATTGAACACCTCCGTGCTCCTCATCACTCACAACCTGGCGGTGATCGCCGAGACATGCTCCCG